>CACGEW010000021.1 GCA_902572345.1 uncultured Pelagibacteraceae bacterium | reverse complement strand
TTATAAATGTAATTGAAATTGTTCTATCTACATTTATTCCTAGCAATGCTGTCATTGTTCTGTCTTGCTCACAGGCTCTTTGAGCTCTACCTAAATCTGTTTTTGTAATAAGATAAGTAAAAATACCCATTAAAATTATTGTTAAGATGACGATAAAAATTTGAAGATAACTAACTGTAACAATAAACTCAGAATTCTTAAAAAATTCTAAACCACCACTAATCAACGGCTGCATAGGCTTTACTCTAGCCCCTTGAGCAACTTGCACATAGTTTTGTAAAACAATTGACATACCCAGAGCAGAAATAAGTGGAGCTAATCTGAAAGATCCTCTTAATGGTTTGTAAGCTAATTTTTCAACGGTCCATCCATAACAGGCTGTGAAAAGCATAGCTATTAATAAAACTAAAAGTAAAATGATTGGTAAGGCTACTCCAGTTAAACCAAAAATAATAAATGAAATTAATGCAACAAAAGCTCCGATCATAAAAATATCTCCGTGAGCAAAATTAATCATTCCAATAATTCCATAAACCATGGTGTAACCAATTGCGATAAGTCCGTAGATCGAACCTAAAGTAATCCCGTTAACTAATTGTTGTATAAAATATTCCATGATTTACTTACTTACTCTTTTGTTTACATTTTCAAGAGCTTTGGTGAACTTAGTAAAGAATTTTCCTTTTTTCAATTCATTAAGAACCTGCATATTTAGGCCTTTTGGGGTCTGTGAGTCCGCTACAAGTTTTTTAAAGCCTTGAGAAGATTTATTTAATGCATCCTGACTTAAGGCTAAAAATAGTTCAGCCACATAGGTATCGGCTAGCTTTTTGTTAATTCCTTTTTTACTTAACCATTTAGAACTCGCATTAAGTATCTCATAGTATGTTGCCATTAAAGAAGCAGTAGACCAAAACTTATAGCTTAGTTTTTCATTCCTTATTTCTAAAACTTGCCCTAAATGTTTAAATATATTTTTAGCAAATTTACTTGGTGGGCAAACAATAACTGGTCCTTTTTTAATTTCAATTGGAGGTAAAGGTATAGCTCTTACCAAATTTTTATTTTTTGTAAGTTTTTTAAGTTTATTCAAATTGATTGTCGAAATAAGACTTACTATTTTTTTATTTTTTGAAAATTTTAATTTAGGTAATATTTTATTACCAACATCAGGTGTAACACCCAATAATATTACTGAGGATTTATCTATTATTTCTTGATTATTGTTCAATACTTTTATTTTTCTATAACTTTTAGATAGTTTTTTAGCTATGTTTCTATTTCTTGAAGATATATAAATTCTTTTAACTTTTAGCTTTGATTTAAAAATACCAAAGATAATTGATGATGAAATTTTACCAGTTCCTATGAATCCTAAAATCATGAATGATGCAGAATAACCAAGCTATTCCTTTTAATAAAGAAAATTTTAAACAGATATTTTCAATACAGTTTATATCTGTCATCATAATATCAATACCAAGTGCCATTATAGCTGAATATTTTAATATTCCTTTAGCCTGGTTCTTGGGGCCAATGCTAATAACTTCTTTAGCTTCTTTAATGGGTCTTAAAACTAAAATGCCAAGGTTAGTATTATCATCTATATTGATTATTCTTGGTCTTTATATTGGTAACTACATAGACAAAGATTTGTTCAGTCAAATGCAAGATTGGATCTGGACCTCTTTAATTATGTTAATTTACATAATCCTAAGTGTCCTAATCGTTTCAAAATATTTAGAAAAATTTTCTAAATATGAAAAGAAAACATCTATTTTTTCAGCTGCTCCAGGTGCATTGGGTCCACTGATGATATTAGCTGAAGATGCAAAAACTGATTTAAGCCAAGTAGCTACTTCTCATCTAATAAGATTAATTATAATAATTACTGTTTTTCCTTTTATCGTGAATAGTTTTTACGATGTAGATAGCGTAAATATTTCTGAAGAGATAATTGCTAATCAAAATTTATATCAGTTAATAATTTTGATTACTTCGTCAGTAATTTTAATTTTATTCTTTGAAAAGATAAAAGTTCCTGCTGCTCTGTTGACAGGAACTTTAGTGGCAAGTGGTTTATTACAAATTACAGAGGTTGCAAGTTATCAAATATCTCCTGACATCATCGATTATTGTTTATTAATTTTAGGTTCTT
>CACGEW010000020.1 GCA_902572345.1 uncultured Pelagibacteraceae bacterium | reverse complement strand
GCTACGGATATTCAAATTCATGCAAAAGAGATACTCTCTTTGAAAGAAAGGCTAAATAAAATTTACTCTAAGCATACAGGCAAATCAGTTGATGAAATATCTGATGCTTTGGAAAGAGATAATTTTATGACAGCAGAAGAAGCAAAAAAATTTGGATTAATAGACTCAGTTGTGGAGAAACGAAAATAAAACACTATATCTAGCTTTTTGTACAACTTCAACTTGCTAAGCATTTAGCAGAGATTTATATTAGTTATATTGATTCGCTATGTCTGAAAAAAATAACAAAAACATCTTATATTGCTCTTTCTGCGGAAAAAGCCAACATGAAGTTAGGAAACTAATAGCTGGACCAACAGTATTTATTTGCGATGAGTGTGTCGAGCTATGTATGGATATTATTAAAGAGGAAAATAAAAGTTCATTAGTTAAGCATCAAGATGGAGTTCCTTCTCCAAAAGAAATTTGCAAGGTACTAGACGATTATGTAATTGGTCAAAAGTTTGCAAAAGAAATTTTATCTGTAGCAGTACACAACCATTATAAAAGATTAAATCATGAAACTAAAAATAATAAAGATATTGAATTATCTAAATCTAATATTCTTTTAGTAGGACCAACAGGTTGTGGAAAAACTTTATTAGCTCAAACTCTTGCAAGAATTTTAGATGTTCCTTTCACTATGGCTGATGCTACCACTTTAACGGAAGCAGGGTATGTGGGTGAAGATGTAGAAAATATTATTTTAAAATTATTACAAGCGGCCGATTACAATGTAGAAAAAGCACAGAGAGGTATCGTTTACATAGACGAGGTAGACAAAATAAGTAGAAAATCTGAAAACCCATCCATCACTAGAGATGTTTCTGGAGAAGGAGTTCAACAAGCGTTATTAAAAATAATGGAAGGCACTGTAGCAAGTGTACCACCTCAAGGAGGAAGAAAACATCCACAACAAGAATTTTTACAAGTTGATACGACAAATATTTTATTCATATGCGGAGGTGCCTTTGCAGGATTAGATAAGCTGATTGATAGCAGAGGTAAAGGAAGCTCAATTGGTTTTGGTGCGAAAGTGAAAAACTATAAAGAACAACCACTCTCTGAAATAATGAAAATGTTAGAGCCAGAAGATTTAATTAAATATGGACTAATTCCTGAATTTATCGGGAGGATGCCAATTATAGCAACTTTAGATGATCTAGATGAAAAATCTTTAATTAAAATTTTAAAAGAACCAAAAAATTCTTTAATAAAACAATATCAAAGACTTTTTGAATTCGAAGAGGTTGAACTAGAATTCAATGATGATGCTATTTTAGAAATAGCAAAAAAAGCTATTTCCAAAAAAACTGGTGCAAGAGGACTTAGGTCAATTCTAGAAAATATTTTGCTTAAAACTATGTTCGAATTGCCAGATATGGAAAATGTAGTTAAAGTAACTGTTGATAGTGCGTCAGTGAAAGGTTCTTCAGAACCCATTGTCACATATGGTAAAAAAACATCAACATCTGTAGCATAAATATAATTTGTTTCTTGAAATTACTGTAAGAATGACCATATTCTTTTATTATGAAGGCTTCATACCTTAAACCACTATTGCCGCTTAGAGATATTGTAATTTTCCCATCGATGGTAGTGCCTCTATTTGTGGGAAGAGAAAAATCTATTAAAGCGCTTCAAGAGTCTATGAAGTCAGACAAGTCCATAGTTTTAGTCACACAAAAAAATTCTGAAATTGATGACCCAGAGAGTAAAGATCTATATCAGTTCGGATGTTTAAGCAAAGTTCTCCAACTTTTAAAACTGCCAGATGGAACAGTTAAAGTTTTAGTAGAAGGTGAAAAAAGAATAAAAATTCTTAAACATAGCAGTAATGATAATTTCCTTACTTGCGAGGTCGAAATTGTAAATGACCAAAATGTTTCAAAAGAACTTGAACAGTTGGCTTTTGGCTTGGTGAAAAAATTCGAAAGATTACAAGTTTTAAATAAAAAAGATCTAAGTGATGCATCGAATAGTTTAAAAAATTTAAAAGATCCAGTTCAAGTAGCTAATAATATTTCTTCTAATTTAAATATTCAAATTTTTGAAAAACAAGAACTACTTGAAATTATTGACTTGAAAAAAAGGCTCGAAAAAATACATCAATTAATCGAAAAAGAAACAAGTGTGCTCTCAGTTGA
>CACGEW010000019.1 GCA_902572345.1 uncultured Pelagibacteraceae bacterium | reverse complement strand
GATTTTATCTAAATAATTTTTCCAAAGCCAATAATGAAATGTATATTCCCCATAAAATGAATTTTTTTTGGAAATATTTTTGTTAGTTTTATCATTAAAACATTTTTCTGAAAATTTCTTATCGCCAAGTCCTACTGGTGTATAAGATAGTTTCTTAATAATATTTTCGTGTTCAGGATCAAGTGTTAAACAAAATATTGTTATATTTGACATTTTTTTGGTAGCGAGGGGCGGATTCGAACCGCCGACCCCAGGCTTATGAGTCCTGTGCTCTAACCAACTGAGCTACCTCGCCAAATATTTATTTTTAATTTAAGATTAATATATCTGTATAATCTTTGTTTACAATATATTCATTTTTTAAATTTTCTAATTCTTTTGCAGTAAAATTTTTTTTATTCTCATTTTTTTTCAAGTCATAGAAATATTTATAGTTTCTTATCAAATACGACATTTTTTGAATCCACTTATTATTAAATAATGATGGCATAAATTCTGTTATTATTGGTATTCTTTTTTTTATTGTCTTTTTTGCACCTAAAAAAATTTCTGGTTCATGACCTTGCGCGTACATAAATATTATTGAATTATTTTTATTTAATTTTTTTGTATATTGGTCTAATACATGGCAATTAATCTCTTGGGTATTTTTGCTATTTTTAAAGATGATTCTACAATCACCTGAGTTTGGGCCAAACTGCTTAATAAATAATTTTTTTTTCTTATTACTTAAGGCTACATTATGTGGTTCAATTTTTTCCTCTAAACCATTTAAAAAAATATTTGTTTTTAATAAATTAAAATTTGTTTTAAATGGTTCAAAAGCAATAGATCTTTTAAAAAGATTATATTTTACTGCGGGGATGCAAGTTGATCCAATATGTGCTCCTATGTTTATTAAAGTTGAGACTGATTTTTTTTTTTTTAATATTTTACATGCTTTTTCAAGGACATGGAAATTCCATGAATTATTAATATATAAGTATTTAGCAATATCATCTCCAGATTTTACCAAATATCTAATTTCTTCATTATTTGAGAGTAAATACACTCTATGAAATTGATCTTTATATATTGCTGAATTTAAAGATTGAACAAACGATTTGTTTTTAATTTTTTTTGTTAGTATCAAAATCTTGTAAATAATAGACTCAATTATTCTAAAAAATTTTCTTTTTAATTTCATGATTTACAAGTGGTACAATTTTTCCATAGCAAAACAATATTTTGAAAACCTGATTCTTTGAATTGGGAAATCTTTTATTAATTCATCTGTATTTTTATTAATTGAGGTTTTTAATTCAGCAACTACTCTTTCCTCCGAAACCTGAAAATTTGTTTTAAAATCACGATATATAATATTTGTATCTAGAGAAATTCTTACATCTTTAAACAAAAAATATTCTCTAGAATATTGTACATATAATTTTGGTAGGCATAGGCCATATTGCGCATCAAAAAAACCACTTATTTTTTTTTCTTCAACAGCATCTTTGTCAATTATTTTTCTAGTTTTAAATCTTCCTTCAATAGAAGAATTTTTTACCTCAAAATAAAAATCTTTATTTTGACTCAAGGGATAATTTCTTATCCTTATTTTTTTTCTTGGTACGATACCTTCAATAGAGTCGTTGAATATTTGACAATTATGATTATCAAAGTACAAGCTTTCTATAATTCTTGGCTCATATAATGGTTTTGATGATTTTTCTTTTAAAAAAATTTTAAAGTCAATTAAATTTTCTTTTTTAATGTAAAGTTTATCTTCAATCCTAAAACTCAATATATCACTCCATTTAATTAACAGAAAGTTTTTTATCTAAATAAATTTTTGAAAGATTATCTGAGTCAACTTTTGTTAAATATTTTTCACACATTAGGTTTTCTGCCTCAACATAACCACCCATAAACTCTTGTTTTTTATTATAGGCAGTTATGCAAGTATCGAGATTGCTCATTATTGCATGTTCCATTTTTAATATAGAGCTATCTTTTGTTGCTACTCCTACTTTAACATTTTTAACTGTAATTTTTTTAAGATCAACTATAGACTTTTCTCCTATAGAGAGTCCTTTGTCACCACAATTTTTTAAATTTAATTCTTTAAAAGAATAGTTGCCAAATGAAACATCCAAACAATCATTTCCTGCATTATTAATCTTTATTTCACCAAAATTCATTAAAGAGAAATCAACATCGACAGCATCACTATAAGAGTTTTCTACAAATATTTTTTGTACTTCTCCTTTTG
>CACGEW010000018.1 GCA_902572345.1 uncultured Pelagibacteraceae bacterium | reverse complement strand
CTTCTTCCTTAAGTTTTTTTACTAATAATTTTCTAGCTTCAAATCGATCTAATCCAATAAATTCCTTTATTCCATTTTTGTTGATCGAACCATTTTTTTCTAGAATATTTATAATTTTAAGATCATTTCTTTTTCCCACTTCATAATCATTAAAATCATGAGCTGGAGTAATTTTAACTGCTCCAGAACCTTGTTTGGGATCAGCATAATAGTCGGCAATTATCTTAATAGTTCTATTTACTAATGGTATTAGAACATTCTTTCCAATTAATGATTTATATCTTTCATCTTTTGGATTAACTGCAATAGCTGTGTCACCCATCATTGTTTCGGGTCTTGTTGTTGCAATTGTAATTTTATCAGTGGTGCCTTTAATAATGTAATCTATATAGTATAATTGTGACTGAACATCTTTTTGTATAACCTCTAAATCTGAAATGGCTGTTTGTAGTTTTGTGTCCCAATTTACTAATTTTTCATCTTTATAAATCAATTTGTTATTATAAAGATCAACAAAGACTTTAATTACTGCTTTAGACAAGTCTTTATCCATTGTGAATCTTGTTTTAGACCAATCACAAGAACAACCTAATTTTTTTAATTGATCTAATATTATTCCCCCAGACTCATTTTTCCACTCCCAAACTCTTTTAATAAAACCATCTCGCCCTAATTGGTTTTTATTAATATTCTCTTTTTCGAGGTTTTTTTCTACAACTGCTTGTGTAGCTATACCAGCATGATCAGTTCCAGGTTGCCACAAAGTCTCAAAACCTTTCATTCTTTTAAATCTAACAAGAACATCTTGGAGGCTGTTGTTTAATGCATGACCCATATGTAATCTTCCGGTTATATTTGGTGGAGGTATTACTATTGAGAAACTTTTATTAAGTTTACCTTTTCTTGGTTTAAAACAATTATTTTTTATCCAATAATCAGAGATTATTTTTTCTTCTTTAGAATGGTCATATTTCTTAAATTCCATAATTTTGAATAATATCTAATTTACTTTATATCATTAAGCCTACAACCCTAAATAGTTAGATTTTTCTTTATTAAAATAATTAAATGCTTTAATAGATAATTATAGACTGGCCACGTGGCGGAATGGTTACGCAGAGGATTGCAAATCCTTTTATCCCAGTTCGATTCTGGGCGTGGCCTCCAAAAATATGAGTTGTTTTATCTAACTAAAAAAAGTATGTTGCGATTTATTCCTCGGTAGCTCAGTTGGTAGAGCAGTTGGTTCGAGTCCTGCCCGAGGAGCCAATTATCCAGCTTTTTCAAATTTAGAAGTATTGTTTAAAATCTGAAGAATTTTTTCTTTCTGGATTTTTGATAAAGATGAAAATGTTTTTGAAGACTTAAAACCCCTTTAGGTTTTACATAAAGCTCTTTAATTAAAAAATTTTTACCATTAAATAAGTTTGTATACCTACCCCAAGGTCTGTAAAAAATATTTCTCTTTTTTTGATACTTGGTCTTTAATTTATTGTAAACTTTACAAATTTCTTTCCAGCTACCTAGATCAGACCAAGGTATATTTAAGTTTATTGCATTGATATCTTTTGATTTTTCCAAAATGGAGTAATCAAAAGAAATTGTCTTACATTTCAAAAAGTCATTTTTATTAAGATAATAAATATTATTTTTAGATTTTGATTTATTTACAGAATTAAAACAATGATAAAAGTTTTTCTTTTGGTATTTCTTAAAGTTATTAATGATTGATTTTTTTGTCAAAAAAAACATTCCTGCATTCCAATATGCATTTTTTTTTATAACTTTTTTCGCTTTTTTTGTGTTAGGTTTTTCAATAAATTTTGTAACCTTGCGTGTATTATTCACCAATTTTGATAAGAAATAACCAAACTCAGATGAAGGGTTAGAAGGTTTGATGCCAAATATAAAGATATTTTTATCTGTCAAGTATTTTTGGTGTTGTTTAATTGATTTATTAAAAAGGTTTGTTTTGCCAATCAAATGATCTGATGTTAAAAAAATTAAGGGTTGGCTCTCAGGTATTTCTTTTATTAATGCTGAACTAAGTATAGCAGGAGCAGTGTTTCTTTTTGCTGGTTCAAGAACAATTTTATATTTCTTAAAACCTTTTAATTTTAAATGTTTTTTAATTTCACTTATATATTTTTTATTAGTGCTTATTATTGGATAATCAAATATAGAATTTTTTATTCTCTCTAAAGTTTTTCCAAATAACGTCCAATTTCCAAAATCAATAAACTGCTTTGGTTGATGATATTTTTGATCAGGCCAAAGTCTCGTACCAGAACCGCCACATAAAATTACTGGACGTATTTTCATTAAATTTTTGAATATTCTTTAACTTCTTTTTTCTTACCTGGATGTGTTGGAGCTCCTAGATAAGCAGGTCCTACTGTTTGAGCATATTTCCAAATTGTTCCAGATCCAAAACTTGATTTTTTTTCTTTCCACTTTTTTCTTCTAGCTTTTAATTGTGCGCTGGTAAGCCTAACATTAATTGAACCTTTTTTTGCGTCAATATCTATGATATCTCCATTTTTTAGGAGTGCAATTGGCCCGCCCATAGCAGCTTCTGGACCAACGTGACCAACACAGAAACCTCTAGTAGCTCCTGAAAACCTTCCGTCAGTTATAAGTGCAACTTTTTCACCCTTGCCTTGACCGTAAATAGCTCCAGTTGTTGAAAGCATTTCCCTCATCCCTGGTCCACCTTTTGGACCCTCGTATCTAATTATTATTACATCACCGTCTTTGTATTTTTTTGTTTGCACTGCTTTCATTGCGTCTTCTTCATTGTCAAAACATCTAGCTTTACCTGTGAATTGTAATTTTTTTAATCCTGCAATTTTTACAATTGCTCCCTCTGGAGCTAAATTACCTTTTAGTCCAACAACTCCACCATCTGGAGAGAGTGGGTTATTGTATTCTCTTAAAACTTTTTGATTAGTATTAAACTTGATACTAGCCAAATTTTCTTTCATTGTTTTACCTGTAACCGTCATACACTCACCATGAATATATCCCCCATCATATAAAGTTTTTAATAACATAGGAACACCACCGGCTTCCCACATATCTTTAGCCACATATTTTCCGCCAGGTTTTAAATCTGCAAGATAAGGTGTTCTTTTAAAAATTTTTGCAACATCCATAAGATCAAATTTTATCCCCACCTCATTTGCTAAAGCTGGAAGATGTAAAGCTGCATTTGTTGATCCTCCAGTAGCTGCAACAATAGTAGCAGCGTTTTCTAAAGCTTTTTTCGTTACAATATCTCTTGGTTTGATATTTTTTGCTAATAAATTCATTACAGTTTGTCCGCTATCAAAAGCATAATTGTCTCTTTCTTCATAAGGTGCTGGTGTTCCTGCTGAATACGGCAAAGCAAGACCTATTGCTTCTGAAACACAAGCCATTGTATTAGCAGTGAATTGTCCACCACAAGCTCCTGCACTTGGACAGGCAACTAACTCTAATTCTCTTAATTCCTCCGAAGACATTGCGCCTGATGAATGTTTGCCAACAGCTTCAAACACATCAACAACTGTAACATCTTTTCCTTTAAATTTTCCTGGTAAAATAGAACCACCATAAATAAAAACACTAGGGACATTTAACCTAAGCATTGACATCATTAAGCCTGGTAAAGATTTATCACAACCTGCTATTCCAACTAAAGCATCATAACAATGTCCT
>CACGEW010000017.1 GCA_902572345.1 uncultured Pelagibacteraceae bacterium | reverse complement strand
ATAGTTCTTCGATGAAAAATATATTTTTTTTATAAATTTTATTAAAGTGATTAGGAAAGAAATTAAATAAAGATAGACACTTTTCAGGCCAAACATCTATTAATTGTTTCTAAGAATTTCTATATTTTTTTTAAGGTCACCATTATTTTCTTTAAAAACAGTAGATCCAGAAACCAGTATGTTTGCACCTGCATCTTTAGCTTTTGCACAATTTTCAAAATTGATACCACCATCTATTTCAACGTCAATATTTAAATTTTTTTTGTTAATTAAATCCCTAACTGCTTTTGTTTTTTCTAAAACTTCAGGCATAAATTTTTGACCACCAAAACCTGGCTCAACACTCATGATTAAAACTAGATCTATTTTATCTAAGTAATCTTCAATTAAATTGATATTTGATTTTGGTTTTAAAGAAATACCAACTTTTTTATTTTTATCTTTAATTAATTCTATAGTTTTAGAAATATTTGATGTTGCCTCTGGATGAAATGTAATAATATCAGCTCCTGCCTCTGCAAAATCCTTGATAAAATTGTCTACGGGAGAAATCATTAAATGGACATCAAAAGTTTTTTTTGTGAGAGGTCTTAGTTTTTTTATTACTTCCGGTCCTATTGTGAGATTCGGAACGAAATGCCCATCCATAACATCAATATGTATGTAATCAGCACCAGCTTTTTCAAGCGATATAACTTCATCGCCTAATTTGCTGAAATCAGCAGATAATATCGAAGGAGAAATTTTAATCATACTGCTCATATTTAATTTATATTTTAAACTAAAACTTTGTCAAAAAAATTAAGGCATTAGTTGAATAATTGATAAAGTTGTCTAGAAAAATCACTTTCAAGTGGAAATGCTAGCATTCCCCACACATCATAGCCTAAAATATAGGGCATTGCGTAAAATCTAAATAAATAAAAAAACCAAGCAACGTATAGAGCTATAAAAGGACCAAATAAAAAGCTTGGAGTGATAAATTTGAATAAATTAATTATTGGATTGGTATATTTGACGAAAACTCTCATAAAAAAAAATGTAGAGTCTTCTTTTTGAAAAATATTCATAAAAGCCCGACCAATCAAAGTCCACATAATTGTTCCCAGCACGTAATCTAAAACAATTGCCCAAGTAGGTATCATATTTTTAAACTATCATGATTTAGGTAAAAAAAAAGGGGCGAAAAAATCGCCCCTTTTAATTTTAAATAATTATTTTTTAGTGTTGCTTACCAAGGATTGGTTTACCCGTTGGTATTCTAGTGTCATCTACCATTTTCTGTACTGATGGAGATGGTTCTTTAGTCATTAAACTAACTACAACCATTACCACTAAACAGATAGGTGCACCGATTAAACCAAATCTTAAGTGGTCGATACCTAAGAATGGTGTATTTACAGTACCCCAAATAGCAGTTGAGAATTTAGGGAACACCCACAATAAGTATAATGTTCCTGAACCAATTCCCGCGATGATACCAGCTATTGCACCAGCTCTAGTAGCTCTCTTCCACCATACACCAAGTACAAGTGGGAAGAATAAACCTGACATTGCAAAGTCGAATGCCCAAGCAACCGAACCTAAGATACTTGTTAGCCTGAAAGAGGCTATGTAAGCACCAGCAGCTCCGATAATTACTAGAAGTACACGAGCAACTAAAAGTCTTTTAGCTGTATCAGCTTTTGGATCTATGATTTTGTAGTAAATATCATGAGATAAAGCGTTTGATATCGCTAACACAAGACCGTCAGCAGTTGACATGGCAGCAGCCATACCACCAGCAAACACTAGTCCAGAGATTACAAACGGTAGTCCCGCTACTTCTGGAGTAGCTAATACTACAACGTCACCTCTCATGAACCATTCGTTCAACTGAAGTATACCGTCACCATTAAAGTCTGCGATAAATACTTGTTTAACTTCAGACCATCTTTGTACCCATTCTATCGACTGAACTTCAGAAATAGATTTTCCGATAATTCCAGTTGGTAGATTTGGATCCATTAATGCCAACTTAGACAATGTCGCTAACATAGGCGCTGAAGAGTAAAGTAAGAAAATAAAGAATAGCGACCAAGCTACTGATTTTCTTGCTGCTCTAACAGAAGGAGTTGTAAAGTATCTCATTAATATATGAGGTAACGATGCAGTTCCCACCATCATACAAATCGCTAACGATAAGTATTTCCAGACAGCCATTCCACCTTCAGGTACTCCAGAGTGAGATCCAGAGATGTATTTCAATCCTCCTGGTACCCCAGCTGCTTTCATATCTGCGGCGCTGTTTTTAACTAGTCCAAATTGTTGTTCAAGTTCACCAAGTCTTGCAACTTCATCACCTAACATTAAGTGAGGGAAAATTCCTCCACCAACATTAGAACTGATCCAGAATACTGGTATCAAGTACGCGATGATTAATACAATGTACTGAGCAACCTGAGTCCAAGTTACGGCTCTCATTCCACCAAGCATTGAACAGATAAGGATACTTATTAATCCTACCCATACACCTGCTTCAAACGGAATTCCAAGAGCTCTAGAAGCAATCGTACCCGTAGCGTTAATTTGTGCTGTCACGTAAGTAAATGATGCTATAAAAAGCACGAATACTGCGCAAGCTCTTACGAGATTACCACCGTATCGTGTTCCGATAAAATCAGGAACCGTGTAACACCCAAATTTTCTTAGATATGGAGCCATTAAAGTTGCAACAAGTACGTATCCACCTGTCCAACCTACTAAGAAGGCCATGTAAGTATAGCCACCAAAGTAAACTCCACCTGCTAAGGCTACGAATGAAGCACCTGACATCCAGTCAGCTGCTGTTGCCATCCCGTTAAATACGGTTGGCACCTGTCTTCCTGCAACATAGTAGGCATCTACTTGTATGGTTCGTGATAAATAACCGATTAAGGCATAAATCAAAACCGTGAAAGCCACGAACATCACTCCGATGTTTTTAGCTGACACACCAGCTTGTTCCGCAATAGACATCAAAATGATGAATACTATGAAACCACCTGTGTAGGTCCCGTATATTTTAGGAAGATTTTTTATAAAATCTCCTTTAAACATTAGTCATCCTCTCTTTCTGAGAAACCATGTTCTTCGTCGATTTTTTCTTGTTTATTTGCAGTCCAAAACAAAATTATCACAAAGGCAAGAAGCGAACCTTGCGCAGTCATGTAATATGCTAGTGGATAGCCAAGAAAAGACATCGTGTTTAGTTCTGAACCAAACATGAAGATCACTAATGAGAAGAAAGCCCAAAGAACCAATGTTATTATCATATGGTTTTTGGTCTTATTCCAATATGCGTCTTTATTTGACATATTTCCCCCTATTTATTTTTAACTTTTTACGTAAAAAGTATTATTAGTTGGACGGAGCTTACCCATTATGAGTTTAATTTAAAGAGAAAAAAGGACCCTAAAACCAATTTGAAATGCTATAAGTTAAGTAAAATAGGGGGTTTTTAAAATACAACGTGAAATTGAATCTCGAAAAACTTAGAATTACTCTAAAAACAATGGGTGAATACTTATTTCCCATTGAAAAAGTAACAAGTTATTTTAAGAGCATAAAATCTAAAAGCGATCTTCAAAAATTTATTCAACAAAGATCAGCTCACGTAACCCAAACTACTTTATACGGATATTTAAAGACGAGGATTGGTGTTAAATATACTGCGATGGTCGAAGATGAAGTTTTTTCTAAATCGATCAATATTGCGAAATGGAATATTTATATGGTGGCAATAGCCGATTGCACTTTTTACGTTTTTTCGTATCTAAGGGTAGAAAAAAATCTTAAAGAGAACGATTGTAAAGAAATTTATTTTGACATTATAGAAAAAGAAAAAGCAAATGGTTTAAGCGAAGAAGTTTTTCTTAAAGCTAAGAAAGAATTTTTAAACCGCTACGACAAAATAGATTTTAACAAATATTATTTAGATAACCCATTTAAAGAAAGTTGTTTAGCTCTTTATAACTGGTCACCTATTGCAGATGAATTAAAAACTTTAGATAAAGAAATAGTTTTAAATTCTATGAGATTAAAGTGGAATTTAAAAATAGATGAATTTAAAAAATTAACAAAAAATTTAAATTTTAATTAATCTCTATTTTGTCTATTTTCAACTAACGAAGTTACAACACTTGGATCGGCTAAAGTTGTAGTGTCTCCTAGATTATCAGGTTCATTTGCTGCAATTTTTCTTAAAATTCTTCTCATGATTTTACCTGATCTTGTTTTAGGTAGTCCAGGTGCAAATTGGATTACGTCTGGATAGCAAATGGGACCAATTTGTTTTCTTACCCATTGTTTAAGATCTCTCTCTAAATCACCTGTTGGA
>CACGEW010000016.1 GCA_902572345.1 uncultured Pelagibacteraceae bacterium | reverse complement strand
AGCTACTGCTTTTTTATTTCACTACGATTTTATTGATCAAATGCAAACAATCGCATTCCTTAAAAATTTAGGATTAGCTGGTGGATTTTTATTTATCGTAGCAAATGGCACGAAAGATTGGTCAGTAGATAGAGAAAAAAAATACGTTAGATTATAATTTTTTTTTAAAAAAACTTTTATAAATTTGCCATCCCACAATAAATATTATTGTGAGCATTATTACTATTGTTAATGGCCTATCCCACATAAACGACCAAGATCCGTCACTGATTAGTAATGACCTTCTCAAATTCTCTTCCATTAAACCTCCTAATACAAATGCTAGAATTAGTGGAGGCATAGGAAAATCATATAAGCGAAGAACTGTTGCTACTACTGCAATTCCAATCATCATATAAATATCAAAGTTATTGAAAGACATTAAGTAAACTCCGGTTAAGGAAAAAAATAAGATTAATGGTATTAAAAAGGTTCTTGGTGTTGCTAAAACTCTAGCAATGTATGGAATTAAAGGAAGATTTAGGATTAAAAGAACAACCATTCCAATATACATTGACATAATTACAGACCAGAAAATCTCAGGATTTGTTTGATATAATCTTGGTCCAGGTTGAATTCCAAATCCTAACAGAGCTCCAAGCATTACAGCGGTAGTACCACTTCCTGGTATACCCAATGTAAGTAAAGGCACAAATGATCCAGAACAAGCTGCATTGTTTGCAGTTTCTGGAGCGGCTATACCGTTAACACTCCCTTTACCAAATTTTTGTTTTTCCTCATCGTTAACAAAATTTCTTTCCATCCCGTAGGCTAAAAAAGAAGCAATAGTTGCTCCTGCTCCAGGAAGCACTCCAATTATAAATCCTAAAACTGATGATCTAGGAATTGTAGTAACCATTTTTTTTGTTTCATCTTTATCTAATTTGATTGAACCTAATTGAGATAATGAAATTTGTTTAGCTGCTTTTGTTGGATCGTTTGCTTTAAAAATAATTGTTAAAGCTTCACTCATAGCAAAAGTAGCCATAACAACTAAAACGAAACTTATTCCATCTGATAAGTTCATATTATCAAAAGTAAATCTAGGTATATCAGAGAGGGTATCTTGGCCAACACTGGCTAGCATTAATCCTAAAACAACCATCATCATGGCTTTTAAAAAATTGCCTTTAGATGAAAATGCAGCAACAGCTGTTAAACCTAGGATCATTAAACCAAAATAATCTGGTGATCTAAAAGATAAACTTACTAAAGATAAACTTGGTGCAGCAATTAACAAAAAGATTGCAGATATTGTTCCGCCTGCAAAAGAGCTGTAAGCAGCAATAGCTAAAGCTTTACCTGCTTTACCTTGCTGTGCCATAGGATAACCATCAAAGGATGTGGCTACAGTACCTGGAACACCAGGTGCATTAATTAATATTGAAGAAGTTGATCCACCAAAAACTGCTCCGTAGTATACGCCTGCCATTAAAATCAATCCTGTTGATGGATCAAAACCATAGGTAATTGGTATCATTAGTGCAATTGCAGTCATTGGGCCAAGACCAGGCAGCATTCCAATGATAGTCCCAGAGAAACAACCAATCATTACCATCATTAAATTTTTAAATGATAAAGCTGTTTGTAACCCTATGAGAATTCCCTCAATCATCCCATTATTCCTATATATTTTAAGAAAGGATCACGTAGATAAATATTTAATAATCCATGAAGGAGATACATAAATATTGCAACGAAAGGGAAAGATAAAATGAATATCCAAATCCATTTTCTTTCTCCTAAAATTATATAGGAGGCTACTAAAAAAATTGAAGTTGAAAGAAAATATCCAGCTCTAAGAATAGTTAAGCCATATAAAATCATTAAAATAACTAAACCAATTGTTTTTTTATAATCTAAAACCTTTAAATCTACGTTAGTTGGATTTGCCTCCGGTAAAATAATATAGAGTGCTGAAAAAACTAACCCAGCGAAACCTAAATAAATTGGAAATGTCTTAGCATTAAATGGTGCATTTTCATCAAAAGCAAAGACTTGTATTTGATAAGCTGTATATAAATAATAACCTGAAAAAACGAAGAAAAGCAGTGAAATTAATTTGGAAGGACTAATTTTCACTGCTTTTTCTCCAAGTTAACTAACTAGATAACGCCTAGTTTTTTCATTAACTTTGTCATCTCTTTTGTTTGACCTTTTAAGAAACTGTCAAACTTACGTCCTGGATTGTAAATATTTACCCAAGCGTTTCTTTTTCTTACGGCTTCCCATTCAGGAGTTTTTTGAACATCGCCTAACATTTTTTCGATCTTCTTCACATCTGAACTTGGCATACTCTTAGGAGCAAAGAAACCTCTCCAGTTAACAAACTGAACATCGTATCCTTGTTCTTTAAGAGTTGGAACTTCTGGAGCATCACCTACTCTTTTAGGAGCTGTAATACCAATAATTCTTACTTGGTCTCTAGCACCCATTACTTCTCCCAAACCAGTTGAAAGAATTTGTGTTTCTCCTGATAGAAGTCCAGCTAAAGCTTTACCGCCAGCATCGTAAGGTACGTAAACTACATCATTAGGATTTGCGCCAGCTTCTTGAAATGCAAGTGCGCCAATTAAATGGTCCATGCTTCCTCTTACAGAACCACCTGCCATTTTAACTGACTTAGGGTTTTTTTTGTAAGCATCCACTACATCTTTAAAGTTTTTGTATGGTGAGTTTTTTGCAACTGCGATTGCACCATAGTCACCGATTACACCAGCGATTGGCTTAACATCTTTATAAGATAATACGCCAGATCCTTTAACATAACCTTTGTGTCTAGTGATTGATCTTAACACTAGAGGTGTTGATTGAACTAGTACAGTTCCCTCAGGCTTCGAATTGATTATGTAAGATAGAGCTTTTCCTCCACCACCACCTGACATATTTTCATATGAAGCACTTTTTAGAAAACCAGCTTTAGTTAAAGCTTCTCCAGTTCCTCTAGCAGTTCCATCCCAACCACCGCCAGCTCCACCACCGATAATGAAGTGTAACTTATCGACTGCGAAACTTGTTGATGAGATTGAAGTTAAAAGAACAGTTGCGAAAACTAAGCTAATTAATTTTTTCAAATTATTAAACATATTATTTCCCTCTGTTAATTAATTAATTAATCGCATTAAAAATGAATGGCTCGATAGAGTCAACAACTGTTAGTTAAAATAATTCTTAATTAATTGAAAAAGGTCCCTCTTATTCTCAATAATTCTCTGGATAACCCAGTATGCTCATTAAATGCTCTTCTTCCATGTAACCAAAAATAATTATTAGAAAAGATTGTGGAGCCAACAGGTAATGGAAATACAACTTTGTTTTTACTTTCCTCTAAAGCATCAGATAGTTTTTGAAGAAATAAACCTTGCTCCATATTTTTTGGTTGTGGAAATTGATCAATATAAGAAATGGTAGGTTTGCCATTTTTATCTTTTGAAAAAACAGGGTGTTCAACTTTATAATCTACATTTTTACTTTTAGGTGATCCCCATATAAAGTTTTGTTGTCCTACTGGATTATTGCTTAATTCTTCTAAATGCTCCCAATCATCTAAATGTAAAATGACACTTTCGCCTCCACTAACATTTTGTTCTTCCATTTTTGTCATGATGAGCCAATCTGTTTTTTCTTTAACGTAAGTTCCATCAGTATGAAGATCTAAATTTGTATAAGCCTTTCTAAGATAAGAGTCGCTACTGTCCTGATGTTTTACAAAAAATCTTGCATAATATTTATCAGTCATGGAGTCAAAATTTGGATTACCTACTAAGTAAGCAAGCCCAGTTGATAGTTTAACTAAAAAGTCTTTATCAAATTTCTTATTACCAATCTCTGGTTCAACAATTACGGTTCCTGTCTCTCTATCATTAAGAATTTTTACTAATGTTTGGCTTAATTTGTTTTCAAATACTTCATCTAAACTCTTGGCTAAGCTAAATCTTGAGAAAGGTTTATACTCTAACGATAAAATTGTGTGTTTTTTAAACGGAAAAATTAATCTATCTAAATCAGACTCTTGAAATTTAATTACACGTACTCTGTTTGATTTTTGGTGATTTTCAATTTTAAAACTCATAAGGCCTTATGTTTGGCCTGCAATCCATAAAAGAATAAAGATTGCAAATATTGGTTCCATATCTAATTTTATCATAATTAATCTTATATTGAATTAAAAAAACTTAAAAGTAATGCTGATAAAATTGTTGGTATGACTAAATTTTTCTTACTGTTTAGAAATATTACAATACAAATAAATAAAATAACAATTCTGATTATTAGTGAGCTGTCTGCAAGAACTCCAGCAGGAAAAATAATCATCCTACCTAGTAATGCTGCTAATGTTGAATAAGCTACACAATTAAACCATTGAAATGCTTTTGATTTTACACTTACTTTCTCTGAAGTAAGCGCTCCCATAAACCTT
>CACGEW010000015.1 GCA_902572345.1 uncultured Pelagibacteraceae bacterium | reverse complement strand
TCTACATCCATCACCAGTAAAATACTTTCCATCAAATTGAGAAAAATAAGTGTCTATAAATCTTTGATGATCGCCATATACAGTTCTCATTTGACCTGGCCAAGAACTAGCCATACAAAGTCTTCCTTGACCTTCACCTTTAATAATTTTTCCATCTTTATCTACTAATACAGGCTTAATCCCGTAAAATGGTTTCGTTGCAGAACCTGGTTTTAAATCTATAGCACCTGGTTGAGGAGCGATTAATATTCCCCCAGTTTCTGTTTGCCACCATGTATCAACTATTGGACATCTTGAGTCGCCTACTATCTTGTAATACCACATCCATGCTTCAGGATTAATCGGCTCACCGACCGTACCTAATAATTTAAGAGATTTTCTACTTGTTTTTTTAACCGGCCCTTCACCTTCCCTCATTAGCGCACGAATAGCAGTTGGAGCGGTGTAAAATGTGTTAACTTTATACTTATCGACGATTTGCCACCATCTTGAATTATCAGGATAATTAGGAACACCCTCAAACATTATTGTAGTTGCTCCATTAGCTAGCGGACCATAAATTATATAACTATGTCCAGTTACCCAGCCAATATCTGCTGTACACCAGTAAATATCATTCGGTTTATAATCAAAAATATATTGATGAGTCATTGAGGCATAAACCATGTAACCACCTGTTGTGTGTAAAACTCCTTTTGGTTTACCAGTGGAACCAGAAGTATAAAGAATAAACAATGGATCTTCAGCACTCATTTCTTCAGGATCACATTTTGTCGGGACAGAAGAAATTAGTTTCTTATATGAAACATCTCTTTCTTCATTCCAGTTAACTTGATTACCTGTTCTCTCAATTACAACACACTTCTTAACATTAGGGCATTGATCTAAAGCTTCATCTGCTATTTTTTTAAGAGGAATAATTTTTCCACCTCTTACACCTTCATCTGCAGTAATTAAATATTCTGACTCACAATCTGTGATCCTAGTAGCAATTGAGTCTGGCGAGAAACCTCCAAAAATAATTGAGTGGACCGCACCTATTCGCGCGCAAGCCAACATGATGTAAGCCAGTTCAGGTATCATTGTTAAGTAGATTGTTACTCGATCTCCTTTTTGGACGCCTAAACTTTTTAAACCATTTGCAGCCTTACAAACATTTTGATGAAGTTCTCGGTATGATATCTTTTTCGAGTCAGCTGGATCATCACCTACCCAGATTATTGCAGTTTTGCTTGGATTTTTTTTAAGATGTCTATCAATGCAATTAGCTGATGCGTTTAATGTTCCGTCATAAAACCATTTAATTTTTACTTCTTCTTTACTGTATTTAACGTCTTTAATTTTAGAGTATTTTTTAATCCAAGTAATTCTTTTTCCTTCTTTTGCCCAGAATTTATCGTTTTCTTTGATTGAAAGTTTATATTTTTTTTTATATTTAGACTCATTCACATAGGCGTGATTTGCCCAACTATCTGAAACTTTTATTAAAGATTTCCCATCCCCATCTTCCAAAAGCTTTGGTGCCTTAAAATTAAACTTTCTTGGTTTTGATTTCCTTGATCTAGATTTTGATTTTTTTCTTTTTTTTGATTTTGATTTTCTCTTTTTTTTTACTTTTTTAGACTTCTTTCTAGATCTAATAATTTTTTTAGACTTTTTCCTTCTAGTCTTCTTAGTTTTTTTAGATTTTTTTTTCTTTTTTTTTCTTTTAGCCACAATTTCTCCTAATTAGGTTTTATTTTACCCATCTTATAAATAATTTTCCAGCTTTTATAATCAATTGGCATTACTGATAATCTACTTTGTTTGATAAGTGGTAAATGAGAAATAGTCTTTGTTTTTTTAATCTTTTCAAGTGATATCGGGTATTTTATATACTCTTCGAACCTAACCTGGACGGCTACAAATCTTTTTTTTTTATCAGTTTTGTCAATAAATGCCTCTTTAATTACTTTTACTATGCCCACAATTTCTTTGCCAATATTCGAATGATAAAAAAAGCATAAATCACCTACCTTCATTGCTTTTAAATTATTAGCTGCTTGATAGTTTCTAACACCATCCCATGCTGCTCCTTTTTTTCCAGCTTTTTTTTGTTGTTCAATTGACCAAACGTCTGGTTCGGATTTCATTAACCAATATTGCATTATAATTTTAGTCCAGGTCCTTTCATGTAAGGAGCATTCTTATCAAGAGGCCATCTTGATTTTGCTGATTTATTTAAATCATCAATCATATTTTTTTTAAACCTTTGTATTCCTGCCCAAGCAATCATGGCTGCATTATCACCACAAAACTTTAAATCTGGGTAAATAGTTTTAAAGTTCATTTCATTAGATAAAGATGATAAATTTTTCCTAATAGTTTCGTTGGCTGCTACACCACCAGCTACTATTAATTGAAAATTTTCCTCTTTTGTTTTTTCTCTAAACATTTGAGCAGCAACTTTAGTTTTTTTATAAAGAATTTTATTAATTGTATTTTGAAAAGAGGCAGCTAAATTATACTTCAACTTATTTTCTCCATTGATTTTCTTTGACTCCCTAAGCACTGCTGTTTTAAGACCAGCAAAGGATAGGTTACAACCTGCTTTATTAATAATTGGCTCAGGTAGTTTAAAAAAATTTTTGTCTCCTAATTTTGAAAATTTTTCAACATTTGGTCCGCCAGGGTAACCCAAGTCTAACATTTTTGCTGTTTTATCAAACGCTTCTCCTAAAGCATCATCGATTGTTGTTCCCAGTTGTTCATATTCATTTACATCTTTAACTATTAAAAACTGTGTATGACCTCCCGAAATTAATAATAATAAATAAGGAAACTTAATTTTTTTTTCCAAACCAGGACTTAAAGCATGTCCTTCCAAATGATTCACTCCTATAAAAGGTTTGTTAGAAAACGCTGCAATTGATTTTCCAATATTAAGACCAACAGTTAAACAAACAATCAAACCAGGCCCAGCGGTTGCCGCTACACCATCTAATTCATCAATAGGAATTTTACTTTCTTTTAAAGCTGTATCTATAATGTATTCAATATTTTCCAGGTGAGCCCTAGCTGCCAACTCAGGTACAACACCACCAAATTTTTTATGCTCTTCGATCTGACTTGAAACTATATTGGATAAGATGTCCGCAGTTCCTTTGTCACTTTCTCTTATGACAGCAGCAGCTGTTTCATCGCAACTGGTTTCTATTCCAAGAAAAGTTATTTTTTTAGTCATTCAATTTATAATTTAAATAGTATAATTTAGATCTTTCAAATATATAATCAATTTATGACTAAAATTACAATTGGCGCCAGAGGAAGCAAGCTTTCAATTGCTTATGTTGAAAAAGTGAAAGAGCTTTTAATTAAAAAAAATACTGATTTGAATGAAGAAAATATAGATTTTAAAGCTATCAAAACTTCTGGTGATATTAATCAAAACGTAAAATTATCTGAAATAGGGGGCAAAAATCTATTTTGTAAAGAAATCGAAGAGAAACTTTTGAAGAAAGAAATTGATATTGCTGTTCACTCCTTAAAAGATATGGAGTCTGTAGAGGATAGCAACCTTATCATTGGCGCATATATAAAGAGAAATGATTATAGAGACGTAATTATAAGCAATAAGATTAAAAGCTTAGAAGATCTAAAAGGTAAAATAGTTATTGGCTCAAGCTCTAAAAGAAGAGAATTACAGCTTAAAAAAATTAATAAAAATATTTCTGTAACAAGTATGAGAGGAAATATTGATACTAGAATTAAAAAACTCGAAGAAGGTAAATTAGATGGAGTAATCTTAGCTGCAGCAGGAGTTAAAAGTTTGAATTTAGATAATAAAATAGGTCTTTCTTTTAAAAGTGAAGAAGTTTTACCAGCGGTAGGTCAAGGAATTATAGCTGTCCAATGTAATAAAAATGATGATGAAGTTAAAAATCTTTTGAGAAATATAAATGATACAGAAACCGAAATATGTGCAAAATCTGAACGTGCAATGTTGCAAGCAATCAAAGGTGATTGCGAAACAGCTGTTGGTGGTTTAGCAATAATAGAAAATAATAATCTTAAATTTACAGCTCAATTATTTTCAGACTCAGGATTAAAAAGTTACGAGTATGAGCGGATAGGCAAACCTAGTGAAGCAGTAAATATTGGAAAATTAGTTGGGGAAGAACTATTAAAACTTGCAGGATCTGAATTTAAAAAAAAATGAACATATTAATTACAAGACCTTTAATAGACTCAGAAGATTTAATGGGAAAGCTTTTCTCTCTAGGACATAAGATTGTTCATATCCCAACACTAAAGATCTCAGCATCTAATGCTAATCCAGTAGATGCAAAAAAGTATGATGCGTTTATTTTTACAAGTGCCAACGCTATTAGAAATTTAAAGTTGGATAATCAAGATACTAATAAAATATGTTTTTGTGTCGGCTCCATTACTGAAAAAATAGTAAGACTAAAGGGATACAATAATACAATTTCTGCCGGAGGAACTGTAAATGCTTTAAAAAATATAATTTTAAATTCAGATCAGATTGATAAAAAAAAATCTATTGCTTATTTTTGTGGGGACAACATATCTTCAAATTTAGATAAAGAACTTAAAAACGAAGGATTTCAGGTAGATAAAATTATTAACTACACCTCTGAAAAAATTACTGAACTTAACGAAGAAAATAACAAAATAATTAAAAATCATCCTCCTGACATAATTTTTATTTACTCTCAAAGGAGCGCTGAGAGCTTTATTGAAATAGTAAAAAAATACTCTCTGAATGGGTTGATGACAGAGTCAAGAGTATTATGTATAAGTGAAAAAGTTTTAGGTGTATTAAAAAAATCAGGGTGGAAAAAATTGGAAGTTTTTCAGCCAGGAGAAGAGTTAGAAAAATTGAAAGATTAAAAGTATGGAAGTGTTACAAAATTTTAAAAACTTATTTTTTGATGTGTGGAACAAAGGTATATCTGGAATTAATATTTCAGAAATAATAATTGCCTTACTAATTTTTTTATTTTTTTTATTTTTAAGGGGTGTTTTTTCAAAGTTTGTAGTTAAAAGATTAGAAAATTACGTATCAAAATCTACAAATAATTTTGATAACTCTCTTGTTTTTTCAATGGAGGGACCAGCAAAGTTCTTTCCAGTGGTTTTAGGATTTTTTGTTTCTACCAGTTATTTAACTGTTGAAACACAAGCGGCTGAATTTTTAGAAACTATCAATCGATCTTTAATAACTATTTTAATATTTTGGACATTCCATCAAGTCATTGGACCTTTATCAGTGGTAATCAAATCGGTAGGAGGCCTGCTTTCAAAAGATTTAATCAATTGGATTATAAAAGCCATAAAAGTTCTAATTTTTATTTTAGGAGCCGCAGCTGTCCTTGAACTTTGGGGTATAAAAATTGGTCCAATCATCGCTGGTTTAGGTTTATTTGGTGTAGCAGTTGCTTTAGGAGCTCAGGATCTATTTAAAAATTTGATTTCAGGCATATTAGTTTTAGTCGAGAGAAGATTTCAGGTTGGCGACTGGATTTACGTTGAAGGAGTTATTGAGGGCACCGTAGAAAGTATAGGTTTTAGATCAACTGTAGTGAGAAGATTTGATAAATCTCTAGCAACGATTCCAAATTTTCAATTTGCTGAAAATGCAGTGATTAACAATACTCAAACAACAAACAGAAGAATTAATTGGATGATTGGTTTGGAATATCGAACTAATAGTGAACAATTAAAAAATATTAAAAAAGAAATTGAAGATTACATTAAAAAAAGTGATGATTTTGTTAAATCCGAAGACACTTTATTATCAGTCAAAATAGATCAATTTGCTGCAAGCTCTATAGATATAAGACTGATTTGTTTTACAAAAACAAAGCACTTTCAAGAATGGCTTAATGTAAAAGATACTTTAGCTTTAGAAATTAAAAACATTGTAGAAAAAAATAAAGCTTCATTTGCATTCCCAAGTACATCGGTTTATGTGGAGAAAAATTCATGAAGTCAGTTTTAATACTATTTGATAATGTAATTACTCTTTACATTTGGATATTAATCATTAACGCAGTTATAAGTTGGTTAGTTGCTTTTAATATCTTAAACACTGGAAATAGGTTTGTTTATTCAGTTCTTGATTTTTCTTACAGATTAACTGCTCCAGCTTTAAACTATATAAGACGATTTTTACCTAACTTAGGTTCAATAGATATTTCTCCAGTAATATTAATTTTAGCGCTAATGTTTTTAAGGAATTTTGTTTTTGAAATGTTTGCCCCAAGTTTATTTTAATGATGATTATTGATGGAAAAAAA
>CACGEW010000014.1 GCA_902572345.1 uncultured Pelagibacteraceae bacterium | reverse complement strand
GAAACGATAATATAATTGTTGATTTTGCAATGAGATATGGAAACCCAAGCATTAAATCAAAATTAAGAACACTTAAAGAATTGGGTTGTGAAAATATGGTCATTTTGCCTTTATATCCCCAATATGCTGCAGCAACGACTGCAACTGTATGCGATGAAGTTTATAGATCATTGATGGGCATGAGATGGCAACCCAGTTTACAAATTATCCCTCATTATGAAAGTGAACCTTTTTACATTAACGCACTAATAAAAAGCATAGAAAAGAAAGTTGCATCCATTAATTGGAAGCCTGATTTAATCGTTTCGTCTTATCATGGTATTCCTAAAAAATATTTTGATAAAGGAGACCCCTACTATTGTTATTGTCACAAGACTACAAGGTTGATGAGAGAGAAATTTAAATCTATAGATATCGAAACAACTTTTCAATCAAGGTTTGGCCCTCAAGAATGGTTAACACCTTACACAGACAAGACCTTAGAAAATTTACCAAAGAAAGGTGTTAAAAATCTTTTAGTTATCTGTCCAGGTTTTGCCTCTGATTGTGTAGAGACATTAGAAGAAATTAATATTCAAGGAAAAGAAATTTTTTTAAGTCAAGGAGGCGAAAACTTTGATTTAATACCATGTCTTAACGATAATTCTGATCATATTGAATTATTTGAGAAATTGGCAACAAAATATATTTAAATGAATTTATATCTTTTATTTAAGTCTCTTCATTTAATAGCTGTCATATCTTGGATGGCTGGATTGTTGTATTTGCCAAGAATATTTGTTTATCACTCTGAAGCAGCTCATGAGACTCAGAAAGATGTTTTTAAAACAATGGAAAGAAAGCTTTACAATTACATCATGATGCCTGCAATGTTGTTTTCATGGTTATTTGGAGCTCTCTTAATACATAGTTTAGGATTCGTAATATTTGCAGAATTGTGGATGCAGATAAAAATAATATCAGTAGTAATTTTAACTTATTATCATTTTTTGCTTGGAAAATATTTAAATGATTTTGCAATAAACGATAACAAAAAATCATCTAAATTTTATAGGCTTATCAATGAAGTGCCTACAATTATACTAATTGTTGTTGTTTTTGTTGTTGTTTTTAAGCCCTTATATTAGGCCTTGAATTTTTTATAAAAAGTCATATATTTTTAATACTTTCCTTTTAATCAATACTATTTCATGAATTTACAAGAATTAAAGCAAAAGAACCCTGCAGAGCTTATTAATGAAGCCGAAAAGCTTGGCATAGAAAATCCAAGCACTCTAAGAAAACAGGAAATTCTTTTTGCTATATTAAAAAAATTAGCTGAGAAAAATGAACAAATTACAGCTACTGGTGTATTAGAAGTTTTACAAGACGGTTTTGGTTTTTTAAGAGCAATAGAATCAAACTATTTACCGGGACCAGACGATATTTATGTAAGTCCAAGTCAAATAAGAAGGTTTGGTTTAAGAACGGGAGACTCTGTAGAGGGAGAAATAAGAGGACCTAAGGACGCGGAAAGATATTTCGCACTTTTAAAAGTTAACAAAATAAACTTTGATGAAACTGAAAAAGGAAAGAATAAGATTGCATTTGATAATCTAACACCACTTTATCCTAATGAAAGAATCAAATTAGAAGTTGAGACTACTAAAATCGAAAAAAAACCAGATAACACAGCTAGACTTATCGATCTTGTAAGCCCAATCGGAAAAGGACAAAGATCTTTAATCGTATCTCCTCCAAGAGCGGGCAAGACAATCATTCTACAAAATATTGCGCAATCTATTACAGCTAATCATCCAGAGTGTTATTTAATGGTTCTATTAATTGATGAGCGACCAGAAGAGGTTACGGATATGCAGAGGTCTGTTAAAGGCGAGGTAGTAGCTTCAACATTTGATGAGCCCGCCTCTAGACACGTAGCTGTAGCAGAAATGGTTATTGAAAAAGCTAAGCGATTAGTTGAACATAAAAAAGATGTTGTAATACTTTTAGACTCAATCACTAGGCTAGGCAGAGCTTATAATGCTGTAATACCAAGCTCTGGAAAAGTTTTGACAGGAGGTGTTGATGCAAACGCCCTTCAAAGACCTAAGAGATTCTTTGGTGCAGCACGAAATGTCGAGGAAGGGGGTTCACTTACTATAATATCTACAGCTTTAATAGATACAGGTAGTAGAATGGACGAAGTAATTTTTGAGGAATTTAAAGGAACTGGAAACTCAGAATTAATTTTAGATAGAAAAGTTGCTGATAAAAGAATATATCCAGCTCTCGATATTACGAGATCAGGTACTAGAAGAGAAGAACTTTTATTTGAGAAAGATGATCTATCAAAAATGAACGTTCTTAGAAGAATTATTAGTCCAATGGGCACAATGGACGGTATCGAGTTTTTAATAGCCAAATTAAAAAATACAAAAAACAATGCTGATTTTTTTGACTCGATGAATAAATCAGCAAATTAATTTTATTGTATAGTTTGATTATTTAAGCCTGTTTCGTATAGGTAAAAACTAATTATACTCTCAAGCGTATCAATTTTATTTTCAATAGAAACTGACTCAAGAAGCTTTTGTTTTTCCTCATTAGTAACAGGGGCAATCATCGCAAGAGTATCAATTTTTTGTGTAGGGTTTAGTTTCTCGAATTCTCTCCAATTAAGTAACAATCCATTTCTTTTAAAAAAAGTTTTAGCCTTTTCCATCAAACTGCTTGAGTCAACTTCATTATTCGTATTTTCAATATCTTTATCAAAATTTTGATAGTCAACTTGAAATTCACGGTAAAGTTTTTCACCTGATATTTCTTTAAGAATCTTAAATCTAGATATGCCTGTCAGATTAATTAAAATTCTACCATCTTTACTTTTTTGGTAATCACTAATTTTTCCTAAACAACCAATATCATAAACGGATTTGCCCTCTTTTTTTGATTGAACCATTCCCATTAATTTATCTTTATTATAAGCATCATTGACTAAGTCTAAATATCTTTGTTCAAAAATGTTTAGTGGTAGGTTTGTTTTAGGAAAATATATTACACCGCTCAAAGGAAAGATCGGAATAATTTTAGGAAATTTTTTCATTAAACTATTATATAAAAAAAATTAACTTGAAGGTAGCGGCATTTTATAAAGGTTGACCATTGATAAGAGTGTGTACTATACTTAAATAAATTGCGGGCATAGCTCAGTGGTAGAGCGTCTCGTTGCCAACGAGAAGGTCGAGGGTTCGAACCCCTTTGCCCGCTCCAGAATGAAATTTCATGCTTTATTATGAATGATTTATCAAAAAAAAAATGTATTGCTTGTGATGGCGATATTCCACCATTTGATAAAAGTGAAATACACAAGTATTTAAAAAAAGTTGATGGTTGGGATGTTAAAAGTAATGAGGATAAGAGCTTTTATTTATTTAAAAATTTCAATTTTAAAAATTTTGAAGAAAGTCAAAGTTTTGTTAATAAAGTTTGTGATATTTCAGAAGAGGAAAATCATCATCCGGATATTTCTTTTGGTTGGGGGTATTGTAAAATCAAGATCTTTACTCACGCTATTAAGGGACTTGCGGAAAGTGATTTCATTTTGGCCGCAAAAATTGATAAAATTAATTAATGGTTAAAATGTCTAATGCCTGTAAATAGCATTTTAATTTTTGCTTTATCTGCAGCATTTATAATTTCTTGATCTCTAATTGATCCTCCGGGCTGAACTATAGTTTTTACACCTGCGTTAATAAGGGCGTTTATTCCATCAGCAAATGGAAAAAAAGCATCTGAAGCAGCTATTGAGTGCTTTATTTTTGAAGGTTGAAATTTTTTTGCTTTTTGAACAGCTATGTTGCAACTATCTAATCTGCTAGGCTGACCAGCACCGATTCCTATCGTTGAAAAGTTATTACACAAGACAATTGCATTTGATCTTACATGTTTACAAACATTAAAAGCAAATTGAATTTCTGCTATATCTTTCTTGTTTGGTTTCAATTTAGTGACACACTTTAGTTTTTTTTTGTCAATTATAATATTATTTTTGCTTTGTACTAAAAAAGATCCCGCATATGACTTAATAGAGGAAAGATTTTTTAGTTTGAAATTAGAGATATCAATTATTCTCAAATTCTTTTTACTCTTTAATAATTCTAAAGAACCTTTATCAAAACCTTTAGCAAGAATAACTTCTAAAAAATTTTTATTGATTTCTTTTGCAATTTTTTTGGTAATCTTATAATTGCAGGCGATTACTCCACCGAAGGCACTAATTGGATCAGATATAAAAGCATTTTTAAATGAAATTAAAGGATTTTTGTTTTCAGAGACACCACAAGGATTCGCATGTTTTATAATTACAGTTCCAGAATTTCTTTTTAACGTATCTAAAATTTGTAGAGCAGCAAACATATCATTATAATTGTTATAGCTAAGTTCTTTACCATTAATTTGTGTAAATCCAAGTTTTCTATCTTCATAATCACTTACATATAATGAGCTCTTTTGATGTGGATTTTCTCCATATCTTAAATTTTGTAATCTTCTTCCAAATATGGTTTTTCTCTCTGGAAATTCAATTTTAAGTTTTTTATTAAACCAATTTGCAATCATTGCATCATAATAAGCAGTTAATCCAAATGCTTTTGAAGACATAAGCTCTCTAAACTTTAAAGATGTTCTTCCTTTTAATGCTTCTAGTTCCTTAATTAGTAATTCATAATCATTTCTATTAGTTATTATGTTTACGTTCTTGAAATTTTTTGCTGCAGCTCTAACCATTGTTGGGCCACCTATATCTATATTTTCAATTATTTTTTTTGAATTTTTAGTATTCGTCACTATTTTTTGAAATGGATAAAAATTTACAACAATTAGATCAATAGGTGGAAAATTTTTTTTAGACATTTCATTTTTATGCTTTTTATTTTGTCTGTCATGAAGGATTCCAGCGTGTATTTTTGGATGTAGTGTTTTAACCCTACCGTCCAACATTTCCTCAAATCCAGTATATTTTGATAATTCTGTACACTTGTAACCTAATTTTTTTATAGATGCATAAGTTCCTCCAGAACTAATTATGTTTATATTAAATTTTTTTAATACTTTAAGAAGAGAAATTAGATTTTTTTTATTCGAAACAGATATCAAAGCATTTTTGACGTATAAATTCATGTTAAATATTTTTCCTAATTTCCCAATTTATAGTTTTGTTTTTATTTACTAAATTACCACTGATTGTAATACAATTACTATTAATTATTTTTTTTTCACCTAAAAATATACTTTTCTCTATTTCTAAACTCTCGTCAATTACAGTAAAGATTAAGGATTTATTTTTAGATATTTGAATGAGAGCACTGTTTCCACTCATAGTTTTAGTAACACTTAACTCAGGGTTGATATAAAATCTAAATGTATACCTTATTGGATAACCGTCTTTTGCTTTAAAAATATGGTCAGATCCTTGAAGAAAATTATCTGTCTTATTAATAAATAATTCTCTTTTATGTGAACAACCAAATTTTTTTTCGTAACCATTATTTATTGCTGAGCAACTAACAACTTGTTTCTCATTATTAGAAATAAAATCAAAGGACTTAAAGCTATTTTTAATTGAACAACCAAAAACTTTATTTATCATTTCATTAGTCTCAAATTTTGTTATGGAAGTATCATTAATTGTCAAAGTTGATTGGCAGGCAGTAACACGGCTTAGTAATTCGGCCTTTTTCGAGATATTACTTCCGAAACCAGAATTAGATATTATCTTTATTCCATCAAGAAAATACTCAAAAGATAAAGGACCTGATTGATAAGATTTTGAGAATCTTTTTTGAGGCGGCCCATAAACATCCATGAGCAAAAAATGATTTTTATGCTTTATTTTATGTAAACCTCCTATGATATTATTTTTTTTGGTTGGTTTAAAATTCTCTAAATATTTTTCTATTTCATTGAATTTCATTAAAACAGCCCCATTAAATAATGGCAGCTGGTTATCAGGAGTCTTTATAAAATTTAGACAATTTAGATTTTTTGAAATAATATCATCTAAAAATTCTGGTACATATCTTTGACTATCTTTAATTACCTCTTTGCAAAATATTAAATATTTGGTGAAAAAAACTAAATCTTTAGGACTACGCGATAAAGGAAAACCATCATTATCAAAAAAATCTTTTACAAGTTTTTCCAATTCTTTTGTACCGTTTTTAAAGTTATTTTCGTATTCTTTAAAGACAAGTCCGGTTATTATGATAGCAGTTAAAATTTTTATCTTTTTAGAGGGATCTTCTTCAAATTTAACATTTTTTTTTAAATGATTAGTTTGACTAATAATGCAACTTAAAAATTTTCTTTTAAAATCAAAAGTGCTATTTTTAAGAATAATATCTACATTTAAAATCCAACTGATTACCCTTGCACTAAGTGTTGAGGTTTCCCAAATTTTTCTTTTATATTTTGAATTTTTTAACAACCAAACATAGATAATTTTTTTTATTTTTTTATAATCT
>CACGEW010000013.1 GCA_902572345.1 uncultured Pelagibacteraceae bacterium | reverse complement strand
ACTTTTTATAATCCTTTTTAAGTCTGGCTCTGAATTGTTATAAAGAAAATAAGGTAAAGCGGCGCAATAACCATCAGACTCGTTTACCTTTTTACCTCCAGTTGTGCTCTTCTTAATTTTAATGTTTTGAATAGTTTCTAATATGTTTTGGTGGACCCAAGGACCATTCATGGGCCCTTTCCATTTAATCTTTTTGTATTTTTTTCTGAGTTTTAAATTTTTCCAATAAGCTGAACCTGGTCCAAAGTTTTGGACAACATTTTTCTTAAAATTTTTTAAAACATCTGATTTTTTGTTTGTTGAAATAAGTGTTTTAAACATTACTTGTCCGACATCATTGTAACCTGAAACTTTGCCTGTTTTGATTGAATAAAATGGACTTCTACTTTTTTTTAAAAAGGCAATTTCTTTTTTTCCTTTAATGTATTGATTTAATTTTTTTGGATCATAAACCCAATGCAAGGGTCTGGCAGCAGCATCAGCAACTGTTGCGCCTAAAAAAATATGTAGGTTATCCATTTCCTATAGCTTTCTTATTTGCTAAGGATCCACAAGATGCATTGATGTCTCTACCTCTGCTTCTTCTAAAAAGAGATAAAAAACCATTGTCTTGTATAATTTTTGAGAACTTATCTATGTTGTCTTTTGTGGCAGGTTTAAAACTTTTATTTGCAAGTGGATTAAATTCAATCAGATTTAATTTTGATGGGACTTTTTTCATTATCTTCACTAATTCTCTAGCTTGTTCTTCCGTCATATTTTCTTCTAAACAAACCCATTCAATAAAAATAGGTAACTTCGTTTTGTCATAATATTTTTTTAATTGAGGTATTAAAGAATTTATAGAGTATTTTTCGTTGATGGGCATAATCTCAGATCTGTGTTTTGGAATTGAGCTATGCAAGCTCCATGCTAAATAAACATCAAGTTCTTTAGCAGCCCACTCAATAGCATCCATATTATCTTTTTTAATTCCAAGACCTACCGTGCTTACTGTTATTCTAGTTCTTCCGTATTCAAGTCCATCTTTATTTTTTGAATTATCAATCGCTACTTTAACATTTTCTAAATTTAAAAAAGGTGACCCCTCCCCCATCAAAACTTGATTGGTAATCTTTTTTTGTGTTGACCAATCATCAATGTAATCCTTGCTTAAAATAATTTGAGAAATAATTTCACCTGGTGTTAGATTTCTAACTAACTTTTTTGAAATTTGCGCAGTTGCACAGAACTCGCATGACAAATAACAACCCACGGAAACCGATAAACAAATTGTATAACGACTTTGTGATTTATCAGGTATTAAAACAGTTTCTACGTTTCTTTTATCTTTTAATTCAAGAAGGAATTTAATTGTTCCATCTTTAGATTTTTGAATATCAATTATATTAGGTTTATCTAACGAAATTAGGTTTTTAATTTTTTCTCTTAATTCTAATCCGAATGTTGTAAGTTCATCAAAATTTTTTATGTTTTTTTTATAAACAGCATTAAACATTTGCTGTGCTCGCATCTTTGCTTTTTTATCCTCAATTTCTACTTTTTCTATTAGAAAGTTTTTTAATTGATCAAAATTTAGATCGTAAAAATTTTGTTTATTCATTGAAAAAGATATTAAAGACTTGAGTGGGGTATTGAAACCCCACTCTATAAAGATTTATTAAAGTTTTGTTCGATCAGTTTTTAAATGCTTGAGTACTTTTCCAGCATTTTTACCTTCCTTAATTAAATAGCCACTTGTTCCATTAGCATTTGCCTCTGGAGCTTCGACTTTTTTATTAAGTTGCTGTGTAAGTTTAGCCCTCTGACTGTTTCGGCTGAACTCACCAAGCAAACGTGAAAATCTATTCATCACATCTCCTTTCTTTTCAACCTACTTTGTAACTCTTTATAGAGTCCCGCATGTAGATGCGGAGTCTTTTTTTCCATGACTTATGGATAAGCAAACTTTAATATAAGTTATAACTTTGTCAATGAATAATAAAACGCTTGGAATAATACTTATAGTATTTGGAGGTTTGGTGCTCTATTCAGATCAGGAATATAGTATGCTGGTTTCGGCTATTGCAATCGGTATAGGAAGTGGAATTTTTTTCTGGAAAGAAAAAGAAAAAGATATAGATAATGATTAATGTCAAAAAAAATATTCATTATTTTTGGTCACAATAGATATAAATCTGGTTCAAGTTTTAATGCAGCAATAAGAGATACTTTCATAGAAGAATCAAAAAAAAATGGGCATGAGATCGATCTAGTAAATGTCTATGATGAAAAACAAATAAAATTCTGGGATGGTGGCAAACCTGATGAACAAATTTTAGATTATCGAAAAAGATTAGAACAAGCTGATATTATGATGGTGATGAGTCCTTGTCATAATTATATAATGAATTCTGCTACTGAGAATTTTATTGCAAATGTTTTTACTCCACCTTGGGCATTTAAATATAAAAAACTTTTTCGTAATTACGGTTTTCCAATACCAAACATGCTCAAAGGCAAAACTGCAATCATAAGTATGACCTATGGTGGTCCTAGTTTTTTTGTCTCAGCAATTATTCAACAAATTCCAAGAAGAATTAAAAAAATGGTTTTCAGTGGATTATGTGGAATGAAGGTAAAATACCTTCGTTTCTATGAAGTGTTACCTGATATGCCTAAAGAGATTTTTGAAAAACATATGGAAAAAGTAAGAAAAACTGCACAACAATTGTAGTAATTTACTTTTAAGATTTAAAAGATATAAGGTTTTATATGTTTGAAAAATTAAGAAATTTTATGATTGAGTCAGCAAATATAATGTTTGATGACACGAAGAACGATTTAAGAAGCTTACCTAAGGCAGTGAGATTACAAATACTAATTGTTCTATCATTTGTATGGTCCACAGTTTTCAGTCTATACGTTTTCTCTATGACATCTTTTATATTTGGATGGGCAGGCGTAGTGATGGGTCATATTGGATTAATCATAGCGGTTTACCTAACATTCAAGTTTTTCCATAAAAAGCAAGAACAACCTGTAAGCGTTTTTCAATCTGGTAATTATAATCCTGCTAAAATTTTTGCAGTGTTTTTTGTCATCTTTTTTATCTTTATCTTCACAAAAGGAATTGATGTTTTAACACGAACTAACTCTTACGAAACTCCTTATTCTGGTCCTGATACAACTACTGAAGAAAGAATTAAAAGATTTGTAAAATAATAAAATCTTAACTAAAATTATTTCATGAAATTATTGAGAGTTGGCCAACATGGCCAAGAAAAAGTTGCGGCAATGGACTTGGAGAATAAGATTAGAGATCTTTCATCTCATATCGATGATTTAAATCCTGACACTATAAACTTTAAAACTTTAGAAAAATTACAAAAAATTAAAATTGAAACACTTCCTGAAATTCCTAATAATACTCGGATTGGTCCATGTGTTAACAGACCAAGTAACATCCTTTGTATAGGATTAAATTATTCTTTACACGCAGAGCAAACAGGTTCTAGATTACCAGATAATCCAATCGTCTTTAATAAAAGTCCTGATTGTCTCCAAGGTCCGAATGATCCTATCAAGAAAAATAGCTCACAAGAAAAACTAGATTATGAAGTTGAGTTAGCATTGGTAATCGGAAAAGAAGCAAAAAATGTCAGTGAAGATAAAGCTTTAGATTATGTTTTTGGATATTTTATTTTAAATGACATTTCTGATCGTCACGTTCAAAAAGTAATAGGAAATGGTCATTGGACACTCGGGAAATCTTGGAGCGCACCGGCAGGAGGATTGTTAGTCACTAAAGAACACATTGAAGATATTAATAATATTAATTTATCCTTAAGTGTAAATGGTGAACCCAGACAAAACGGAAATACAAAAAATATGATTTTTAAGATTAGTTTTTTAATTGCTCATATAAGCAAATATTTAACGTTAAAACCTGGAACAATTATTTCAACTGGGACACCAGCGGGAACTGGTATGGAGCAGACACCTCAAAAATTTCTTCAAGTAGGTGATGAACTTCATTTAAAAATCGACTATTTAGGTGAGCAAAGCTACAAGATAATAGGAGATCAATAATGTCAAAGCGTTACAGTGGGAAAAGTTTTAAGGATTCTAGTGTAATGAGAAAAGCTAAACTTACTTTAAAACAAAAAAGGAAATTAAAAAGAGAGAAAAAAAAGAAATAATGTGCGGGCGTTACAAAATAACTAAACCAGTGACTAAAACTGTTGATTTAGTCAAAACGAATATTAAAGTGGAGGATACAGATAATTATAACGCACACCCAACACAAAAACTTCCAATTATAAAATCATATACTAACGGAAAGGCTTTAGAGCTATCTGAATGGGGTTTAGTTCCAAGCTGGTCAAAAAAACTAGATAAATTTTCTCCTCTTATAAATGCAAGAAAAGAAACGCTTATGGAAAAAGTAACATTTAAAAATTTAATTCAAACTTCAAGATGTATTGTTCCTGCAGATGGATACTATGAATGGAAAAGAGAAGATAAAAATAAAATTCCTTATTATTTTTCAAAAGATGATGATGAAATAATGTTTTTTGCAGCAATTCATCAAAACAATCAATTTTGTATTATTACAAGAGAGGCCACGGAAAAAATAAGCACTATTCATCATAGAGAGCCATTGATAATTAACAAAAGTCAGATTAACAATTATTTAAATGTAAAAAAAGATGCTATGGAAATACTAAATTCAATCAGGCCTCCAGAATTAAAGTTTCATGAAATTTCAAAAGATGTAAATAATCCAATAAACAATGACCCTGCTTTAATTAAACCTTTGAATTAAATGAATTTATCTATCTCACCAGGAAAAAATAATGTTGGAGCTTATATCAACGACCTTAATTTAAAATCCCTAGATCAAGAACAAGCAACAGAAATAAAAAAGATTTTAAACCAATTTGGAGTGATATTTATTAAAGAGCAAAATCTTGACCCTGAAACTTATCAAAACTTTGCAAAAACTATAGGTCAACCTGTTGTATATCCAAGACTTAAAGGCCTTGATGAAAAATTCCCATTTATAAACGTAATTGAAAGAAAACCTGATGATAAAAATTTAAGCTTTGGTTCTAGTTGGCTTCATCAAGATACAAGTTATTTATCTAATGACAGACCAAGATACACAATGTTGATGGGTAAGGAGATACCAGTTGGTCAAGGTAATACTATATTCTCATCTGGCTTTAATGCTTATGACAAATTACCAGATGATATCAAAGAAAAAATTAAAGACGCTACTGGAGTTTTTTCATCAGCAGGTCCGATAGCAGTAACAAGACTTGAAAGAGAAAAAGAAATGGGCATCAAATCTTCAGAAAGTATGGAGGCTGAACATCCAATAGTTATTGCCGTAGATGGAAAGAAAACTCTTTATATTTCACCAGGGCATTTAATCAAGATTAAAAATGTAAAAGAAGACGAGTCTGAATATTTAAAAAATTATTTAGTAGATCACGTAAACAAAGAAGAGTTTATATTTTCATATGAGTGGGATAAAGGTGATATCTGTCTTTGGGATAATTTAAGTATTCTGCATATGGCTAGTGAAATAAAAAACTGCAGAAGAGTTATGCATAGAATAACGATTAAATAATTATTTTTTTAAAATTGTAAGGTGTCCCATTTTTCTTTTATCTTTAATAGTTTTTTTTCCGTAATCATAAAAGAATTCTTCTTTATTAAATGTTTTCGATCTGTAAGTCTCGATATCTTTTCCTAGCACATTAAACATTTCAGCATTAGAAATTTTTTCTACTTTTTCTAGGCCTAAATCACATACTGCTCTTACATGATTTTCAAATTGACTGATGTTAAAAGCGTTTATTGTTAAGTGACCTGAATTATGAACTCTGGGAGCAATCTCATTTACTAACAAATTGTCATCTTGATCGATGAAATATTCAACACACATCGTGCCAACATAATCCAATTTTTCTGTAATAAGTTTTGCATTATTCTGTGCTTTAATAAAAATTTCTTTATTAATATCTGCAGGAATTTTTGAATGATTTAAGATTTGGTCTTTATGAAAATTTTCTATAGGCTCATAAACATAAGTGTCGCCATTCAAAAATCTAGTGATTACAACTGATATCTCTTTCATTAGGTTTACCTTCTTTTCTAAAATATAGTCAGCAGTAAAACACCAATCTTTTTTTACATCATCAAGAGAATTTAAAACAAATTGTCCATGTCCATCATAGCCAAGTGTGTTTGTCTTTAAAATTCCAGGTAATAAGTTTTTATTCTTTTCAACATCACCGGCCTGTTTAATAAAGGCCCAATCCGTTGTTTTGATACCTAAATCGTTGACAAAAGTTTTTTCTAACCTTCTATTCTGAATTATTTTATTTATTTCTGGTTTAGGTAAGACTTTTTTCTTTAATTCTATTTTTTTTAAAATATCTACTGGTATATTTTCAAATTCAAAGGTTACGATATCGACTTTTTCAGTGAATTCTTTAATTTTATTTTCATCATTATATTTTGAATAAATAAACTCGTTAGAATAATTTTGTGCAGGACCTTGTTCGTCATCAGATATAACTACTGTTTTAACACTAAGTTTTTTAGCTGCTTGACAAAGAAGTGAGCCTAATTGTCCTGAGCCTATAATCCCTAAAGTGATATCAGACATTTATTATTTAGGTTTTTTTTTAATGGATTGAGTTTGGAGTCTCCTCCATTTTTCTAAATTTGATTTTACTTTTGTATCAAAGTTACCAATTATTGAAGCAGCAAGAATACCTGCATTAAAAGCGCCATCGATTGCAAGACACCCTACAGGAACACCTTTTGGCATTTGTGCCATTGATAGTAAGCTATCAAGACCTTTTATTTTTTTAGTCTCCATGGGGACGCCCAATACCGGTAAAGTAGTTAAAGACGCAACCATGCCTGCTAAATGTGCGGCTCCACCTGCTCCTGCTATGATTACACCAAAACCATTTTTTTCTGCAGTTTCTGCAAATTTTAACATTCGCTTTGGAGTTCGATGGGCACTAATAATTAAAGTTTGGTATTTAACTTTCAGTAATTTGAAAATTTTTTCGCAGTCTTTCATTACGGAATAATCGCTTTGAGAGCCCATAATGATAGCTACTTTGTTATTATTTTGTTTCTTAATTTTCACAGATTAATTTAACAATTATGGCTCTAAAAACAATGGCCTAATGTGCATTAGGCCACTTAATAGTTTTGGGGGGAAAGTTGTTAAGCTCTTGCTCTAAAAAGTAAAGCTTTTGGCGAGTTTTGAAGCTCGAATAAAGAAACTCTTCTTAAATTTTTATTAGTAGATTTGTTTTTACTTTTTTTAAGTGCTTTTAATTTCATATTTCCTTTTTAGTTTATTTTAAGTGGTTTAAGTAATGCTAAAATTGCAAACTTGATTTGAATTTAGCTACAAATTTAGGCAAAGATTTGGCTTCTATTGGTCAAATTTATATTTTTTCTAATAAATCTTTCGGTAGCTTACTTACAGACCCATTACTGTCTATAACTGCTAATTCAACCTGTGCTGTAACTAAAATCTCATTATTTCTAGAAACCTCTTGTAACAAGTTAAGTCTTACAGATGATTTTTTTATAACCTTCGTTTTAACCTCTAAATTGTCCTCAAAATTTGCAGATTTTAAGTATTTAACATTGCATTCTCTTACGACAAAGATGGCTTTAAATTGGTCTCTCAACTGTTTATGGTTAAGTTTTAAATGATCGTAAATCATTTCTGTCCGTGCTCGTTCGATGAAATTTAAATACCTTGCATAATAAACTATGCCTCCAGCATCAGTGTCCTCATAGTAAACTTTTGTTTTATAAATATGGTCTGCCATATAATTGACAATAAGCTTTAAAGAGTTCCATTTCAACAAAGATAAGATAATTTTCTTTTTTTTGACTAATTTATGCC
>CACGEW010000012.1 GCA_902572345.1 uncultured Pelagibacteraceae bacterium | reverse complement strand
GGTAATGGAACAGCGGGAGTTTTTGCACCTGAAATCTTAAGAGGTATTGGTTGTGAGGTGATAGAATTAGATTGTAATCTAGACTGGTCTTTTCCAAAATATAACCCTAATCCTGAAGATCTTGAAATGCTTCACGAAATAGCAAAAGCAGTAAAAGAAAACAATGCAGATGTCGGATTTGGTTTTGATGGAGATGGTGATAGATGTGGTGTGATTGACGATAAGGGAAATGAAATATACTCTGATAAAATAGGATTATTAATTGCTAGAAACTTAGCATCTAAACATCAAAACTCAAAATTCATTGTGGATGTAAAATCAACAGGTCTCTATGCTAAAGATCAAGTTCTTTTAGAAAATAACTGTAAGACAATATATTGGAAGACTGGACACTCACATATAAAAAGAAAAGTTAATCTAGAAAAAGCTTTAGCAGGATTTGAAAAAAGCGGTCATTTCTTTTTTAACCAACCTTTAGGATACGGATATGATGATGGAATAAATTCAGCGATACAAGTTTGTCATTTGTTAAGTAATCAAAATAAGAAAATGAGTGAAATCATTAATGAGCTACCCAAAACATATCAATCTCCGACTATGGCTCCATTCTGTAAGGATGAAGTGAAGTATAAAGTAGTAGAGGAAATGGTTAAAAAAGTTGAAGATCTTAAAAAAAAGAATATTAAAATTGATAGTCAATCGATCACGGAAGTTTTAACAGTTAACGGAGTGAGATTTTCTTTAACAGATGGATCTTGGGGTTTAATCAGGGCTTCATCAAATAAACCTTCTCTTGTCGTAGTTACTGAAAGCCCTACTTCAAACGAGAGAAAGAAAAATATATTTGATTTTATAGATAAATTATTACAAGAAACTGGAAAAATTGGTGAATACGATCAAAAAATTTAAAGATTAAAATACTCGTATAAAAATTTAGAACCAATAACTATTAAAAATAATCCAAAATATTTCGTCATCTTTTTCTTATTAATTCTATGGCTAGCTTTTGCTCCTAGCCTTGCCATAAATGCTGTTATCGGGAAGAATATCAAAAACGCAGGAATATTTAAAAATCCAATACTTAAAGGTAAATTAGCATTCAAATAATTGCCTGAAAAAAGAAAACCTATAGTGCCAAATAAAGCAATTATAAAACCAATAGCAGCCGCACTACCTATCGCTTTATTTATTGGATAACCAAAAAACTTTAAAATCGGAACATTCATGACTGCACCACCTATGCCCATAGGGGCTGAAACAAAACCAGTAATTATTCCTGATATTATTTTAGCTGGTAAACCCATCTTGATTGAAAGATCTGACTCTTTCTCTTTTAGAAATAATAAATAGAAAGCAAGAATAAAAACAACAATGGTAAAAAATAATATTAAAGGTTTTGTTTTTAAACCTGCAGCTAAAATAGTTCCAAGTACCACTCCAATAATAACAAATACTCCGTAACCTTTCACTACACTAAAATCGACTGCATTATGCTGATGGTGAGTTAAGACTGAAACAATTGACGTTGGAATAATAATACCAAATGAAGTTCCCACGGCTAAGTGCATTAAGTACTCTGGTTCGATACCGGCTGCACCAAAAATATAAAATAGGATTGGTACAGTAATTAACCCTCCCCCAATACCGAATAAGCCTGCAGCAAACCCTGCAGGGATAGCTGTGATGACCATTATTAAAATTAGATAAAGAGTTTCTGGTTGAAAAAGAATATCCAAAATTATCTTTCTAAAGATACAGGATTTGTTTTTCTAACCTGGTCCATGATATGGTTTACTTTTTGAAGATCAGCATCTCTGATGCACATATTTTTAGAAAGATATTGTTTCCATGTTCTGGAACCGTTTTGTCCGTGAAATAATCCAACAGTGTGTCTCATGATGTGATTTAGTTGAGCGCCTTTTGAAGTTTCTTCTTGAATATATGGAATTAATTTTTCCATGACTTCACTTCTTGTAGGAATATTTTTATTGTTAAAAATATCTCTTTCAATATCAGCTAAAAAATAAGGTGAATGATAAATGGCTCTTCCAATCATAGCGCCGTCTACTTTTAATAAATGTTGTTTAATATCTTCTGTAGTTTTAATTCCACCATTAATAATTATTTCATCGTTTTTAAAATGCTCTTTTAATTTATAAACAAATTCATATTTAAGCGGTGGAATATTTAAATTTTCTTTTGGGCTTAATTTTTTAAGTAAAGCTTTTCTTGCATGAATAATAAATTTTTTTGAGCCGGCATCTTTAGTTGTTTGAATAAATGATTTTAAAAATTCAAAATTTTCAACATCATTGTAACCAATTCTCGTTTTAATTGTTACTGGTAGATTTGTAGCTTTAGACATCGCTTCAATACATTTTGCTACAAGATCTGGTTCTTGCATTAAACAAGCGCCAAATTTATTTTTTTGTACTTTTTTACTAGGGCAACCTAAGTTTAAATTAATTTCTTTATATCCATAATCATCTGAAATTTTACAAGCTTCTGCAAGTTCATCGGGATTTGAACCTCCCACTTGTAAAGTGACGGGATTAGAAATTTTTTTGAAAGATAATAATTTATTCCTATCCCCTCTTATGATTGCATTAGCTACAATCATTTCAGAATATAAATGAATATTTTTACTGATAAGACTTAAAAAATATATTTCATGTTTATCAGTGCAGTCCATCATTGGTGCAACTGAAACAGTTTTTTTCATGATTTACTCTGATTTATTTTCTTCTTCTACAGGAGCTTCTTCACTCAATTCAAGTGGAGCTTCTTCAGTTTCTAAATTTTCTTCTTTTATTTCAGGTTGTTCAGCTTTTAATTCTGATAAAGCTTCATCAGCTAAGCTAGGTTTTTTAACTTCTGGAATTCTTCTAGTTCTTTTTGATGGTAGAATTGCTACACCGCTTTTTGAGACTTGACCTTTGTATAAATTTTCAAAATCATCGTTAGTCTCTTCTTCTGTTTCTTCTTGCTGCTCAATTTCGTCTGGTTCTTTTCTAAGTCTTTTAATAGCGCTGGCTTCAACTTCTTTAACGTCAATTTTTCCATCACCGATTTCTCTTAGTGAGATAATTGTTCTCTTGTCATTATCCTCTTCAACAAGCATTGGAGATCCAGCGTTTAACTGGACTGTTCGCTCTTTAGCTAAAAGCACTAAATCGTATTGATTATCAACTTTTTCTAAGCAGTCTTCTACGGTAATTCTTGCCATGATGATTGTTATTTATTCAATTAGGTTTAATAAATCAAGCTTAATTTGGCAACCTTACAGGTTCTATTGTTTTCCTAATTACAATTAATAAAGCTAATGAAATAACAACGTAACTAGCTCCCAAGAAAGCGATATTTTCTATAGTAAATCCTTTATCGATCAACAAGCCAAAAACTGCTGTACCGAAGGCAGTTGAAAAAACCATAAATGCAGTTGTTAGAGCTTTAATGCTTCCAATATATTTTACTCCATATATTTCCGCCCATGTAGAAGATCCCAATATATTTGCTAAGCCGTTAGATACTCCAATCAATCCAAGGAATACATAAGCAAATATTTCATGATTAAAATAAAATAAAGTAATCATAGCAAATAATAATGGTATGTTCATATACATAATAAGTTTTCTTCCTGTAAATTTATCAACTAAAAAACCTGAAACAAATAACGTAGCTATCGATGTTATTGAATAAACCATAAATGCTTTAGGTATTGTATAAATAGCCCACATTTTTGAGTCAGAAATAAAAGATTGATAAACAAAAACTCCTGTTGCGATCCAAGGCATCGCAAGCATGTTTAAAGATACAATATAAAATCTATAATCTTTTAAAACATCTCTTCTTCTCCAACTTTTAATTTTAAGTTTTTTATTGCCAGGATTAGGATCTGCCTCTCTTGAGTCTAGTTTTATCGACTTGATTGTATTTAAAATTACAAAAGGCAAAAATAGAATTATTAGTATTGCGATTCCTTGCCAGACAGTTCTCCAAGAGTAAATAAGGAAAAAATAAGTTATAAGAACTGGTAAAATAAATTCTGCTGTAGATAAACCAAACCAAATCGTGCTTAAAGCCTTGCCTCTAGATCTTTCGAAAAATCTTGAAATGGTTGTCGTGGAAGTATGACTCATTAAACCTTGACCAGAAAATCGCATTAAAAAAATTCCAATCGCTAAAAAATAAATACTATTTATAAATGAAAAAAATAATGAAGAAGCAAATAGTAATATAACTACAAATAATGAATAATTTAAAATTCTATAATCATCTATTTTTTTCCCAACCCAAATAAGAAGTAAACTTGAAAAAATAGTTGCACTTGCATAGATACTACCGAATTGACCATGAGTAATACCAAGTTCATTTCTTATCGGTGCGTTAAACAATCCCAAAAAAAAGCTCTGTCCAAAACTAGAAAAAAATGTAAATATAAATCCAAATATAATTACTTTTTTATTTAACTTGAGGTTAATCATTAATGAGTTGTAAAGTTTCTTTCATAGGTCTTGGTGTAATGGGTTATCCCATGGCTGGTTATATATCAAAAGCTGGTCACAATGTAACCGTTTATAATCGTACGAAAGCAAAAGCTGAAAAGTGGGCAAAAGAATATAAAGGTAATGTTGCAGATACCCCTATGGATGCAGCAAAAGATAGTGACTTTATTTTTACATGTGTTGGTAACGATAATGATTTAAGAGAAGTCACTTTAGGCGACAAAGGATTATTTAAAACTGCAAAAAAAGGTTCAATCTACATAGATAATACTACTGCCTCAGCAAACATTGCTAGAGAGTTATATAAAGAAGCAAAAGCAAAAGGTTTTGATTTCTTAGATGCTCCTATTTCGGGTGGACAAGCTGGAGCCGAAGGTGGAATTTTAACTGTAATGGTTGGAGGAGATAAAGCTCCATTTAAAAAAGCAGAACCAGTTATTGATTGTTATAGTAAGAAAATAAAATTACTTGGTCCATCTGGAAGTGGCCAGTTAACCAAAATGGTAAATCAAATTTGTATTGCAGGACTTGTGCAAGGTTTATCAGAGGCAATTAACTTTGGAATGAACGCAGGATTAAATATGCATGATGTAATTGAGGTAATTTCAAAAGGTGCTGCTCAATCATGGCAAATGGAAAATAGACATAAAACAATGATTGAAGATAAGTTTGATTATGGTTTTGCTGTTGATTGGATGAGGAAAGATTTAAAAATTGCTATGGATGAAGCAAAGAAAAATAATTCACCCTTACCTATCACAAAAATAATTGATGAATATTATGCTGAAGTACAAAAAATGGGTGGCCAAAGATGGGATACTTCAAGCTTAATCAAAAGATTTAGAAAATAAGTGTCACAAGAAGTTGTTAGTTACTACGAAGATTTCAATGAGATTGAAAAAAAAATCTGGGATCTATTAACTAATGCTGTAACTGATCGATCTTCTGAATTTAGAACGCCAGTATTTATTTGTGGTAATGACAAAGATTTAGATGGTAGAGTTGTTGTGTTAAGAAAAGCTGATCAAAAAAATAGCTTTGTTCAGTATCATAGTGACATCAGATCATCAAAAATCGAAAAAATTAAAAAAAATCCAAGCTGTTCAATCTTGTTTTATGGCAAACAAGAGAAGATTCAGCTAAGACTAAAAACAGAGTGTAAAATTCACTTTGACGATGATGTTACAAAAGAGTCTTGGGATAAAACAGGTCATATCAGTAGAAAATGTTATCTCGTTACTAATGGACCAGGGACTGAGTCAGATAAACCAACATCAGGTCTAGATAATAAATTTGATAACTTTGATTACACAAAAGAAGAAAGTGAAGCCGGTTATAAAAACTTTTGTGTTATAAGATGTAAAGTTAAAAGCATAGAATGGTTATATTTAGCTGCAAAAGGACACCGTAGAGCTTTATTTGATTTAGAAAATAATAAAAAGAATTGGTTAATTCCTTAATTTTTTTGAATTAGTTTTAATAATTTTTCTTTTTTGTTAGTTCTAAAAAGATTGTCATAATAAATTACTTGTTTGGGGTATTCACCTTGAAATTTATCAACCCACCTACTAATCCAACTATGATATATTCCAAATTTAGTATAATGCTCACCTCCGAAACTTGTTCTTCCCTCAAACACATTGTAAAGCTCATCGTTTACATACATTTTCATAAAACCTTTCTTGGGATCTTTTGACATTTTTGTGTGAAAGATAATTGTTGTCCATTTTCCTTTCATATCTTTAATTTTAAGAGCTTTGTGCAACACTCCGGAAGAGTCCATTCCGTTAACGGGATAATATCTTGGTGATAATACTCCATATTTAGGTCTTAACATTAATCTTGGGCCCTCTCCTTCCTCGAAAATTTGAAAAAAGGAAGTGCTTACAGGTTCTACACTTTTAAAATCATTAGGTATAAAAATACTTACGGAGTGCCACTTCTCACCTTTAAAATTTTTTGACGTTTTATATTCACTTCTTGCTCTGTCTCCTCCACCCATTCCAACTACTGGATCTCTACCATTATTTTTACAATCAGAGTAATCACCTTCTTTATTTCTTCCGCAATCCTTAGGTAATAATGTAATCTTCCATGCTTCTTTTCCTAACGCTGGAGAAGTAACTGTCTCTCTGAAATCAGATAATTTTTTACCAACAGAAACACTTTTATACCAAGTTAAATTAGTAATTTCTTTAGCTGTGCCTTTAGAAATTAATATGGTCGATGTGATTGATAAAATAAAAAAACTATTTCTTATATTTTTTAATATTTTAAAGATAGTACCTTGCATTAATTTATTCAGTATATCCTTTTAAAGATTTAGCAACTTTTTTATCTACAATAATTGATTTAACGTCATCCCAAAATTGTTGAGCGCCATATTCTTCATAACCTTGTAGAGTTCCTTTATCTATACAATTTTTACCAAACCATTTTTTCTGATCCTGTTTATAACCCTTTTTCTCCCCATTCCATTCTTTAGTGCCATCTCTTCTTTTAATAATTTGATGAAGATTTGATGTGTAGTTTAATGAGCATGTTGGAAGAGCATGCATACTTTCTCCATCATATTTTGATGGTGGGTACATTCTGCTTTCAAAATGATGTCCTCCTGAATAATTTAAAAGATATAGATTTGGGTTTTTTGATGAGTCTTTTAGATTTTTACATACCCATGGAGGAGTAGACTCATCTTGTTGACCGTTAATTGCATACATTTGGATTTTATTACTATACTTAACTTCAGATACATCAGGACAAGCAGCGTTAATCATAAATCCTTTAGTAATCAAATTCATTGAAGGATATTTATCTCGCAAATCTTGCCACCCTGCTTTGAAGATAGCTAATGATCCTGTTGAAGAGCCAATCAAAATTACCTCTTTTGGTTTACCAAATTGTTTAGATACTTCATCTATCGTTGCTAAAGCGTCATATAAAATCATTGAACTTGTATATGAGCCTGTAAATTTTTTTTGATACCTAGGTTCTGCGCCATAAACTATTGCGGTTGCATAACCATGTTTGCTTACTTGCTTTTCGTAATAAAGCTCGTCATCCATATTTGGAGTACTTGATGGAACTACAATTATTAATCCGTTAGAAATGGACTCAAGGTTTCTTAGTTCCACTCTTACCTTTTGGTTCTTGCCATCATTGTTTAATAAAGTTATATCGTCATTAGTATTTTTTGAATTAATAGTAATTTCGGTTACTTTCCTATCGTCTTTTGAAACAACTTTTTTTGGCACATCTCCAATTCTTTTAAAATTAATAACACAAGGAACATAGTCGCTATCTCCTTTGTATTTTCTTTTCATTTTTAAATTCCCGTATTGTTTGTCACCATAGTACTGTGATTTACCACCTACTTTTCTTTTAAATTGATAAACTGAATATTTTTTTTCATTATTATTTAAGTTGCCTGTAATGATGCTTTTATTACCTCGTCTTTCACCCTTAATATAAATTTTACCTTTTTCATCTACTTTTGATTTTTTTTCATCAATATTCCATCTACCAGCTCCTCCTCTATCGTTTGTTACTATTCCGTCTCGAATAATAAATTGACTTCCATCATAGGCATTACTATTTTTTGATCCTCTGCAGTAATCAGAATATGTATAAGCACCATCGTATTTAGAGGAAGGTTTATCTACCGCTAATGCAGTGCTTGAAAAAAAAATTAGAATTAAGAGACTATTTTTTATACTTTTTAAAATTTTCAACATAATCTCTAGCATTCTCTTTGATGTGTTCTATTTCTTCATTGGTTACTTGTCTTACAACTTTACCAGGACTTCCGAGAACTAAAGATCTTTCTGGTATAACTTTGTTTTCTGTGACCAGTGCATTTGCACCAATAATACAATTTTTTCCTATTTTAGTTTTATTTAATATTGTTGAACCAATTCCAATTAAACAATCATCTGCAATTTCACAGCCATGAAGCATAACCATATGCCCCACTGTTACTCCATTGCCAACAATTGTTGGGCAACCGGGATCAGTATGAATAACACTTCCATCTTGTATGTTTGAATTTTCCCCAATGATGATTGGTTCAAGATCTCCTCTTAAAGTTGTATTAAACCAAATATTAGAATTTTTTTTAAGTTCTACTCGTCCAATGATAACTGCATTAGGTGCTACCCAGCTGCCTGGATCTATTTTTGGAGTTTGTCCTTCAAAATCGTAAATCATAATATTGCTGTAATGTATTATTAAATAATTTATAATACATTATGGCTCTAACTAAAACCCCGGTTTGTGATTTTGGAAAAAAAGCTGAAGATTTCAAATTAAAATCAATCAATAATAAAGTGATCTCTTTAAACGATATTAAAGGCGAAAAAGCTACTTTGGTAATGTTTATCTGCAATCATTGTCCCTACGTAAAAGCAATTATTAAAGATTTGGCTAAAGATTGTAATGAACTTAAAAATGATGGAATTAATTCTGTAGCTATCATGTCAAATGATACTAAAAATTATCCTGAAGACTCATTCGAAAATATGGTTAAATTTGCTGATGATAATAATTTTGGCACTATAAATTATTTATTTGATGAAACGCAAGAAATTGCAAAAAAATATGGCGCAGTATGTACACCTGACTTTTTTGGTTACAATAGAAATTTAGAACTTCAATACAGAGGACGATTTAGAGAATTAAAAGAATTAAAACCCATAAATAGTGGTGACAGCGATTTAAAAATAGCTATGAAAATGGTTGCTAAAACTCAGAAAGGTCCTGATCAACAAATTCCAAGTATGGGATGTAACATAAAGTGGTTTAATTAATGTTTTTAATTTCTACTAGAAATTTTCCACCAGAGCTTGGTGGTATGCAAAACCTAATGGAAGGATTATCTAATGCGTTACTAAATCATGGTCCCGTTAAAGTTTTTGCAGAAGCACATAATGAGTCCGAAGGTTATGATCAAAATTCTAAACTTACTATAGAAAGAGTTTCTGGTTTAAAGATTTTTCGTAAATATAGAAAGGCTAACCTTGTCAAAGAATTTCTATCTTTGAATGAAATTAGAGCTTGTTTTTTTGATCATTGGAAAAGTATTGAAAATATTGAAAAAAATTTATTGAGTAAAACTAAATCATTTTGTTTAATTCACTCAAAGGAAATAAATCACCCTGTGGGATCATCTCTTAATAGGAGGGTTTTAAATGCACTAGCTAAAGCAGATCATGTAATTGCTAACTCAAAATTTACTAAAGAATTTGCCATGAAGTTAGGTGTTAAAAATGTGACTGTGATTAATCCAGGTTGTAATTATCCTATTCCTATAAATGAAGAATCTAAAGAATTTGCAAAAAAAATATATGGAAATGCTTCACCAAAATTAATTACTATTTCAAGATTAGATGGAAGAAAAAGTCATCAAAACGTTATGATGACTGTAAGAAATCTTTTACCTAAATTTCCTAGTTTAAAATATGTTTCAGTTGGAGATGGTGATGAGAAAAAAAATCTATTAAAACTTAGAAAAGAACTTGGCTTAGAAGATAATGTTGAGTTAATCTTTAAATCTACAGAACAAGAAAAAGTCGCTCTTCTAGAACAATCAGATGTTTTTGTGATGCCCTCTGTAATTTATAAAAAATCTGTAGAAGGCTTTGGTATTACATATATTGAAGCTGCATCTTATGGGAAACCATCAATCGGTGGAATTTATGGGGGTGAGGGAGATGCAATTAAAAGTGGTCAAACTGGATATCTATGTAATGGAAATGATTTAAATGCAATTTACGATACTTTGTTAAAAACTCTAACTAACGATCACTATTTAGAACTGGGAACTAATGCTTTGGAATTTTCAAAAGATTTTAGTTGGGAAAAAATAATAAAAAAATATATTAGTCTAATTTAGCTTTAGCTTCCTTTAGAACAGTATTAACATCTAAATCCTTTAAATTGTCCACTGTAATAGCTTTAAAATTAAAATTTTCAATACTCACCTTTTTTGCTGATGTATGACTTCCAAATAAAACTAATCCCTTCTTATCTAGATGAGAAGCTATATGTGCTGGGCCTGTATCATTAGCGATAATAAGTTTTGCTTTATGTATTAAAGATACTAAAGTTTTTAATGCTACATATTCGTTATTCTCTAAAACAACTTTAGCATTTAATTCATTGGCCTCTTCAATTTCATTTGGGCCTGGAGCAAGTAGCACCGAATACTTATTTTTAAATTCTTGTTTTAATTTTTGAATTAGCTCTTTGTAGTAAGGCCATTTTTTATTTTTAAGTTTTGGAGAACAGAAAGGAAATAAAAGAATATATTCTCTATTTGTATATTTTTTAACTAAATGAGAAGCATTTTCAACTGCCCAGCTTAAATCAATATTTTTGGTAAATTCAGTTTCAATGCCACTTTTTTTAAGTTGTATTTCCATTCTGTCTAGAACAGGATCTTTATCAAAATCACTTTTCCTCTGACCTGGTTCTAAAGCTGTTTCAGTTGATGACCATTCAACATTTTTTATTATAAATCTTTTGTAAAATTTTGTACGACCTGAATTTTGTAAATCAAAAACTTTACTAAAATCATATTTTGATAAAGTTTTTTTTAAATTATTTAAATAGAATAAATTCCATCTAGGTAATCTTTTATCAATTAACACACCATCTAAATAAGGACATTCAGACATAAAAATTGAATAAGGTTGAGTTGTAAGTAAGAAAACTTTTCTATTGGGGTAGAAGTTTTTTATATCTTTAATTGCTCCATTCGCTTGAATTAAGTCCCCTAGCGAACCATGTTTAATTATTAATATATTTGACATTATTAATTCCGAGTATATTTAAAGAGTGATATAGTCAAATATTAATATGAGCAATAAAATAGACAAAATATTGGCAGAAATTTCAGTGGGAGAATTGTTTGATAAAATTACAATTTTAGAAATCAAAAAAGCTAAAATATCTAACAAAGAAAAATTGATTGATATTAATAAAGAGCTTTCATCTTTAAATGAAACAGTAAAAAAATTTATTCCAGATCAAAGCAGTATTTCAAAATATATAAATGATTTGAAAAATATAAATCTTAAACTATGGGATATCGAAGATGGAAAAAGAGCTGCAGAAAAAAATAAAGATTTTGGAGAAAAATTTATAGAACTTGCAAGAAATGTTTATAAATATAATGACGAAAGAGCAAAGATTAAATTAGCAATCAATACTTCACTTGGTTCAAACATCAAAGAAGTAAAATCATACGAGTAATTATTCAGATTTTAAGCTAGGAATTATAGATCTTAATTTTTTTGGAAGTTTTTGATCTATGGAAACAGTTATTACACCTTCTGATTTTTTTAATTCTTTTAATATTTTTCCATCTGGAGAAATAATCATAGAGTGGCCAAAAGTTTTTCTACCATTATAATGAGTTCCTCCTTGAGCGGGAGCGAAAATATAACAGAAATTTTCAATTGCTCTTGCTTTTAATAAAGAATGCCAATGTCTTTTTCCGGTTGTCTCCGTAAATGCTGAGGGAATAGAGATATAATCACATCCAGCTTTTGATAATTTTCTGAACATATTAGGAAATCTTAGATCATAGCAAATGGACAAACCAAGTTTTCCCCAAGGTAGATTAGAAGACTTTATCTTTTTTCCAGCGCTGAAAGTTTTTGACTCAAAGTACTTTTCTTTTTTGCTAAGAATAACATCATACATGTGAATTTTATCGTAATATGTTATTATTCTTCCGGTTTTATCTATAAGCACTGATCTATTTACTAATTTATTTTTTGAAACTTTAAGAATTAAAGAACCAATTAAAATCCATCTTTTATACTTTTTTGCTATTTTTTTAATACCATTAAGATAGATATCATCTTTCATAGATTTACAAATTTTCAATAATCTTTTTTTTTCTAGTGAAAATAAAGAAGATATCTCTGGAGTTAATATAAAATCAGATTTTTGTTTTACAGCTTTGGAAATAAGTTGTTCTGTTTTTTTTAAGTTGTGTAAAATATTATTATTTGATTTTAATTGAATGCAAGAAACTCTAAACATCACTTCATTATAGATGAAGCAAAATTCCAGTTACAGTCAAAACTTGGGATATAAGCCCCTGATAACTTAACATTTCCGAAGCTTTTAGATAAGACTTTACACCAATTATCTACTTGTTTAGGTTTTTTATCAAAGCTACCAACTTGCGCAGTAATCACTCCTCCCTTTTTGAGAATTCTTTTTAGACCTTTCATATTCTTTCTGGCAAGATCGATGCAATATTGATCATCATTTAAATCAACAAAAATTTTATCATATTTAGAGTCCTCTATTTCTTTTATACTTTTAAAAGCATCTCCCCAGAAAGTTTTTATTTTGTTACTCTTTTTTACTTTAGAGCAAACTTTTGGCAGGTGTCGATAACATGCATCTACTATTTCTGGATCAAGCTCAAACCAATCAATATAATTTGAATTATTTTCTAAACAAGCGCGTGCTACACCGCCGTCTCCGCCTCCGATAATGGCTACATTGTTATTTTTTTTACTTAAATCATAACTTGATTTAAAAAAATTTGAGCTATAAATTTTTTCATCTTTCTCGGCAACTTGAATTTCATGATCAATAAATAAGGCGTGACCAAACTCTTCAATATCCATAACTTCTACAAATTGACCTACTTTTGATGTAAATTTTTCTAATACGTCTTTAACTACATAATATTTTTTTTGACCTGGGGTGCTATAAATATCATCATACAGACCAACACTGCTTCTATCAAAAGCATTGGTAACAACTCTTTTATGATCTATCTCGTTTCTTAAAATTTTTAAAGCAACTTTTGGATTTACTTTACCACAAGTGAAGAAATCAAAACTGATAACACCTCTCTCAGGAAAAGTATGAAAACTAAAATGACTTTCTGATAATAGCGCTACTAATGTGAAACCTTGGGGTTCAAACTTATGTGAAGCTACATTTAATATCTCAACTTTTGCAGCTTTTGCAATTTTATAAATTACTTTTTCGTAGAATTCGGGTGAATAATCTTTTTTTACACCTAAGAAATCGATGGTAATGTGCTCACCAACTTTAATCATTAAAAACTATCCCTTCATATAATTTTTAAATTTTCCTAAGACTATTTTCATTTCTTTTTTTGAAAGAATCTTAGGTATTCCAATTCTTAGGGCATTTATATATTGATGGCAAATATTTTCGATCTCTTGTGCAAGCTCAAAAGTTTTTTTTAAATTTTCTCCAAACGCAACTTGTCCGTGATTAGCAATTAAACATGCTGATCTATTTTTTAAAGCTTTGATAATATTTCTGGAAAGATTTTTAGTACCAAAAGTTGCATATTTGCTGCATTTAATGTCTTCTCCACCCGCTACTGCAACCATGTAGTGAAATGCTGGAATACTTTTTTGATGAGTTGAAACAGCAGTTGCGCAAGTGGAATGTGCATGAACAATTGCTTTGGCCTCTTTTTTATTCACATATATATCCTGATGAAACCTCCACTCTGAGGATGGCTTACCTTTTTGTAAATCATAAACACCCTTAAGCGAAACAAAGACAATATCATTTGGTTTAAGAGAACCATATTCTCTTCCAGATGGAGTGATATAAAACCCATCTACTCCTTTTTCTTTTGCTCTTACAGAAATATTACCTGATCTTAAAGCAGACAAATTAGTGATATTTAATTTTTTAGAATATTTTATTACTTCAGCTTTAATTTTGCTCACTTAAATAAACCTTTCAAACCCTTTTCTGATGCTTCACAAATTCCTTTTTCTGTGATTAGCCCTGTCACTAATTTAGCAGGTGTAACATCGAAGGCTAAGTTTAAAGACTTACTTTTTTGAGGATAAATTCTAATTTTTTTTATTTCATTATTTTCATCAATTCCCTCAACATGAGATAGTTCCTCTGAATTTCTTTCTTCTATGGGAATTTGTTTATGGTCTTTAATACTCCAGTCTATAGTTGAACTAGGTAAAGCAACATAAAAAGGAACATTGTTATCTTTTGCAGATAACGCTTTTAAATATGTTCCAATCTTGTTACACACATCACCATTGGATAAAGTTCTATCAGTTCCAACAATGCACATATCTACTTGTCCTCTTTGCATTAAAATTCCACCTGCGTTATCAGTTATTACAGTATTTGAAATTCCCTCCTCATTTAATTCATAGGATGTTAAGTTAGCTCCTTGATTTCTAGGTCTAGTTTCATCAACCCAAACATGAACTTTAATTCCCTTTTGATGTGCATGATAAATTGGTGAAGTAGCAGTTCCCCAATCAATTGTTGCTAACCATCCCGCATTGCAGTGAGTTAATATATTGACTGTATCTTTTTTTTTTTTTGAAATTTCCTCAATAATTTTAAGACCATTCAAACCAATATTTTTGCAGAATACTTCATCCTCTTCTTTTATAGCCTTAGCTTCATTTAAAGCTATTTTCAAAATATCTTCCTCATTAATACCGTTTAATTTTTTCATCATTCTGTCAACAGCCCACTTAAGATTAATTGCAGTAGGTCTAGAGGCAATTAATTTTTCACTAGATTTTTTTAAAAAAGATAAATCATTATTCTCAATTATTGATAAAACTAAACCATAGGCAGCTGTTGCGCCAATCAATGGTGCCCCTCTAACCTCCATCGTTTTAATTGCATTAATTGAGTCTTTTACTGTTTTTAAATCCTTAATTACAAATTGATGAGGAAGTTTTGTTTGATCTATAATTTTTACTAAATTATTTTCAAACCAAATTGTTTTGTAAGATTTTCCTTCTATTTTCATTTACTTTTTTCCATTTTTCTCAATCTTTTTCTTAGGCTTGATGATAACGAATTAAACCATTTTTTTTCTTGTCCTGATTTGGGCAAAACTTCTCCGTACTCAATCATTTGATCTGGCAATAAATCTTCTAAGTAAACCCAAACAAAATCGCTCTGTAACTTTGTGTTCTTAATCAAAATTTTTTTTAAATCTAAAATCAATTTTTTTTTAACTCTTGATGTTCGTCCAGCTCTTATCTGCCCATTTAAAAAAATTTCTTTAGTTTTTACTAATTTACCACCCATGAAATGAGCATCTTTTTCATTTTTTTGAAATATTACTTGAGCAAAAAAAGTATTTGCACCAGTAAATTTACTATGAGAATTTGTGATATCCTTTGCTATAGATTTTTTTTGTTTTTGTGAAAGATTAATATTTGAATATTTTACAGTATAAGTTGGCATAAAATTTATTTTTTATTTAAAACTCTCCCGGCAATATTTTTTAATTTCTTTATTGTTTTTTTTGTTCTTAACTTTGGATCAGTGATAATGGCAACGTCTAAACAGTTATTTGCTGGATCTTTGTCTACGGAAAAATCTTTATATGTTTTTATAACTTCTTTAATCATATTTTGTGCATTAGATGCATTTTTCATAAGAGTTTTAACAACCATGCTTACATCAACTTCATCATGGTCAGGATGCCAACAGTCATAGTCTGTCACCATTGCTACAGTGCAATATCTAATTTCTGCTTCTCGTGCCAATTTAGCTTCAGGCATATTAGTCATACCAATTACATCTGCTCCCCATGTTCTATAAAGTTTTGATTCTGCTAAAGTTGAGAACTGGGGACCCTCCATTACAATATAAGTTCCGTTCCTTTGATTTTTAATATTGAGTTTTTTTAAAGCTGTCTCACAACAATCAGATAAACCTGGGCTTGTGGGTTTAGCCATTGACACATGGGCTACAATTTCTTCATCAAAAAAAGTTTTTTTTCTTGAAAAAGTTCTATCAATAAATTGGTCTACTATTACAAACTTTCCTGGCTCTAGATCTTCTTTTAATG
>CACGEW010000011.1:0-32500 GCA_902572345.1 uncultured Pelagibacteraceae bacterium | reverse complement strand
GGTTACTTAGATGTTTCAGTTCTCCGGGTTAGCTCTTCAAGCCTATGTATTCAGCTTGAAGTACCACAAAAAGTGGTGGGTTGTCCCATTCGGAAATTTTCGGATCAAAGCCTGCATACAGCTCCCCGAAACTTATCGCAGTATACCACGTCCTTCATCGCCTTTCAGTGCCTAGGCATCCGCCATACGCCCTTAAACGCTTGATTTATGCACAGAAAATAATTTTTCTGTTTAAATTAAATTTTTTAAAAAATATTCATCTATTCGAATATTTTTAGATTGTTCATCTTTTCGAACAATCGGATATAGATATTGTTTGATTGTTCTTACTGTTAGAACAATCAAAATTGATATTCATTTATTATTTACAATTTAAAAAAACTAAAAGTGTTATTGGTGGAGGATAGCGGGATCGAACCGCTGACCTCCTGAATGCAAATCAGGCGCTCTCCCAGCTGAGCTAATCCCCCGTGAAAAATGGTGGGCCGAGGACGACTCGAACGTCCGACCTCACCCTTATCAGGGGTGCGCTCTAACCACCTGAGCTACCGGCCCCTAAGCATTTATGAGACACTTTAATTAATTAAGAAGAGAAATGAGGACGGCCACATTAACTTAATTTTTTGAGACCAAAAGAAATTTTTTTGGTCTTCCTTAGAAAGGAGGTAATCCAGCCGCAGGTTCCCCTACGGCTACCTTGTTACGACTTCACCCCAGTTGCTGATCGTACCGTAGTCAAAGGTATAAGCTTTGCCTTAAGGTGTAACCAACTTCCATGGTGTGACGGGCGGTGTGTACAAGACCCGGGAACGTATTCACCGCGGCGCGCTGATCCGCGATTACTAGCAATTCCAGCTTCATGCACTCGAGTTACAGAGTACAATCCGAACTGAGGTACATTTTAGGGATTAGCTAAGAGTCGCCTCTTTGCATCCCATTGTAAGTACCATTGTAGCACGTGTGTAGCCCAACACATAAGGGCCATGAGGACTTGACGTCATCCCCACCTTCCTCCAGCTTATCACTGGCAGTTCTTTTAAAGTGCCCAACTGAATGGTGGCAACTAAAAGTAGGGGTTGCGCTCGTTGCGGGACTTAACCCAACATCTCACGACACGAGCTGACGACAGCCATGCAGCACCTGTGTTTCGTCCAGCCAAACTGAAAAGACTAATCTCTTAGTCTCGCGACGAACATGTCAAGTGTTGGTAAGGTTCTGCGCGTATCTTCGAATTAAACCACATGCTCCACTGCTTGTGCGGGTCCCCGTCAATTCATTTGAGTTTTAACCTTGCGGTCGTACTCCCCAGGCGGTGTGCTTAATGCTTTCGCTGCGACACTGAAAAATATATTTCCAACGTCTAGCACACATCGTTTACGGCATGGACTACGAGGGTATCTAATCCTCTTCGCTACCCATGCTTTCGCTCCTCAGTGTCAGTAGTGACCCAGTAAGTTGCCTTCGCATTTGGTGTTCTTTCTAATATCTACGAATTTCACCTCTACACTAGAAATTCCACTTACCTCTATCACACTCTAGCTAAAAAGTTTTGATGGCAGTTCCAAGGTTGAGCCTTGGGATTTCACCATCAACTTTTTTAACCACCTACGAGCTCTTTAAGCCCAGTAATTCCGAACTACGCTAGGTCCCTTCGTATTACCGCGGCTGCTGGCACGAAGTTAGCCGGACCTTCTTATTCGGGTACAGTCATTTTCTTCCCCGACGAAAGAGTTTTACAACCCAAGGGCCTTCTTCACTCACGCGGCATCGCTGCATCAGGGTTTCCCCCATTGTGCAAGATTCCCCACTGCTGCCTCCCGTAGGAGTCTGGGCCGTGTCTCAGTCCCAATGTGGCTGGTCTTCCTCTAAGAACAGCTATTGATCGTAGCCTTGGTAAGCCTTTACCTTACCAACTAGCTAATCAAGTGCAGGCTCATCTTTCGGCGTTAAAACTTTCCCCGTAAGGGCTTATTCGGTATTAGCACAAGTTTCCCCGTGTTATTCCAAACCAAAAGGCAGATTCCCACATTATACTCACCCGTTTGCCACTCAGTATTGCTACTGCGTTCGACTTGCATGTGTTAGGCGTGCCGCCAGCGTACGTTCTGAGCCATGATCAAACTCTCAAGTTTAATAACGGCGCACACTAGCTTTAATAACTTTAAGTTAAATTAAAGTTATTTTTCGTTAAAGCGTGTACGACAATTTCTTTATTAACCTAGCCGTCCACACTTCTCTTCTTAAAATTTACAATATAAAAAAGCTAAGATTTTGACTTAAAATCTACACACCTCTACTAACGTTTAAATTTAACATTTTCAGAGGTGAGCGCTGGTTTTATTACAATTTTGTTATAAGTCAAGGCGTATATTGAGCAAAATAACTAGTAAATATAGGCTTTTTTGGCTTCATAGCATTGCAATGATTTAGTTATTTTTATAAAAAACAACTATGGCGATTATCCCAAAAAAATTAAATTTACTCAAAAAAAAAATAAATTTTTCATCATTAAAAGACTTTAAAATACTTAAGGTACAAAAGTTTAACGCTGTTTTTTTAGCCTCTTTTGTAATTATTTTTTCCAGTCTTTTTTTCGTTACAACAACTATGATCACAAAAAAAAACACAGATAATATCGAAAATTTTAAAGATATTTCAAAATCCAATGATTTCTTAAATTTTACTAACTTTTTAATTTCTAAAATTAATAGTCCTTATAGTGAGATTAATTACATTATAAAAAATAATGATACAGTTGAGAAAATATTAAAAAGATTCAATGTAAAAAATGATGATATCAAAAAAATATCTGTAAAACTTAAACAAAAAAAACTTTCAAATATATATTCTGGAAAATCAGTTTCATTAATTTTGAAAAAATTAGAAGATGGATCAAATACAATAGTCAATTTTGTCTATCCAATTAATAATACGACTAGTGTTGAAATAAGAAAAAACAAAAATATTTTCCAGGTAACTGAAAATATTTTACAGCTTTATAAAAAAGAGGTTGTTGTAAAAAATGAAATTAAAAACAATCTGTATTCATCTGCTGTAAATGTGGGTGTTGAACCAAATATTATTGTTGAATTCGCAAGAGTATTTGGTTTTGAAGTTGACTTTCAAAGAGATATTAGGAAAGGGGATTGGTTTGAAATTTTATATGAAAAGTTCACAGATGATAATGATAAAGTAAGAGATACTGGTAAGATAATTTATGCTTCAATGTTTGTAAATGGTGAAGAAATAAATCTTTATAATTTTAAATTCAATAATGAAGAGGAATACTACGACATTAAGGGAAAAAGTATTACAAAATCTCTTATGAAAACACCAATCAACGGAGCGCGATTATCATCTTCATTCGGAATGAGAAAGCATCCTATTCTTGGATATAACAAAATGCATAGAGGAACAGATTTTGCTGCTCCTAGTGGGACGCCAATAATGGCTTCAGGTTCTGGAACAGTTACAAGAGCGAGATGGTGTGGTGGTGGAGGGAATTGTGTAAAGATAAAACATAATTCAACTTATGAAACAATCTATGCTCATATGAAAGCTTTCGCAAAAGGTATAAAGGAAGGAAAAAAAGTTAAACAAGGACAAATAATTGGTTATGTAGGGTCCACAGGAATGTCTACCGGGCCTCATTTACATTACGAAGTAATTGTAAATGGAAAAAAAGTTAACTCCCAAAAACTTAAGTTACCGTCTGGAAAAATACTTAGGGGCGAAGAAAGAAAACAATTCGAACTTGATAGAATAAAAATTGATTTAAAGTTAGCTGGATTAAGGTAATTATAATTTTAGTTGGATGATATTTGATTTTCTTTTTCCTCTGCTTCATCTTTCTGTAAAGTTTTTTCTGAAGCAACTGTTTTTTCAGATATATTCTCTCGTCTTTCATTAAGTTCATTATATCTTCTCAAATAATGATCAGCATGTTGTAAGTAATTTTGTGCTAAAATTGGATCGCCATTACTTTGTGCATCTTTAGCAAGTTGTTGATACTTTTGCATTGTCTTCTCTACACTGTGAATGTTGTTTGAAAGTCCATTACGATTGAAATTTACATTTCCATTGCTTAGACCATTAGTTGTAGTAGAGCTTAAAGACCCCCCTCTACGTCTAAAACTATTTTTTTGAGACCTTGGTCTAAAATTTCTTCTTCTATTATTGTTCATTTAATTATTTGTGGCGATTACACATCTAACATTGTTCTTATAATCTTTTATAACGTGTTTTATTCTAAAATTATTATCAAATAGTATTTTTGAAACTTTATTTATCTGCTCATTTCCTATCTCTAGTGCGAGCGTTCCATTAACTTTTAAGATAGTCTTGGATTTGTAGATAACTTTTTTAATAAGGTCAAGCCCATCGTTTCCGCCATCTAGGGCCATTCTAGGTTCATATTTTTTAATATCTTCGCTTAAATTTTTAATTTCTTTACTCTCTATATATGGAGGATTAGACACTACTAAATCGAATCTTCTCCAAAAAAAACTCTCCAAAGGTTTGTTTAAGAATTTTACCCTGTGAGATAAACTATGTTTTGTTGCGTTCTTTTTAGCCACTAGAACTGCTTTTTTAGAAATATCTATTCCTATTCCCTTAGAATTTTTTAATTCTTCTAATAAGCTTAAAATTATACACCCTGATCCGGAGCCTATGTCTAAAATCGTAAGTTGTTTACCTTCAAAAATTTTTATTAGTCTATCCACCAAAAGTTCTGTTTCTGGTCTAGGTATCAATGTGTTTTTATTTACTTTAAAGCTTTTGCTCCAAAATTCTTTTTCTCCCAATATATAAGCTATGGGCTCATTTTTTGATCTTCTTGATAAATATTCTTTAAATTTTAAAAAATTTTTTTTATGGACTTTCTGATTTGAGTTAATAATTATTTCTTCTCTTGATTTGTTAAGTGTTTTAGATAGCAGCAACTCAGTGTCTAATAAATGAGATGAAATATTATTTTTTTTTAATAAATCAGATCCAATTTTAATTATTTCTGAAACTATCATGACTTTAAGTTTTCAAGTTTTAAATTTTGCTCTTTTAGTCTAAGTTCTTGATTCATCTCTTCGTGAATTTCTCCACTTAAAAATTCATCCAATTTATGTAAAGTTAAATTTATTCTATGATCTGTTACTCTGCCTTGAGGAAAATTATATGTTCTTATTCTCTCTGATCTGTCTCCAGATCCAATTTGACTTCTTCTATTAGAAGACCTTTCTTGATCCTTCTTTCTTTTCTCAGCTTCATACACTCTAGATCTCAAAATTTTAAGGGCTTTCGCTTTATTTTTATGTTGTGATTTTTCATCTTGTTGACTTACAACTACACCACTTGGAATATGTGTTATTCTAACAGCACTATCAGTAGTGTTTACAGATTGACCGCCTGGGCCCCCAGCTCTAAATACATCTATCCTTAAATCTGACTCTTTAATTTCAACATCCACATCTTCAGCTTCTGGTAATACTGCAACAGTAGCAGCAGAGGTGTGGACTCTCCCTTGTGTTTCAGTTTGTGGTATTCTTTGAACTCGATGCACTCCAGATTCATATTTCAAATAAGAATATATATCATTACCACTTACTGAAAAAATTACCTCTTTGAATCCTCCTGCCTCACTCTTTGAAATATTAATAATTTCTAATTTCCAATTTTTTTTTGAAGAAACTTTCTCATACATTTTGAATAGGTCAGAGCAAAATAGTGACGCTTCTAGCCCTCCTGTTCCAGCTCGAATTTCTACTATTGCATTTTTATTGTCATCTTCGTCCTTGGGTAGTAAGAATATTTTTAGTTCATTTTCATAATTCTTATTCTTTTCCATTAATTCATTTAAGTCCTTTTTGGCCATTTCTATTATTTCTGGGTCGCTTGATTTATCTTCTATTATGTTTACTAAATCTTTTTTCTCATTCTCAAAATTTAAGTACTTTTTAGCAATATTAATTATACTTCCAAGATTTGAGTATTCTTTAGATTTTTTTGCAAATGATTTAGGATCTACATTGCCAGATGAAAGTTCTTTTTCAAGAGAGTCATATTTAATTATTATTTCTCTAATTTTATCCTTAGGAACCATTGCTAGAATTTAATTTTTTGTTTTTTCTTCAACTAATTTTACAACTTTGTCGATAATTTCTGATGTTGGAACTTTTTTGTGTGGAATTCCTGAGAGGTATAATAAATTATTATCCTGCCCACCGCCCGTTAATCCTATCTCTGTCTGCGCTGCTTCTCCAGGACCGTTAACGACACATCCAATAATAGATAAATTTATAGGTTTTTTTATGTGAGCTAATTTTTTTTCCAATATCTTCACTGTTTCAATCACTGGAAAAGCTTGTCTGGCACAGGACGGACAAGAAATGATGTTAACACCCCTAGATCTGATTCCCAATGATTTTAATATTTCATATCCAGCTTTAACCTCGTCCACTGGATCTGAAGAAAGAGAAACTCTGATTGTGTCACCAATTCCACTCATAAGCAGTTGGCCAATTCCAATAGAAGATTTAATACTGCCTGTAAGTAAACCTCCTGCCTCTGTAACTCCTAAATGTAGGGGGTAATTACAAATTTCTGATAATTTTCTATAGGCTTTTACAGTCAAAAATATGTCAGATGATTTTACACTTATCTTGAAATTAAAAAAATTACTATCTTCTAATAGTTTAATATTATTCGTAGCACTCTCAACCAATGCTTCAGGGCAAGGTTCCTTATATTTTTCTAGCAAATTTTTTTCCAATGATCCTGCATTTACACCAATTCTAATTGAGCAATTATTATTTTTTGCTGCTTTAATAACCTCCAATACTTTCTTGTTTGTTCCAATATTTCCTGGATTAATTCTTAAACAGCTTGCCCCATTTTCTGCTGCCTCGATTGCTCTTTTATAGTGAAAATGAATATCAGCTACAATTGGTACTGAAACTTCCTTAATAATTTTTTTTAATGCTTTAGTTGAGTCCTCGTCGGGGCATGATACTCTTACTATTTCCGCTCCTGCATCCTCTAATGAACGAATTTGATCAATTGTTTTTTTTACATCAGTAGTTAAAGTATTAGTCATTGATTGAACGCTTATTGGAGAGCTCCCACCAACTCTTACATTGCCTACTTTTATTTCTTTAGTTTTTTTTCTTTTTATTATTCTGTGTGGTCTAATTTCCATTTTAATCTAGATCAAATATAGTATGTAATTTTTTTATAGCTTTTAAAACATGTTCCTCTTCAATAATTACTGAAAGCTTTATTTCAGAAGTAGAAATAGCTAAAATATTAATATCTTCATCAGACAAAGCTCTAAACATTCTATAGGTAACTCCTGGAGTTGATACCATTCCTGCTCCTACTATTGAAATTTTAGCTACTTTATCTTTATGGATAATTTCTTTGTATTTAATTTTACTATTACTTTTTAATATTTTTTTAGTTTTAGCAATATCATCCCTTTTTACAGTAAAAGTTACATCAGTCGTCTTTTGATCGGAAGAAATATTTTGAATTACCATATCTACATTTATTTGTGACTTGCTCAAGGGTTCAAATATATTTGCGGCAACGCCAGGTTTATCTTGAACGCCTATTATAGTTATTTTTGCATCATCTTTAGAGTAAGCTACTCCTGTCACACTTTTTGAATAATCTATATTTACTTGACTAAAAATTTTCGTTCCTTTTCTCTCCGTAAAAGTCGATTTTACCTCTAAAGGAATATCGTAAATCATTGCAGTTTGCACAGCAGATGATTGCATTACTTTTGCTCCCAAAGAGGATAGTTCGAGCATCTCATCATATGATATTTTGTCAATTTTTTTTGCTACTGGAATTTTATTAGGATCAGTTGAGAAAACTCCATCAACGTCAGTATATATTTCACACTTTTCTGCATTAAATATTTTTGCAACTGCAACTGCTGTAGCATCAGAACCTCCTCTTCCAATTGTAGTTGTGTCACCATTTTTTGAAATTCCTTGAAATCCTGGAATTATTACTACCCCATTTTCATCTAAGTACTTATCAATTTTTTCTACATGAATATTAATTATTCTAGCATTGGCATGTTCTCCTTCTGTAAGGATTGGAATTTGCCAGTTCATTAAAGATTTAGCTTTTATTTTTAATTTTATTAATGATGCGGCAAGCAGAGCACAAGTAACTTGTTCTCCAGAGGATAGCAGGACATCCAACTCTCTTTTGTCAAAGTCTTCTGAAATCTCCTTAGAAAGTTTTATAAGTTCGTTGGTTTTTCCTGCCATTGCTGAAACCACAGCAATTACTTTGTTTCCTGCAGAATGTTCTTTTTTTATGATATTTGCAACATGCTGGATCCTCTCAGCTGTTCCAACAGATGTTCCACCAAACTTTAGTACTTTTTTAACCATTTAAGAATATAATATTATAAATTATAGATACTAATATTAATTAAAAATATTTACAAAATGAGTACTACTATAAATAAAGAAGAAATTCAAAAGTTTTCAAGATTAGCTGAAGATTGGTGGGATGTTAACGGAAAATTTAAACCACTTCATATGTTTAATCCAATAAGAATTGAGTACATTACTTCTTATATAAAAAAATATTTTAATATAAAAAATGAAAAATCGAATTTTTTAAAAGATTTAAATATTTTAGATATTGGCTGTGGTGGAGGTTTAATCAGCGAACCTCTTGCTCGGCTAGGAGCCAAAGTAACTGGAATAGATGCTTCAGAGAAAAACATTAAAGTTGCAAAGTTACATTCCGAAAAAAGTGGTCTTCACATTGATTATCAAAACACCTCCCCGGAAAAATTAAAATCTTTTGAAGAATTTGATATAATTTTGAATTTAGAGATTGTGGAGCATGTTGATAATGTAGGTTTGTATATAAAATCTTGTCGAAATTTATTAAAGAAAAATGGTTTAATGTTTACTGCGACGCTTAATAGATCCTTTTCATCATATGTCAAAGCCATTATTGGAGCTGAATATATTTTGAGATGGCTGCCAATTGGAACACATGACTGGAATAAATTTTTGAAACCCGAAGAACTAGAAAAATTATTGTTTGACGAAAAATTTACAACATTAGAAATTATGGGATTAAAGTTTAATCCATTTTTAAGTAAATGGAAAAAATCAAAAGATCTCTCTGTAAATTACATTGTTGTAAGTAGTAAAAATTAATTGTCTTTATTGACCCATGGAATTGTAAGCAAATCTATTCCTTCTTCAGCTAACTCTTCTCTTTCCTCTGAAGTAGTGGTTCCATAAATAGCTTTTTTGCTTTTTTTATCATAATAAACTTCTCTCACTTTTTTACTAAAGTCTTTTCCAACATAATCAAAATTTTTCTCAATATATTTTCTGAGCTGAAGAAGATTTGCTTTCTCATTTTTAAAATCTTTACTAATAATTTCAATTTTATCATCTTTTTTTAAACTTGAGATCATCGGAGACATTATAGATTTTTCGATATTTTTTGAGGAACAATAAATGCATTCTAATAAATTTTTTTTATTTAATTTGTCAAACTCATCTGAATTAGAAAACCAACTCTCGAACTCATGGCCATTTTGACATTTTAAATTATATTTAATCATTTAATTCCTGTAATCAGCATTTATGTCAATATAATCATGAGTAAAATCACAAGTATAACATTTGAAAGCATCGTTTCCAAGTTTCAGATTTATTTCAATTTCTATTGATCCCCACTCCATATATTCTTTTATTTTTTTTTCATCATAAGTATCTGAAATTTTTCCATTTTCGGCCACTATAAAATTTCCTATTTTAATTTTTAGTTTTTTTTGATCTATTATTTCCCCTGATTTTCCAATACCCATTGCTATCCTACCCCAATTAGGATCTTCACCCGCAATAGCAGTTTTTATAAGTGGAGAGTTAGCAATTGAGAAGGCAATATTTTTTGCACTTCCTAAAGATTTTGCATTAATTACATTAATTGTTACAAATTTTTTTGCACCCTCACCATCAACAACGATTTGTTTAGCTAAATTTAAGCATAATTTTTTTAAAGCTATTTCAAATTTTTGAACTGCCTTGTCATTTAAAGAAATATTTTGTCCAATTTTAATAGCTCTAGTAGAAAAAATTGTAACCATATCATTTGTTGATTGGTCGCTATCAACTGTAATTGCATTAAATGAGTTAGCAACAGCTCTTTTTAAAAGTGTTTTTAATAAATTTGAGTTTATATCTGCATTAGTAAAGACAAATGAAAGCATAGTAGCTAAATTGGGTGCTATCATCCCTGAGCCTTTTGCAACTCCACAGATTTTTACTAACTCGTCACCTACTAATATTTCTTCGTAAGCTAGTTTTGGTTTTGTGTCAGTGGTCATAATTGCTGAGGCTATTTTTATCCAATACATTTTATTGTGATCTGATCTCAATCTATCTACTAGTTCTGGGAGACGCTCTCTTATTTTTTCAACTGGATATTCTTCGCCTATTACTCCTGTTGAAGCAAAAATTAAGTCTTTTATTTTCACAGTTTCACTTGTACCCTTTTGATTTTTAGACTCTTTAATTGTAAGCACTCTCGATAAATTTTTTGCCAAAATATCAATACTTTCTTTTCCTTGCTTGCCCGTAAAAGTATTTGCATTTTTAGTGTTGACCAATAATCCTTTAATAATTTTTTTATGAGAATTATTATTCCAAGGAATAAATTCAGAAGTTATACTGTTAGAGGTAGTTAATGTGGCGTAATTTGCTCCCTTACTAAAATAAAACAGTGCCAAATCATCTCTACCATCACTATATAAGTCAGCAGAGATTGATGCCATCTCTAAACCCTCTATTTGTTTAAGGCTTTGAAACTCACCCATTTTAGATAGTTTCGTTTTATCGTTTAAGAAATTTTTAATATTTATTGTCATTATTGATGTTTAATTTAAATAAATAATACATATATAGATGTATAATGAATTTATTTACAAGAACTTTTAGTAAAATATTTAAAAGCTCTAATCAACAAGAATTAGACGATATTCAAAATATTATCGAAGCGATAAATAATAAAGAAAATGAAATTAAGTCTTTGACAAAGGCTGATTTCATAGAAAAGACCCATAATTTTAAAAAAAATGCTCAAAATGGATCTTTAAAAATCCAAGATGTCATACCAGAGAGTTTTGCTTTGGTCAGAGAAGCAGCAAAAAGAACTTTGGGTGAAAGACATTACGATGTTCAATTGGCTGGGGGATTAATCTTACATAATGGAAAAATTGCGGAGATGAAAACAGGAGAAGGAAAAACTCTTGTTTCAACACTTCCAGCTTATCTAAATTCTTTGGAAGGAAAAGGTGTACATATAGTTACCGTAAATGATTACTTAGCAAAAAGAGACTCGGAATGGATGGGAAAAGTTTTTGATTATTTGGGTGTTTCTACCGGTTGTATAACTAACGACTTAAATGATGTCGAAAGAAAAAAAAATTACCACGAAGATATTACATATGCAACTAACAATGAACTTGGTTTTGATTATTTAAGAGACAATATGAAGTATGAGCTTGAAGAAATGGTTCAACGTAATCATAATTTCTGCATAGTCGACGAAGTAGATAGTATTCTTATAGATGAGTCAAGAACACCATTAATAATTTCTGGAAAACTAGAAGATAAAAATACTCTATACTTAACTTCAAATGAATTCATAAAATATTTAAAAAAAGAAGATTTTGAATTGGATGAAAAAAATAAAAATGCGATACTAACAGATTTAGGGATTGATAAAATTGAAAAGCTTGCAATGCAAAAGAAAATACTAAAAAATAAAAATTTTTATGATCCCGCTAATTTAGATCTTGTTCACCATGTTAATCAGGCTCTAAAAGCAAATTTACTTTTTAACAAAGATATTGACTATATTGTTAGAGATGGAAGAGTTCAAATCATTGATGAATTTACTGGAAGAGTTTTAGATGGAAGAAGATTTTCAGATGGATTGCATCAAGCAATAGAAGCTAAAGAAAATGTGAAAGTTGAAGAGGAAAATCAAACATTAGCATCCATTACTTATCAAAATTATTTTAGACTTTATCAAAAATTAGCAGGTATGACTGGTACGGCTATGACAGAATCTGAGGAATTTTACGACATTTATAAATTAAATGTTGTTTCTATTCCCACTAATAAGAAAATGCTACGAAAAGACCACAATGATCAAATATTTAGAACTGAGAAAGAAAAATATAATGCAATTTCAAATAAAATAGTTGAATGCAATACAAAAGGCCAGCCAGTGCTAGTTGGAACTACTAGTATTGAAAAGTCAGAAAAAATTTCCTCTTTCTTAAGTAATAAAAATATTAAACATAACGTACTCAATGCGAAGCAACATGAGAAGGAGGCGAAAATAATTGCTGAAGCAGGTAAAGTTGGAGCAGTAACAATAGCGACTAACATGGCGGGACGTGGGACTGACATCAAACTTGGAGGAAATAAGGATTTCATAATTGATGGAAAAAAAGAAGATGAAAATTTGATAAAAGAAAATGAAAATAAAGTAAAAAAGCTTGGAGGTTTATATATTATAGGAACTGAAAGACATGAAAGCAGAAGGATCGATAATCAGTTAAGAGGAAGATCGGGCAGACAAGGTGACCCGGGAAGCACAATTTTCTTTATAAGTTTGCAAGATGAGTTAATGAGAATTTTTGGAGGTGACTCTATAGATGGAATGCTTCAAAAACTCGGTTTAAAAGAAAACGAGTCAATTGACCACCCCTGGATTAACAAAGCTATGGAGAGAGCTCAAAAAAAAGTAGAAAGTAGAAATTTTGACATTAGAAAAACTCTTATAAAATTTGATGATGTAATGAATGATCAAAGGCAAGTTATTTTTTCTCAAAGATTGAAAATCTTAAAGGAGCGACATATAGGTGATATTTTAAATGATTTTTTTGAGGAAATTTTAAGTAATTTAAATAATTCAAGATTTAATTTTCAAAAATCCGGAGATAAGAAAAGCTATCTTGCTGAAGTAAAAAATGTAACAGGTAATTCAATAAATGATGAAGAATTGCTTAAATTTGCAAATTTAAATGAATCGGAATTTAATGAAGAAATTAAAAAATTTTATATTAAAAAAAAATCATCTAGAGAAAGTATATTGGGTTCCGATCAAAATAATACCCTCGAAAAAAAAATATTTTTACAAGTAATTGATTTTTCTTGGAGATCGCACCTCCAATATTTAGAACAATTAAGACAGGTAATTGGTTTAAGACAGTATGGTCAGAAAGATCCTTTATCAGAATTCAAAAAAGAAGCCTTTGTTTTATTTGAAGAGTTATTATTAAAAATTAAAAATGATTTGATCAAATTTCTTTTAAATTTAAATATCGTTCTATCAAATGAAAATAATGATAAAAGTAAAGAGGTGGTCTCAGAAAAGAAACAAGAAAAGAAAGTTGGTAGAAATGAGAAATGTCCATGTGGATCTGGAAAAAAATTTAAACACTGCCACGGAAATTTTTAGCTTAAATTTTTTTAAAAGCCTGTAATGCCTTACTTCTTGCTTCCTCGTGTTTAACAATTGGTAAAGGATAGTCTTTTCCTAGATTGAATTTATCACTTCTGAACTCCCATGGTTTATGAATAAACTTGTTTGGCAGATCTTTAAGCTCAGGTATCCACTTTTTTACATATTCTCCATCTTTATCAAATTTTTCTCCCTGAAGAATTGGGTTAAATATTCTAAAGTATGGAGCTGCATCAGCTCCGGAGCCTGCAACCCATTGCCACCCAGCAACATTACTTGCTGCGCTGTAATCTAACAAACAATTTCTAAAATATTTTTCTCCTTCTTTCCAATTTATTAATAAATGCTTAACTAAAAATGACCCTGCTATCATTCTAACTCTATTATGCATCCATCCTGTCGAATAAAGTTCTCTCATACCTGCATCAACTATAGGGTATCCAGTTAAACCCTTTTTCCACGCTGATAAAAATTTTGAGTTTTTTTCCCAAGGAAAATTATCGAATTTTTTAGAGTAATTATTCTTAAGCATATGTGGAAAATTATTAATTAGCGAATAATTAAATTCTCTCCATCCAATTTCAGCTAAAAATTTTGTTACTCCTTGATTTTTAGTTTTATGGTTTACACACTCTCTCCAAATTGTCTCAACGTGGATTTGACCAAACTTTATAAATGGAGATAACTTTGATGTTCCAATCAAGTTTGGAAAATTCCTTGCTTCTCCATAATTATCAATTTTATCTCTTAAAAAATTTTTTAATTCTTTCAAAGCGGTTTCTTCATCGGGTACCCATAGCGAAACAAATTTTTTGAACCAGTTTTTTTCAGGAAGAATACTTTCGCAAGATAGCTTATTTTTGAAATATTCAACTCTTTTTTTTTGTTTTTTTACTTTCTTTTTTTTTGCAGGTATACTTTCTAAATAAAATTTTTCTGCATTTCTCCAATAAGGCGTAAAAACCTTAAAGGGCGTTCCATCATTTTTTTTTATATCGCTAATTTCATTCAAAATATTCCCTTTACAAATTTTATAATCAATTCTGTTATTTTCTAATTGCTGAGATAAATAATCATCAAATTTCAAATAGTCAGGCTCGTAAACACGATTCCAATAAATTGAAAAATTATTTTTTTTAATCAATTTTTGGAAGAATTCTTTATATGAAGAAGTTGGTATAATTTCTAAATTTATATTTAATTTCTTTAAAATATTTTTAAAATTTATTAATGACTCACATAACCACCATTTTTGTGCTTGTTGATTGTCATATTTATCGGTTTTCAACAAGTAGAATACGGTCGTATTATCATGATTTGTAGTTGCTTCAGATAATCCAAAATTATTTTCTAATCTAAAATCATCTCGAAGCCAAAAAAGACCAATTTTATTATTTTTAGACATAATTAAAATTTATTGTGAGCAAAGATAAATAGTCTTTCTATTATATTCTTCAATTAACCAGTTGTGCCATGTGACTTTTAAACTATTGTCAAAAAATGTATTTAATAATTCTGGTTTGAAGGTGGTTGAATCGTCATGTTCATCATAGGAAATTAAGGATATCTCATTGGTATTAAATTTTTTTATATAACTACAGTAATTTCTTACAACTTTTTTTGGCATTTCAACAAAGCTTGCTGCATTGTGAAAGTGATCTATTTTCACATCTAGCTTTTCAATCTCCCAAGGCGGGATACATAGAATTTCCAAATCATCATTTTCTTTAAATGAAATTTTATCTAGTTTCCTGGTTTTTGAATAGTCTATGACTTGTTCGTCATAAAAATGTTTTAAATATTCTGAGCCAATATAAATATTTGGCACTACATCTAAATAAACTATTTTTTTTATATTAGGAAAATTGGTTATTAAAAAATGTATATTAGCTCCAAAACCACCTCCTATTTCAAATAGGCTTCTTGTCTTTGAAAAATTAAAACTTTCAGATAATTTTTCAATTCGGTCTGCTATTTCCAGATAAAAAATTGAATAATCTTTATTTTTGTAAGTAAATTTTTTCATACAATTAAATTCAGTTGTTTTTTCAAATTTATATTTACTTATTAATTTTTCAACATTCTTATTTTCAGAATATATGATTGAAATTGTTTTTAAATATGTGTCTAAATAGTTTTTAGTAAGTGACAATTGACTGTCAAAAATTTTATTTAATCCTGGAAGTGAAAAAATTTTTGCTAATAATCTACCTCTTTTTCCCAACTCATTCCTAATATCAAAAGGCATATTGTCTGTGAAAGAAGTTCCAGCCCCATTTGAAAAACTTCTAAAATCTTTTAACCCTTTTTTTTTAATCTCTAATAATGTTTTTATATTTTTATAATCCCAATAAGGACCAGATGAGTAAAGAGACCTGTCAATTTTTTTTTCATCATTGAGTAATAGATCTAATAATTTCATAATTTTTGTGGTGGCCTTGGTAAGAATCGCACTTACGACACATACCTTTTCAGGGTACTGCTCTACTACTGAGCTACAAGGCCTAAAATCTAAAAGTAATTCTACCTTTAGTTAAATCGTATGGCGTCATTTCAACCATTACATTATCTCCGGCTAAAACTCTAATTCTATTCTTTCGAAGTTTTCCAGCAGTGTGTGCTAGAATCTCATGGTTGTTCTCTAGCTTAACTCTAAACATTGCATTTGGTAAAAGTTCAGTGACTTTTCCTTTAAATTCTAGAGTTTCTTGTTTCGCCAATTATTTATCCTTTTTTAATCTTATTTTTATTGAGTTAGCATGACCATCTAAATTCTCATACTCTGCTAAATTTATAACCGATGGTCCTAATCTTTCAATACCTGTTTTTGTTATTTTTATCACTGAGTGTCGTTTTAAAAAATCGTTAACGGACAAGCCAGATGAAAATCTTGCTGATCCTGAAGTTGGAAGTACATGATTTGGACCAGCTATATAATCTCCAATGGCTTCGGGGGAAAATTTTCCTATAAAAATTGACCCAGCGTTTTTTACGCCTTGAATAATTTCATTATTAATATTCGTATATAACTCTAAATGCTCGGGTGCTATGGTGTTTATAGCCTCTAAAATACTTTTTTTACTGCTAGCAAGAATGGCTAAACCAAAATTTTTTAAACTTTGAGAAGCAATACTTTTTTTTTGCAATTTGATTAATTGTTTCTTCAAGGACAAGTTTACTAAACGAATTAAGTTTTTGTTATTGGTAATTAATATCGATTGAGCATTAACATCGTGTTCTGCTTGAGCTATTAAGTCTGCTGCAACAAGATTTGGGTCAGCGGACTTGTCTGCAACAATGCTAACCTCAGATGGGCCAGCAACCATATCAATACCTACATCTCCAAAAACTTCTTTTTTTGCACTGGCTACGAAAGCGTTACCTGGTCCAACTATCTTATCTACTTTTTCAAATTTTTTTGTTCCATAGGCTAATGCAGCAATAGTCTGGGCCCCACCAGTTTTATAAATTTTTTTTACACCACATTTTTTTGCAGCATAAACCACAGCTGGATTTATATTAGAGTCTAAAGATGGAGTGGTTAAATATATATTTTTTACTCCAGCAACAATCGCTGGAATACAGTTCATTAGGACAGTGCTTGGGTAACTTGCTGTACCGCCGGGCACATAAACTCCAACTTTTTCTAATGGAGAATATTTATAAGAAAACATATTTTTGTATCTATCCTTTAATGTAAAAGATGAAAATTGTTGTTTAGAGTGAAATTTTTTTATTCTTTCAAATGCTAAATCTATTGATTTCTTTATTTTTGAATCTGTTTTTTTTGAAATTTTGTTTATTTCTTTATTTGAAAACAACAGTTTATTAGACTTTGTTTTTATTTTTGAGAATCGTTTTTCATACTTTATAACTGCTGCATCTCCATTTTTTCTTACATCATTTATAATTTTATTAACAACGGAAGTTTGATTTTTTTGGATAGACTTCCTTTTATTCAAAAAAATTTCTAAAACTTTTAAAGAATTTTTACTATTTAATTTTAATACTTTTATCATTATAAAGTTTTATGTTTTGGTTTATTTTTTGTATCCCAAGCTTCTCCTTGGTCGTCTAATGTTACCTCTATGACTTCGGAGATTATTCTTATTATAGAATCTCCTGCGAAAATTATTTTCATCTCATAGTTATTATCAGGAGTAATATTTGTTTCAATAGCTAGAAAATCCAAAAATTTATCTTTTTTAAGTTGATTTATGTTTCTTGAATCCGCTGCTAAAACATTTTCAAACTTTAAAATTGTCCTAATACGTTTATTTTTCCTAAAAACCCCTTTTTCAATGTCCTCCCACATAAAACGATTTAATTGCATTAGAAAAATTTTATTTTTTTTTAAATTTGCAATATCAGCAATACTTGCAATAGAGTCTTGCAAGTGTGCTGATACTACTCTTAGATCTTCTTCTGTTCTGGCGATCAACTTTAGGTTTTTTGGTTCCATATCAAATTCTTTTTATCTCAGCTTTACAATGTCTAAGTTTTCTCTCTAAATATTCGTAGCCTCTATCAAGGTGATAAATTCTGTTAATTATTGTTCTATTCTCGGCAATCAATCCTGCTAATACAAGACTAACAGACGCCCGTAGATCAGTAGCCATTACTTCAGCTCCGGTTAACTTTGTCGGTCCTTTGATAATTGCAGTTTTGTCTTTAATTGTAATCTGAGCACCCATTCTTCTTAATTCAGGTACATGCATAAATCTATTTTCAAATATATTTTCTTTTATTTTTGATACACCGTTTACCTGTGTGAGAAGAACCATTAGTTGGGCTTGCAGATCTGTTGGTATGCCTGGATATGGTTTAGTAGTTATATTTATATTTTTAAGCCTCTGTCCTTTTTTAACAATGATTGACTTTTTTTTTTGTATTATCTTAACACCTATCTTTTTTAAAACATCAATTTCACTTTTAATAATTTTTGGATTTATTTTGTCTATTATTAAATTTTTTTTAGCTAATAACGTACTCGCAATTATGTAAGTTCCCAATTCAATTCTATCAAAAATTACTTCGTGTGAGATTTTTGAAGTTTTGATTTTACTCTCAGAAATTAAAATTGATCTACCTTTTAAATGAATTTTCGCGCCTAACTTATTTAGAAATTTAATTAAATCAATTATTTCTGGTTCAATCGCACAATTAGTTAAAACAGTTTTGCCTTTAGCTTTGAAAGCAGCAAGCAATGCATTTTCTGTTGCCCCAACGGAAATTGAGGGAAATCTTATTTTTGCACCTTTTAAACCATTTTTTGCTTCAGCTAATATATATCCATTTTTTATTTTAATTTTAGCACCCATTTTTTTTAGTGCAAATAAATGTAAATCTACTGGTCTAGTACCAATAGCACATCCTCCGGGTAAAGAAACTTTTGCCTTTTTGTATTTAGTTAACAAAGAACCCAACACTAAAATGCCAGCTCTCATAGTTTTTACGAGTTTGTAAGGAGCTAAAGTATTAATATTTTTACCCTTACTTGAAATTTCAATAATATTTTTTTTTCTAATTAATTTTGTTTTTAGTCCAATAAAATTCAGTAAATCGATCATTGTAAAAATATCCTTCACAAGAGGTATGTTTTTAATTTGTGCTTGGTCTGCAAGAATTGAGGCGGCTAAAATTGGAAGAGTTGCATTTTTAGAGCCAGAGATAGAAATTTTTCCGCTTATTTCTTTTCTACCTTTAATTATAAGCTTTTGCATTGAAAAGATTAAACTTTTGGAAGTGTTACACCTTTTTGTTTCATATATTTACCTTTTCTATTAGCATAGGTCACCTCTGGTTTCTCATTGCCTTTTAAAAAAATAAATTGAGCTACACCTTCATTGGCATAAATTTTAGCTGGTAATGGAGTTGTGTTAGAAAATTCTAAAGTAACATGACCTTCCCAGCCAGGTTCTAAAGGCGTTACATTCACAATTATCCCACATCTTGCGTAAGTTGATTTGCCAAGGCAAATAACCAAAATATCGTCAGGAATTTTAAAATATTCCATCGTTCTTGCTAGTGCAAAAGAGTTAGGAGGAATGATACATTCCTTTCCTATTTTTGTTATAAAGCTCTCTTTTTTAAAAACTTTAGGGTCAACTATACCAGAATTTACATTAGTAAAAATTTTAAACTCATTAGATACTCTAGCGTCATATCCATAAGAGGATAAACCAAATGAAATTTTTCCTTTCCTTACCTGTTTACCAACAAAAGGCTTAATCATTTTTTTTTGTTTTGCAGCTTTTTTAATCCATTTATCCGATAAAACTGTCATTTTTTCTTTTTTTCTATTTTGATTTTTTTTCTCTTTTTAAGGTTTTTTTTTAAGGAAGCTTCACGACTTTTCATAAGAGAATCTTTTTTTTCAAAAGATTTCATTAAAAAAATTAATTTTTATCTGGGTTCGTTAAGTCCTCTAACGTTATAGGTTTATCAATGTCATGCATTAATTTTTCCTCGGACTCTTTAGTGGTGCTGACTGAACGCTTTGCTCTTCTTTGCTCAATTCTTGCTTTTCTTTTAGCCTCTTTTTTCATAGCCTTATCGCCACGTGTAGATTTGTAATCGTAGTGAATTCCCATAAAAAACGTCCCTTCATTGATACTTAAATTTACTTCCTGAGCTTGATTTTTGCAAGTCTCTTGAATGTATTATATTAATACTAATAAATAATACCGACAAAATTACGGCAACTTATACATCTTGAAGTGGAGTGGCGTTAGGAAAACCATAATTCCACAAAATCATTAAAACTAACCATACTAATCAATTAACTTTTTTAATCATCTATTTTACAACCTTTCTCATTACAATTTTTACCTGAATTGATATTATTAAAAAAATCTAAAGCTCTTATAGCTGTCATCATATGATTTTTATAAATGTTCAAATACCCATTTAAGCTATCTGATAATTTTTTTGCCTCCTCCATCATCCCTAATTTCACAAAATTAATAAGCATAATAGCATTCCCATTAGGAGTCGTATTATCACCTATGTCAATTGGGTTAAAAAAAGTATCATTTTTATTTTTTGGACTTTTTTGAAAAATATTTTTATCTTCTAAGAAAAATTTAACTATTGCCTCTTGTGTCAATTTTTTAGCCAAATCTTTATATTTAAAATTCAATGTAGTTTCTGACAGGTCGTTAATTGCGTAAATTAAAAAAGCATAGTCTTCTACAAAAACATTATCCTTGGAGTAGCTGTGATAAATTGTATTTTGGATATATTTTTTTTCTATTTTTAAGAAAAATTCTTCAGCTAATTCTAAATATCCTTTATTTGGCAAAATCTCGTTTGCTGCAATCAATGCACTTATCATTAGGCAGTTTAAATCTAATTGAGTCTTGTCGTCAAAAAAAGGTTTTTTTCTTTTTAATCTAATTTGCAGAAGCTTATTTAAAATATTTTTGTTTGGCTTTTCTTTTTCAACCAAAATTATTTTACCTTCCCAATTTCCTTCAGATTTTAGTTCAAAATATTTTTCAATATTTTCTATATCTTTAATTTCTTTGTAAGAATAAACATAATATTTACCCTCTTCCCCTTCGCTGTCCGCATCATAAGCGGACCCAAAAAAGCCTTCTTTATTAAGAAAGTTTTTTTTTAAAAAATCAGTTGTTTGCTCTAATTTTTCTTTAAAATAATTATCTGAATTAATTTTACAATATTTTGAAAGTAATAATATAAATTGTGCATTATCATAAAGCATTTTTTCGAAATGCGGGATTATCCAATTTTCGTCTACAGTATAACGAGAAATACCTCCCTCGACATGATCATATATTCCTTTTGAACATAATTGTTTAATAATTATTTCGACTGGCTTTAAATACTTTTTGTCATTAGTCGTATTGTAGAAATAAATAAGAGTTTCGAATAAATTGAAAGTTGGAAACTTAGGTGAACCTTTATAGCCTCCTTTTTCTGTATCTAAGTGGCTTAAAGATATTTCTAGAATAGGCTCAAGATCTTGACTTAAAACTAAATTTTTTTTTAAATCTAAGCTTTTAATAATTAGATCTTTTTGTTTAATTATTTTTTCTCTTTGACCTTTGTAAGCGTCAGAAACTTTTTGAAGAACTTCTTTAAATGAAGGTAAGCCGTGTTTTGACTCTTTAGGAAAGTAAGTGCCTCCCATGAAGGGGACACCATTTTCATCCAAAAACATTGTTAAAGGCCAACCTCCACCGGTTTGATTAAATAATTGAAACGAGCTTTGAAAAATAAAATCTAAATCTGGTCTTTCTTCTCTATCCACTTTTATATTAATAAACAATTCATTCATAAGCTTTGCTGTTTCATTATCTTCAAAACTTTCATGAGCCATAACATGACACCAGTGACAACTCGCATATCCGATGCTTAGTAAAATAGGTTTTTTATTTTGCTTTGAAAATTCTAAAATTTCTTTAGACCAAGTTTGCCAATTAACCGGATTATCTTTATGCTGTTTAAGATATGGACTTAAATCATCAGATAAAACATTTTCATTAATTTTTATCATCGAAAAAATTTTTTTTAATTATAAAAGAAACTATTAATAGACAAATAAACATTAGTATCGGTGAATAAATAGCCGGAGATAATATTAAGTCAAGCATGCTAAATTTCTCTGATTGCGCAACATATGAATTAAGCCCAGAACCAATTGTATTAAAAATAAAAAATCCAGGTACAAATCCTAAAAAACTTGAAAAGAAATAATTCGATTTTTTCATTCCAAATAAAATTGGAATTAAATTCTGTAATCCAAATGGAACTCCTAAACCTCCAATAAACCTATAGATAAAAAAATAATAAAATTCATTTTTTTTAAATAAAACAATATATTTTTCAAATTTTTGTTCTAGGGTATTCTTTGCTAAATCTCTAAAAAAGAAATCTCCAATAGAATACAAAATTAACGCTCCAACTGAAATCGAAATTATAGAAACCAAAGTTCCAATCCATTGACCAAACAGTATTCCAGAGATTATTAGCAGAGGTGCGCCAAAACCAAGAAGAGCCACCCATAAAACTGCAAAGATAAAAAAGTAAATTATATTTGTTATGATGTTTGCACTAACATAGTCGCTTAAATTTTTCTGAAAATCTTTGTAATAAGAGAAATCATTTAATCTGCTAATCTCAATCCCTGTAAAAATAAAATATAAGAATACAAACAGTATGATTAAGTAAGAAAATCCTAAAAATATTTTCAAATTTTTGCTCATAATTTACCTGTACAATAGACAACAATTAAAATATATACCTTTAAATATTTATGAAAAGAACATATCAGCCCAGCAATTTAGTAAGGAAAAGAAGACATGGTTTTAGATCAAGAATGGCAACTAAAACTGGAAGACAACTTATCGCTCGTAGACGAGCTAAAGGAAGAAAAACACTTTCTACCTAAAATTAATGGTTAAGCTTGAAAGTTTAAAAAAAAGCGACCAATTCAGAAAAGCTCTTAAGGAAAAAAAAGTTCATACAGACTACTTTTCCATATTTGCTGCCAAGAATTTTTTTAAACCTAAAAATAAATCTAATTTGCTTATTAGTTTCGTAATGAAAAAAAAAATTGGAAATGCTGTTAAAAGAAACAAAATTAGAAGAAAATTAAAAGCAATTGTTCAAAAATTATTAAAAAAAAGAGGTGCAATTAATAAGGATTACACTTATATAGTTTTCGGTAAGTCTAATTCTTATACTCAAAAACAAAATGTGCTTTTGCCATTAATGGAGAAAAGTTTTAGTAAATTGAAAAAGTAAAATGACAAAAATTTTAATATTAATTATAAAATTTTATAAATATTTTATTTCTCCATTGCTTGGAAATAAATGTAGATTTTTACCAACCTGTTCAGAGTATTTTATTGAGTCTCTCGGTACTCATGGTCTTATAAGAGGATTAAAATTAGGAACAAAAAGAATTTTTAAATGTCATCCTTTTAAAATACTTGGTGGTAGTCATGGAATAGATTTTGTTCCTGAAGCAAATCATAAGGATGGTAAAAATGGATAACAAAAACGTATTTGTAGCTATCGCTCTTTCAATGTCTGTTTTACTTTTCTGGGGAGCCTTTTTTGAAACGCCAAAAAAAACTATTGATCCAAAAAACAATCAAAAAATTGAGCAGAAATCTGAAGCAGGCTCGATAGCCCCAACAATAAATCAGCCAACAATAGTTAAAAATATTTCTAGAGAGGACTCAATTAAAAAAGATAAAAGAATCAAAATTGAAAATAGTAGTATTGAAGGTTCAATAAATTTAAAAGGTGCGCAGATTGACGATATTTCATTCAAAAATCATAAACAAAAAGTTGAGGGAGATAAAAACATTATTTTTTTAAATCCAGCAGAGACAGAAAATGGTTTTTATATTGAAACTGGCTGGACCAGTGTTGGAAATAAAATTAAGATACCTACAAAAGAGAGTGTTTGGTCAGTAAAAGGTAATAATATTTTAAGTGAAAACTCTCCAATAGTATTGCAATGGAATAACGGGGAAGGAATTGTCTTTGAAAAAAAAATAGAATTAGACAATAAATATTTATTTAGAATTACCCAGCAAGTTAGAAATAATTCTAATTCTTCAATTGATTTATACCCTTATGCTCAAATGACTAGAAATAAAATTCCTGATGACATTCAGAATTTTTATATTCAGCATGAAGGATTTATCGGAGTATTTGATGATGAGTTAAAAGAAGATGATTATGATGATATTAAAGAAAAGAAAATTGTTAGAGAGTCTAATGAAGGATGGCTGGGTATTACTGATAAGTATTGGATGACAGCTTTTGTTCCTGAAAAAGGGAAAAATTTTAAATCAACTTTTCTTTATGACAATGGCTATAAGGCAAATTATATAATTAATGAACCAACTACAATTAACAAGTCATCCACAGGTATTAATCAATTAAGATTATTTGTTTCGGCAAAAGAAGTTGAAACAATTGATGGATATGCTGCTGATCAAAATATTAATAAATTTGATTTAGTGATAGACTGGGGTTGGTTTTACTTTTTCACAAAACCATTATTTTTTGTAATAGATTATCTATTTAAAATTTCAGGAAATTTTGGTTATGCTATAGTTTTACTTACAATAGCAATAAGATTAATTTTTTACCCTCTAGCAAACTTCTCATTTAAATCCATGGCAAAAATGAAGGCAGTTCAACCTGAAATGATGAGGCTAAAAGAGCTTCATAAGGATGACAAAGTAAAATTACAACAAGAAATGATGGCTTTATATAGAAAAGAAAAAATTAATCCTGCCTCAGGATGTTTACCAGTCTTGATTCAAATACCGTTCTTTTTCGCCATATATAAAATGTTGTTTATTTCTCTAGAAATGAGACATCAACCTTTTTTTGGATGGATAAAAGATCTTTCAGCAGCTGACCCAACTACAATTTTTAATTTGTTTGGACTTATACCGTGGGATCCACCAAGTTTTATGATAATTGGTATTTGGCCAATTTTAATGGGTGCTTCTATGTGGGTTCAACAAAAATTAAATCCTGCTCCTGCAGATCCAATACAAGCTAAGATTTTTGCTTTCTTTCCGTTATTTTTAACAATTATTTTAGCTTCATTCCCATCCGGTCTAGTTGTTTATTGGACAGTAAACAATATTTTAACAATTGCTCAACAGTATGTAATTGTAAAACAAACTACAGTAAAAACAAATTAAATGTCCCATCACATTTCTCTTGAAGAAATCAAAAAGTTTTGGCCAAAAGACGCTCCAGAAATTATAAATGTTCAAAAATATGTTTCAAAATATAAGAACGAGAAAATTGTAATTAAGTATGGAGGTAATGTTTTAATTGATAGAAACGTATTCAATAACTTTATTTTAGACATTAATATTTTAAATAAGTTGGGTCTATCAATTATTATTGTTCATGGTGGAGGACCTAGAATAAAAAGAGAGTTAGATAAAAAAAAAATTGAGTCAAAATTTATTGATGGGTTAAGAGTAACTGATAAAAATATTATTAATGTTGTTGAGGAGGTCCTAATTGATTTTAATAATGATATAGTCTCAAATTTAAAAAATCTAGGGTCGAATGCAGTATCTTTTCACACAAAAGAAAATAATATTATTGAAGTTAAGCCTGAAAGAGAAGAGCTGGGATTTGTGGGAATACCGAATAAAATTAATTCTCAATTAATTAACGATACAATAAATAAAAACGAAATTCCAATAATTGCACCTCTTGGTTTAGGAGAAAATCAACAAACATATAATATAAACGGTGATACAGCGGCTAGTGCTATAGCCAAAAAACTCAAATCTAGAAGGCTATTATTAATGACCAATGTTGAAGGTGTTTATGATGATCAAAAAAAACTAATTACAGAGATTAAACCTTTTGATTTAGAAAACCTTATTAAATGGAAAGTTGTTCAAGGTGGTATGATACCAAAAATACAAAATTGTGTTGATGCTGTTGAAAATGGTGTCAGAGGTGTTGTTATACTTGATGGAAGAAAACCGCATTCAATATTACATGAAATTTTTTCTGATAAAGGTTCTGGGACATTAATAAGGCAATGAAAGATTTATCAAAAATAAAATTTTGGTTATTTGATTTAGATAACACTTTATACGATGGAGCAACTAAAGTTTTTGATCAAGTGGATAAGAAAATGTCAAAATTTATTTCTGAAAAATTAAATGTTAACTTGGAAGAAGCAAGAAAAATTCAAAAAAGCTATTTTCAGGAATATAATACTACTTTAAATGGAATGATCAAAAACCACAAAATCGATGCTGATGAATTTTTAGAATTTGTACACGATGTTGATCTTAGTTTCTTAAATAAAAATAAGTTTTTAGAGGAAGAAATAAAGAAATTGAATGGAAAAAAAATAATTTTTACTAATGGGTCAAGAGCTCATGCTTTAAATGTAACAAAAAGAATTGGAATCGATAGCCTTTTTGATGGAATTTTTGACATACGCGATTGTGAGTTTATTCCAAAACCTTCCAAAGAACCTTATAAAAAATTAGTAGAAAATTACAAAATTGAGCCACAATACTGTATATTCTTTGAAGATATAGCAAGAAATTTAAAACCAGCTTACGAGTTAGGAATGAAAACAGTTTGGATAAAAAATGAAGAACCCTGGGCTGCGAAGTATTCGAATGAGGATTTTATAAACTATAAAATAGATAATTTGGCAAAATTTTTAAAGGAGATAAATGAACTTAGATAAATTAGAAAAAATCGTTAATGAAAGTTTTGAAACTAAGGAAAAGGTAGGACCCAAGTCAGATAAAAAACTTATTAAAGCAATTAACGAAACAATTAATTTAGTAGATTCGGGTAAAATTAGAGTTGCTAATAAAATTAATGGTACGTGGGTAGTTAATCAGTGGATAAAAAAAGCAATTCTTTTAAGCTTTAGAGTAAATAAAATGACGATGTCAAAAGGACCTTACACAACTTGGTACGATAAGGTTCCAGGCAAAACAGTCAAATGGAAAGAAAAAGATTGGAAGAAAGCAGGTTATAGGCACGTTCCGAATGGAGTTGTAAGAAGAGGATCATATATTGCAAAAAATGTTGTGCTAATGCCTTCTTTTGTAAATTTAGGAGCATATGTTGATGAGGGCACAATGATTGACACTTGGGCTTCTGTCGGTTCCTGTGCTCAGGTTGGAAAAAATTGTCATATCTCTGGTGGAGCTGGGATTGGTGGTGTACTCGAACCCCTTCAAGCTGGTCCAGTTATCATTGAGGATAATTGTTTTGTTGGAGCGAGATCTGAGATAGCTGAAGGTGTTTTGGTTGAAGAAGGTGCAGTTATTTCAATGGGTGTTTACATCGGAGCTTCCACTAAAATTGTAGATAGATCAACAGGTGAAATTACTTACGGGAAGGTGCCGGCGTATTCCGTGGTAGTACCAGGAAGCTTACCAAATAAATCTAATTTGGATGGTCCCTCTTTATATTGTGCAGTAATTGTAAAAAAAGTCGATTCAAAAACAAGAAGTAAAACATCTATTAACGATCTATTAAGAGACTAATGCCTAACATTAATGAATTAACATTGGCTAAAGAGCTTATTAAATTTCCAAGTGTAACACCAAAGGATGCGGGCGCTATTGGATTTTTAGCAAAGCAATTAAAGAGATTAGGTTTTAATTGTAAAATTTTAGAGTTTAAAGATAAAAATAAAAAAAGTAAGCCGATTAAAAATATTTATGCAAGATTAGGAAAAAGAAGCCCTAATTTATGTTACGCTGGACATACAGATGTAGTGCCCCCAGGTAATTTTAAAGACTGGACAGTAAATCCTTTTAAACCAACTATTAAAAAAAATCATTTAATTGGAAGAGGCGCTAATGATATGAAAAGCTCAATTGCTTGTTTTGTGGCTGCAGTTGGAAAATTTTTAAAAAAAAGAAAAAAATTTAATGGTTCTATAAGTTTTTTAATCACCGGAGATGAAGAAGGATTGGCAATAAATGGGACTAAAAAAGTTGTCGACTATTTAAAAAAAATAAATGAAAGGATAGATTTTTGTATTGTAGGTGAGCCTACAAATCCTAATAGGCTTGGAGAAATGATTAAAATAGGTAGACGCGGCAGTATATCAGGGACAATAATGATTTTAGGATCACAAGGCCATGTTGCTTATCCTCACCTTTCTAATAATCCTATTAATACTCTAGTTAAAATTTGTAAAAAATTAAATGAACAAAAATTGGATAGGGGTAATAAAAACTTTCAACCTTCAAATTTAGAATTTACTTCTATAAATGTAGATAATAAAGCTACTAACGTCATTCCTGCAGTAGCAAAAGCACAATTTAATGTAAGATTTAACAATCTTCATACGTCCAGTAGTTTAAAGAAAAAAATTAATACAGTTGTTAAAAATTTGAGCAAAAGAAGTAAATGTAAATTTAAAATAGATTATCATGTAAGTGGTGAGTCTTTTCTTACAAAGCCAGACAAAACCATTTACATGGCTAAAAAAATAATTAGGAAAATTACTAAAGTAAAGCCTGTATTTTCTACAACCGGTGGAACATCGGACGCAAGATTCATTAGAAAAATTTCACCTTGTCTAGAATTCGGCTTAGTTAACAAAACGATGCATAAAATCGACGAATGTGTTTCATTAAAAGATTTAAAAAATTTAACTAAAATATATCTAAATATCCTTGAGGATTATTTTAAGTGAAGCTTTATAAAATTAGAAGATCTAAAATAGATAATTTAGGTTTATATGCAGCAAAAGATATTAAAAAAGGTTCAAAGATAATTGAATATAAAGGCAAGGTAATTACAAGAAAAGAAGCAGAGGAAAACACAAAGTATGATAATGACAAAGCCATTTATCTTTTTAATCTAAATAAAAAATACGATCTTGATGGTGACTTTAAATTTAATACTGCAAGATTGATTAATCATTCATGTAATCCAAATTGTGAAGTAACCGGTACGGGTTTAAAGGTTTGGGTTCATGCAATAAAAGATATAAAAAAAGATGAAGAGTTTTCTTATGATTATGGCTTTAGTTTTGATGAAGATTTTAAAAATTTTCCATGTCGTTGTAAATCAAAAAATTGCTGCGGTTACATAGTCCGTGAAGGATCTAGATGGAGAATAAAGAACGCGAAGTCAAAAATAAAAAAAAAATGAAGAAAATTCTATTTATCTCGACAAGGAACCCTTATTCGAACAGATACTCTGGCGATGTAATTGGATCAAAAAAAATTATTAATATATTAAAAAAAAATAGCTCATTAGATTTAGTTACTTTAGATGATAAGGAAGATTTTTCGCAAAAAGGAACTTTTGCTTTTAAAAAACCAAATTTTATTTTTAAATTTTTTTTTATAATAAAATCTCTTTTTTATTTTCAGCCGATACAATTTGGTCTTTTTTATTCAAGTAAAATGAAAAATTTTATTAATGATAATGCAAACAATTACGATATAATATTTTTTTATCATATTAGATCTAGTCAATATTTACCAGAAAATTTTTATGGGAAAACAATTATAGAAATGGGAGACCTTTACTCTGATAATTATGGACAAACTTTTAATACTTTAAATTTCTTCAATCCTCTAAAATATATTTATTTTTTAGAAACTTTTTTAATAAAAAAAATAGAAAAAAATATTTTTTTAAATTTTGATAAAATAATTATGTTTTCAAAAAATGAAATAAAGAAAGTTGATAAATCATTTAAAAAAAAACTAGTTCACATTAATGTATCCATAGATAAAATTAACAAAAAATATTTATTTTCAAAAAATAACAATAAAATTTTATTTATTGGTAATTTAAAATATTTACCAAATATACTTGCAATAAAAAGTTTTGTGAAAAATATTCTTCCTAATTTGAAAAAAGAAGATCCAAATATTTCAATCGAGCTTATCGGTGAAATTAGTAATTTTAACAGAATGATGTTTTCCACAAATAAAAACATAAAATGTTGGGGTTCTCAAAAATTCTTGGATAAATTTATAAAAGGGTCATTTTGTGGGTTAGCAAATTTAGATATAGCGACTGGTATTCAAGGTAAAGTTTTAACTTATATGTCATATGGTTTACCTGTGATTTGTTCCAAAATTGCTGCGCATAATTTTGATAAGAATGTGATTGCATATAATGATCAAAATGATCTTTTAAGAAAAATCTATAAATTAAAAAGAGATAAGATTTTATCTAATAATCTTTCCAAAAGATCTTTACAATTCATAAATAAGTTTTCTTGGAGCAAAGTTAAAAATGATTATTTAAAAATTATTAAAATCTAATAAAAAACTTTTTCCAAATAAAGACCATAAGGAGGTGCAGGAGGTGCGCAATTCTGTCTTTTTTTCAACCTAATCACAGATTTGATTTTCTCCGGTTTCCATTTTTTTTCTCCAACATATTTTAAACAACCAATCATTGATCTTACTTGTTTTTGAAGAAAAGACTTCGACTCAAATATAATTATTATTTTATCTTTTTTCTTTTTTATTTCTGCTTTTGTTATTGTTCTGTAAGGACTTTTTGATGAACAAGAGGCAGCTCTCATTGAGGAAAAGTCGTGGGTACCTAAAAAAAAATTTATTCCCTTTTTCATCATATTAATATCAAGTTTTTTTTTTATTAACCAAGATCTGTTTTCATATATTGGAGATCTAGTAAGGCGATTTAAGATTATGTATTTATATATTTTTTTTTTAACGCTATGACGAGCATGAAAATTTAATTTTTTTTTATTTATTTTAGTAATTGAAATTGATTTTTTTTTCAAAAAAAAATTCACCGAGCTTAAAAATTTATATTTATCTTTAATTTTATCTTTAAAAAAAAAGCTTGCGCTTTGACCATTAGCATGAACGCCTGCATCTGTTCGACCTGATCCACTTATCTTTATTTTGGATTTAAGAACTTTTGACAAAACTTTTTGAATAATTGATTGAATAGACGAACCATTTTTTTGAATTTGCCATCCAACAAAATTTGTTCCGACGTACTCAATAATTATTTGATAATTAAACATTAGATAAGTAATTCGCCTTTATCTATTTTATAGCCATCTAAAAAACTTTTTGTATCTAGCACCCTTTTTCCCTCTTTTTGAAGTAAATTTATTTTTATAGAGTTATTTTGGCAGCCTACCACGAGATCTTTTGTTAAAATCTCTCCACTGTTGCCTTGCATATTAGATAACTCAGCCTCAATGATTTTAATTCTTGTGTCTTTATGCATAAACCAAGCACCTGGATAGGGATTAAGTCCATTTATTTTTGCAATTAATTTTTGAGCTGTATCGTTCCAATCTATTTTTGCCTCTCTCTTAGTAATTTTTTTTGCATAAGTAACTAATTTATTGTCTTGATTCACAAATTTCGTTTCATTTTTCTGGAATATATTTAAAGCTTCTAAAATCAGACTTGAGCCAATTTCCGACAGTTTTTTACTTAAAGACAAAAAATTGTCCGTTGTTTTTATACCTACACTTTTTTGAATCATGTAAGGACCGGCATCAAGTTCTTCGACAATTTTCATTATTGAAATTCCTGTTTCTTTATCCATTTCCATAATAGACCTTTGAATTGGGGCAGCTCCCCTCCATCTCGGAAGTAAAGAAGCATGAATGTTTAAAAAAACTAAATTTTTTATTTTTAGGAGCCTTTCTGGAATAATTTGACCGTAAGCTACAACAATTACAAATTTTACATTGGACCCTTCTATAAATTTGAATTCAATATCATTATCTAAATTTTTAGGATATCTCACTGGAATTTTTAATTTCTCTGCTTCTAAATGCACTGCTGATTTTAAAATTTTTTGACCTCTAGCTTTTTTTTTTGGGGGTTGAGTATATACAGATAATATTTTATGTTCAGAATTTAAGGATTTCAATATGGGAACGGAAAACTCTGGGGTTCCCATGAATAAAATTTCATATGACATTAAAATTAAACAATGACTCTCTCTAAAGATTTTTTATTTTTTGATAATTTTTTTATTATCATGCTTTTTTTCAATTTAGATAAATAGTCTATAAATAGTATTCCCTCTAAATGATCCATTTCGTGTTGAATGCAAGTTGCAAGCAGCCCTTCAGCATCTAAAGTCTTTTCTACTCCATGATAATTCAAAAATTTTACTTTGCATTTATCTGGCCTGCTTATCTCCGCAAATTGACCTGGAACTGAAAGACAGCCTTCCTCGTATGATGCGTCAGTATTAGAATTATTAATAATCTCAGGATTAATAAAGAATTGAGGATTTTTTTTTTCTCCTTCTCGAGCAATGTCAATTACTATAACTCTTTTTGGAACACCTATCTGAATTGCTGCTAATCCTATCCCAGGTGCTGCATACATTGTTTCCAACATATCATCCATTAGCAATCTTATAGTATCGTCAACAATTTCTACCTTTGTAGATTTTTGTCTTAAAAATTGATCGGGTTCTGTTAAAATTTTTCTAA
>CACGEW010000010.1 GCA_902572345.1 uncultured Pelagibacteraceae bacterium | reverse complement strand
ATTGCAGTTGGAATGGCGACAAGTATACCCCCTCATAATTTAGGTGAAATTATAAATGGAACTATAGCATTTATTAATAATAAAGATATTACAATAGCGCAATTAATGAAACATGTTCCTGGACCAGATTTTCCAACAGGCGGAATTATAATTGGAAAAGATATAATTAAACAAGGTTATAATAAAGGAAGAGGTTCATTTAAAATAAGAGGAGAAATTGATTTAGAAGATAAAAAAGGTGGCAGAGAAACATTAATCATTAAATCGATCCCTTATCAAGTGAATAAATCTATTTTAATTGAGAGAATTGCTCAATTAGTAAGAGATAAAAAAATTGAAGGAATAAGAGATATAAGAGATGAATCTAATCGAGAAGGAATTCGTGTAGTTATAGAATTACGTAAAAGTGTAGAGCCTGAAACAATTCGAAGGCAATTATATAAACTCACAAACATAGAAAACTCATTCGGCTTTAATACATTAGCAATAGTAAACAATAAGCCTAAAATTTTAAATTTAAAAGAATTCATTTCTGAATTTTTAAAATTTAGAGAAGACACTGTAATTAAAAGAGTTAAATTTGATTTAAAAAAAGCTGAGGAAAGAGCTCATATATTGATAGGTCTTGCTACAGCTGTTGAAAATATAGATGAAGTCATTAAAATTATAAAAAACTCAAAAAATTCAGAAATAGCTAAAAAGAATCTTCTATCAAAAAAATGGAAGATAAAAAAAAGTATAAAGTTAATTTCTTTAATAGAAAGAAAAAAAAATATTTCAAGCTATACCTTGTCTAACCATCAAGTAAACGCAATTTTGGAATTAAGGTTACAAAAACTAACAGCATTTGGAATTGGTGAGATTGAAAATGAAATTAACAAACTTGCTGAAATGATTATTGAATTCAATAAAATAATTAACTCTAAAAAAGAACTTTATAAATTGATAATAAATGAGTTAGAAAATATTAAAGATAAATTTGCTTCCCCAAGAAAAACAAAAATTATTGATGCAGTTCTTAATTATAATATTGAAGAAACTATTCAGAAAGAGTCAGTTGTTATAAGCATTACTAATCAGGGTTATATAAAACGAAGTCCCTTAAGCTCATTAAAAGCACAAAAACGTGGAGGTAAAGGCAAAACAGGTATATCAACTAGAGAAGAAGATTTTGTAGTTCAAATATTTACCGCTAACACGCACACGCCAGTTTTATTTTTTTCAACACAAGGACTTGTTTATAAAATTAAGGCACACAAAATTCCAGAGGGAACTGCCGCTTCGAAGGGAAAATCTATTTTTAATATCTTACCTTTAAAGAGCCATCATTCAATTAGCTCGATTATGCCCTTACCTGAGGACGAAACTGAATGGAAAAAATTAATGGTAATCTTTTCCACAGCTAAAGGAAATGTTAGAAAAAATACATTAGAAGATTTTATTAATATTAACAATAGCGGGAAAATTGCTATGAAACTCGATCAAGATGATAGAATTATAGGTGTCAAAATATGTAGAGATGATCAAGATATTTTGCTTAGTACTCAGTTAGGTAAATGTATAAGATTCAAATCAAAAAAATTAAGATTGTTTAAAGGCAGATCTTCTAAAGGAATAAAAGGTATACAACTTAAAGATAAAGACAAGGTTATATCCGTGTCAATTTTAGATAATAGTAAAATTGATCAAAAAACTATAGGCAAAGATAAAAAAATTAAGAATGCTATAGATAAATATATTTTGTCAGTTTCTGAAAATGGATATGGAAAAAGATCATCATATTTAGATTATAGAGTTACAAATAGAGGTGGCAAAGGAATAATTGGTATTATTAATTCGCCAAGAAACGGAAATGTTTCTTCATCATTAGTCGTGAGTGAGTCAGACGAAATAATTTTATCAACTGATAAAGGCAGTATTATGCGGTGCGCAGTTAAAGAAATAAGAGTAGCAGGTCGTAATACTCAAGGTGTAAGGATTAAAAAACTCTCAGGAAATGAAAAAGTTGTTTCTGTTATAAAAATTGAAGATAATATACAATAAATATGAAAACAGCCATTTATCCCGGTACATTTGACCCAATAACTTTCGGACATATCGATGTAATAAAAAAGTCTTTAAATATTTTCGATAGAGTTATTATCGCTACAACTGATAATATTTATAAAAACTATCATTTCTCAATAGAGGAAAGATTGAAATTAATTAACAACTCTTTATTTAAAGATCTTAAACTAAATAAAAATCGTATTAAAGTAATAGCATTTGACGAATTGACTATAGATCTATGTAAAAAATTTAAATCTCAGACCATTGTAAGAGGCTTACGAGCAGTTTCGGATTTTGAATATGAGTTTCAATTAGCAGGCATGAACAAAAAACTAAATACTAAAATTGAAACCATGTTTTTAATGTCTGATGTTGAAAATCAAATTATTTCATCTAAATTTGTTAAAGAAATCGCAAATTTAGGTGGTAATATTGACAGATTTGTTACTAAATCAACAGTAAAAGTTCTTAAAGGAAAATCTTAATGATTAAATTTATTTGTTTATTTATATTAATTTTTAGTTTAGATAATTCTGAAACATTTGCACAAAACAACCTTATGATATTAAAATTAACTTATGGTGATGTAGAAATCGAGCTCTTTCCTGATAAGGCTCCAAATCACGTAAAAAGATTTAAAGAATTAGCAGATAGTGGAAAATATGATGGTGTAATATTTCATAGAGTAATTGAGGGCTTTATGGCTCAGACAGGAGATGTCCAATTTGGTAATTCAAATAGTCCTGAATTTAATTTGTCACTTGCTGGAACAGGCGGATCAAATTTACCAAATTTAAAATCTGAATTTACTGACATAGCTCATACACGGGGAGTTATCTCTGCAGCAAGATCAGCCGATCCTGATAGCGCAAATAGTCAATTTTTTATTTGTTTTGACTCAGCTCCGCATTTGGATCGTCAATATTCTGCATTTGGAAAAGTTATTAAAGGCATGGAATTCGTAGACAAAATTAAAAAGGGCGATCCTAATAGCGGCTCCGTATCAGAACCAGACAAAATACTTTCTCTTAGATCAAAATAAAATCTCATGTCTATTAGTGAATTTTCGTTTGAGTTAAAAGCTCAAAATGGAAAGGCTAGACTTGGTAAAATAATTTCACCAAAAGGGAATATAGATACACCGGCTTTTATGCCAGTAGGCACTCAAGGAACAGTTAAAGGATTATTTGTTGATGATATACTTAAAACAAATACTCAAATTATTTTAGGTAATACTTATCATTTATTATTAAGACCAGGTACTAATATTCTCGAAAAGTTTAATGGTATTCACAATTTTATGAATTGGCACAAACCAATTCTAACTGACTCTGGAGGATATCAAATAATGTCTCTTTCAAAGTTTAATAAAATTGATAAAAAATTGGGAGCTATTTTTAGTTCTCATTTAGACGGAAAAAAAATTATTTTGAGCCCAGAAAAAAGTATAAAAGTTCAAAAATCAATAAATTCAGACATAATTATGGTTTTAGATGAGTGTCCAAAACTTACAAATGATAAAAAAATTTTATCAAACGCAATCGATGTTTCTACAGATTGGGCAAAAAGATCTAAAATAGAATTTGGAAAAGACAAATCAAAAGCTTTATTTGGTATAGCTCAAGGTGGTTTATATAAAGATTTAAGAATTGAAAGTATTCAAAAATTAATTGAAATAGACTTTAATGGATACGCAATGGGAGGGCTTGCTGTTGGTGAAAAACAATCTGATATGTTCAAAATTTTAAATGAGACCACTGATTATCTCCCAAAAAATAAACCTAGATATCTAATGGGCGTTGGCACACCTTCTGACATTTTAGGTGCTGTGAATGAGGGAATAGATATGTTTGATTGTGTAATGCCAACTAGGTCTGGTAGAACAGGTTTAGCTTTTACCTGGAATGGCAAAATAAATTTAAAAAATTCAAAATACCAAAGTGATAAAACCCCATTAGATGAGAACTGCGACATAAGAGAACTCAACAAATATTCAAAAAGCTATTTACATCATTTAATCAAGTCTAAAGAAATGTTAGCATCAATGCTAATTTCCTTACATAATATATATTTTTATCAACAATTTATGCGCGAAATTCGATTAAGTATTAAAAATGGCTCTTTTCAAAAATTTTACAAAAAATATATATATTTATTTGATTAAAATATTTGAAATTTATTTGATTAGTATATAAAAGATCAATCTTTAGGGGCCCTTAGCTCAGTTGGTAGAGCACCTCCCTTTTAAGGAGGGTGTCGATGGTTCGAGTCCATCAGGGCTCACCAAAATTACGTTTTTATTGGTGGGTATTTTATCATTACATCAACTATCCAGTTACTTAAATTTTCAATTCTTTTTTTACTACTTGGATGAGTGCTTAAAAAAACTGGTGTTTCTTTACCTTTTTTATTTGCAGCCATTCTTTTCCAAAGGTTGACTGACTCTTTAATATTATACCCTGATAAAGAAGAAAAAATTAAACCCAGATAATCAGCTTCAGTTTCTTGCTTACGTCCGAAAGGATTCATGATGCCTAATTTAAAAATATCCAATCCAGTATTCTGCCCTACAGTATTCCTCGTTCTGTTTATTGCTCCACCTAAAAAAATATCAGCAACTGTTGTGCCTAAGTTTATTGTCATTGCATGACTCATTCTCTCTAAAGAATGCCTAGCTACTGCATGGGCGATTTCATGACCCATAACTATTGAAAGCGCATCAGTGTTTTTTGTTATCTTTAATAAACCCGTGTAGACAGCAATTTTACCACCTGGCATACACCAGGCATTAACCATTTTATCATTGTCAACTAGGACGTAATCCCAACCAAAATTTTCAGTTGGATCATCCTTATTTTCTTTTTTAAAAAAAGCACTTACTGCAATTTCCATTTTTCTTCCAATTTCTCTTATTTCATTAAGTTCTTTACCTTTAGTAATTAATTTTGATTTATTTCTAAAATTTTCATAGGCGATTGCTGATTGTCTATTTATTCTAGACTCAGAAATAATACTTAATTGTTTTCTCTCCGTAATTGGAACCGTTGAACAAGATGGCAATATTAAAGAGCAGCAACTACAGCCAAAATACCCAAGAAATTTTCTTCTATTTATGTTATACATATTTAATTTTATGATTTTAAATAATAAATTATTAATTGCAATTTTTATCTTAATAATGGTTTTTATTATATATTCAAGCTACACCTAATAAATAATGTCTAATTTAAATAAAAAATCTATGTTTGCTAAAATTAGAAATAATTTTATAGCGGGTATAGTTGTTTTAATACCTATAGGAATTACTCTTTATCTAACGTTATTTCTTATTAGAATATCAGGAAAGATTATTCCGAAAGAAATAAATCCTAATAATTATCTTCCATTTGATATTCCGGGTGTAGAAATTTTAATGGCACTTTTAATTATTACTCTTACAGGTTGGTTATCACTCTCTTTTTTAGGTAAAAAATTCTTTGAGCTTTTTAATAATATTTTAAAAAAAATACCAATACTAAGAACTATTTATTCTGCTATTGGACAGATGACTGAAAGCTTCACAAAGAGTGATAATAATCAAAAAAGTGTTGTGCTATTGGAATATCCAAGAAAAGGTGTATGGGCTGTTGGTTTTGCTACAAAGGAAAACAAAGGTTTAATAAGAGACAAAATTAAAGATGATATAATTAATGTTTTTGTTCCCACAACGCCAAATCCAACAAGTGGATTTTTACTAATGGTACCTAAGAAAGATTTGATTTATCTTAATATTACTTTTGAACAAGCTTCAAAATTTATTGTTTCAGCAGGAACAACAAATATTGATTAAAGTTCGTTCGTATTAATAATTTCCGCTCTATCAAAAAGTTTTAAAAGAAAAGCATATTTTTTTTGATTAATTTTATCACTAACATTTTTTACATAATTTTCAGCTAATTGAAAAAGATCTTCGTGATTTACAGGATCTGCAAATCTAAAATTTTTAATTCCACTTTGCTGAAATCCTATTAAATCTCCAAACCCCCTTAACTTTAAGTCTTCTTCAGCAATAAAAAAACCATCATCTGACTCCTTTAAAATTTTAATTCTCTTAATAGCATTCTTACTCAAACCATCTTTAAATAGTAAGATACAGGTACCTTGCTTGACACCTCTTCCAACCCTTCCTCTAAGTTGGTGAAGTTGAGCTAAACCAAATTTATTTGCATTTTCAATAATTATTAAATTTGCATTTGGAAAATCAATTCCAACTTCAATTACAGTTGTGGAAACTAAAATTGAAATTTTTTTTTCCAGAAATTCTTTTAAAATTTTTTGCTTTTCATCTTTTTCTAAAGCACCATGGATTAAACCAACTTTATTTTCAAATTTTTTATTTATTAACTCAAATTTCTTTTTTGCCGATGAGTAGTCTAAAAAAGAGGATTCTTCAATTAAAGGACAGACCCAAAATACTTGATTACCAACTCCAATTTGATTTTTTATAAATGGCCAAATTTCATTGATTTTTTTTTCAGGTTTACTCAAAGTAATAATTTTTTTTCTTTTAGAGGGCTTTTCCTTTATTTTAGATACATCCATATCTCCATAAAGAGACATCATCATAGTTCTTGGAATTGGTGTAGCTGACATTAATAATACATCGCAATTTTCACCGCCCTTTTTTGCCAACTCACTTCTCTGTTTGACACCAAACTTATGTTGCTCATCAATTACAACAAATCCTAAGTTTTTAAAATTAATTTTTCTTTGAAATAGTGCGTGAGTTCCAATTAATAAATCTGTACTTCCGTTTGATAAATTATTTAAAATCATCTTCCTGTCTTTGTATTCAGTTTTGCCAGTTAAAAAATCTATCTGAATATTAATTTTATTTAAAATTTTTTTTGAAAGTTCATAATGTTGTTTTGCTAAAATTTCAGTGGGAGCCATTAAAGCACATTGATAACCACTTTTGATTACATTAATTATTGAAATAAGAGAAACAATAGTTTTCCCAGAACCCACGTCACCTTGAATGATCCTAAACATTCTATAATCGCTTAATAGATCTAAATTGATTTCAGATAAAACTCTTTTTTGATCATTAGTAAGCTTAAATGGCAATCTCTTTAAAATTAACTCTTCATATTTTTTATCAAATTTTTTTGGTGGTTTTTTCTTTTTAATTACTTTTCTGTTTTCTGACAAAGTTAGAAAGTTTGCACACAACTCATCAAAAACAACTCTTCGAAAACTTTTGGATTTATGAATTTCAGAGTCTTCAAAATTATGAAGATTTGTTATACTTTCATTCCACGAAACAAGGTTATTCTTAATGATAAAATCTTGTTTCAACCAATCATCAATTTTTGGGATGTTATTAATAACCTTATCGCTAATAGATCGATATTTTTTTTCATTAATTCCTTTCGTCAAATTATATTTAGGAATATTCTTAATTACATAATCTTTATTATCAATTGAAGTAACATAATCTGGATTAGTGATTTGATATTTTTTTTTGAAATAATTTACTTTACCACTTATTATAACCCATTTGTTTAATGGAAATAATTTTCTCAAATATCCTTCACGACTATTAAAATAAACTATATCAATTTTTCCTGTGTCATCCTCACAAATAATTTTATTAGGAAGATTTCTTATTCGAGGAAAGTAAAGTTTTTTTACTATAACTTTTATTGATTGGATTTTACCTATTTCTAATTCGTTTAACTTATAAATTGTTGATCTATCTGTTGTTGAATAGGGAAAATTTAAAATTATATCTTTGATTTTTTCTATCTTTTTTTTTTTGAGGTATTTAGACAATTGTGGACCAACACCCTTGAGTTTATTGATGTCATTAAATATAAAATCTTTTTTCATAAAAGCTGATAAAATGTATAATATAATTTTATGAACAATGAATTAGAAATATTAAAAAAAAGATTGCTATATCGGGCAGCCTATAGAGGAACAAAAGAAATGGATATTTTATTAAGTTCGTTTGTTAATAAAAATATAGATAACTTAGATAAAGACTTATTAATGGAATTAGACAATTTTCTTAATTTTGAAGATGATGTGATTTTAAACTACTATAATTATAATTTAATAGAAAAAGGAATAGACAAAAACAAAATTGCAAAAATTTTCAAAAGTTTTAAATTTTAATGGCGGAGAGGGTGGGATTCGAACCCACGAACGAGTTGCCCCGTTGCTGGTTTTCAAGACCAGTGCTTTCAACCGCTCAGCCACCTCTCCTTGAATATGATTTAGGTTCTTTAATACTATCAAAGAGGTAAAATAACAATAAATAAGTAGTATTATGTTAACTAGTTAATAAGTATTAATTATGATAATTAATAAAATGTTTAAATTATTTATTAATTCATTTTTCTTATATTCCTTTCTAACTTGTTCTTCTTTTGCAGGTTCAGAATTTAATCAATGGTTAAAAAAATTTAAGATTAGGGCAATCAATTCTGGTATTTCTGATACAGTAGTAACCGAAGTAATGTCTCAAGCTAAATTTTTACCAAAAGTAATTGAATACGACAGATATCAGCCTGAATTTTATGAAGATACTTTTACATATATAAAAAAAAGATCATCAAATCGAAAAATTAAAGAAGGATTAAAATTATACAATAAAGAAAAATCTATTATAGAAACAGTTGAAAAAGATTTTGCAGTCGAGAAAGAATTATTATTAGCTCTCATGGGCATCGAAACAAATTTTGGTAAATATTTAGGAAAGATGGACATAATTTCCTCTCTTGCAACTCTTAGTTTTGATAAAAGAAGAAGTGAGTTTTTCACAGAGGAATTATTGATCTTATTAAGACTAGTTGATAAAAAGATAATAGACAGAGACATCTTGTATGGTTCTTGGGCTGGTGCATTTGGCAATTTTCAATTTATGCCACGAACTATAAGAAATTATGCAATTGATTATAACAAGAATAAAACTATTGAATTAAAAAAAATAGAGGACTCTTTTGCTTCTGCAGCCAACTATTTAAAAACTATTGGATGGAAAAGAAATGAACCTTGTTTTTTTGAAATTGAACTTAAGGAAACTATACCGAAAAAATATCTTAATTCATCTGCAAGAAATATTAAAAACAAAAAATCAGTAAGTTTTCTTAAAAAATATATCAAAAATTTTGATGAGTTAAATATAAATAATAATCTTAAGGCAGCTATTATTATACCCGATAAAGACATAATACCTGGAGCCGAAACTTTATCTCCAGCGTTTATAATATTTGAAAATTATGAAAAAATTTTAAATTGGAATAGATCTTTAAGATTTGCTTTAGCTGTATGTACACTTAAAGAGAGTTTTAAAAATGAAATTTAAATTTATTATTTTATTTTTTTTAATTTTATCTTGTTCACCTCAATTAACCACAATCAATCAAAAGATACCTTATACATCTAAAGGTTTTGTATATATTTACAATGATATAGATTTTAAAGATAAAATAATAAAAGGAAAAATGAATAATAATATAATGCAAGTTTCACATCAAAATTTAAAAACAGGCACATTGATAAAAATTTCTAATCCTAAAAACAACAAAAGTATTGTCCTTAAAAATAATAAAAGAATAAAATATCCTGAATTTTACAAATTATTAATTACAGAGCCTGTTGCAGAAAAATTAAATCTTGATCCAAGTTTACCAATATTAGATATAATGGAAATTAAAAAAAACAAATCATTCATTGCTGAAAAAGCTAAAATTTTTAACGAAGAAAAAAAAATACCGTCAAAGGCACCAGTTGCTTCAGTTGAAATTTCAAATATTTCAAAAAATAAAATAATAAAAGTAAAAGAAGATATTAATCAAATTTTTATCCACATAGCTACTTTTTATTCCACTAACAACGCAAACTTTCTTAAAGAGAGAATTCTTCAAGAAATTCAAGGATTAGATAAAAAAAAAATTAAAATAAAAAAATTAAACAACAAAGAAACTCAGGTCATTTCAGGCCCATATACTTCTGTTAATTTATTAAAAAATGATTACATTAAGCTTAAAAAATTAGGATTCGAAGAACTAGATATTTTTAGTAATGAATAAATTTTTTATAATCACCACCCTATTAACAAGTTTAATTTCTAGTGTGTATGCAAATCCAAATATTCAAGCAAGAACCGGTATACTAATTGACTATCATTCTGATGAAGTTTTATTTGAAATGGATCCTGATGCTAAAATTTATCCAGCATCAATGACAAAGATTATGACGGCAATTGTTGCTTTTGACTTAATTAAAAAGAACAAACTTATGCTTGATGATAAATTTACTGTATCCGAAAACGCGTGGAGACTTTCACAAGCCGGCTATTCATCTATGTTTATAATGATTAACGACCAAGTTTCCGTGGAAGATCTCCTTAAAGGTATAATAATAGCCTCAGGTAATGATGCTTGTGTAGCTTTAGCAGAAGGAATAGCTGGATCTGAAGAAAATTTTGCAGATATGATGAACGAAAAAGCTGGAGAAATTGGAATGACTTCTACTAATTTTACTAATTCTTCTGGAATAAATGATCCAGATAACACTTCAACTGTTAGAGATATAGCTTTGATGTCAAAATATTTGATCAAAAATTATCCAGTATATTATGAATTGTTTGCTGAAAAAACTTTTACCTGGGACAGAACTGGCGGTGAACCAATAAAACAAGGAAATCGAAATCCTCTGCTTTATAAAAACATAGGAGTTGATGGAGTAAAAACCGGTTACCTTGCAGTTGAAAAATATTCATTAGCAAGCTCAATGAAAAAAAAGGATAGGAGAATGATTTCTGTTGTATCTGGTTTTGATACCAAAAATCTAAGAAGTTCTGAATCTTTAAAGCTTCTTAATTGGGGTTTTAGAAATACAAATACTTTTGAAATTTCCAAAAAAAATGAAACATTTTTTGAGCTAGATGCATGGCTAGGAAAAAAAAATAAGATTAAGGCTACTACTAATGAAGATTATTATATAACTATAAATAAAAAAGATATCAGACATTTAAGTGTTTCTCTCCAATATGAAGGTCCAGTATCGGCACCAATTGACAAAGGCACTGAAATAGCAAATATAATCGTTAAAAAAAAAGATGAAATTATAAAAAAATTACCCTTGTACGCAGCTGAGGACTTGAAAAAAGTTAATTTCTTCAAAAGTTTGATGACTTCTCTCAATTATTTGATTTGGGGAGATGTTTAAAAAAAAACCTTTTTTTATAGTATTTGAAGGAGTAGAGGGATGCGGAAAATCATTTCAATGTAGAAAACTTTTTAAAAAATTAGTAAAAAATAAGATAGAAACAATTTTAACCAGAGAACCTGGAGGCACAAAAAGCTCAGAACTAATTAGAAATTTAATACTTAAAGATTATTTTGAAAAAAATTTAAAAGAAAAATTTGATAAATATACTGACACTTTACTTTACTTAGCTGCAAGAAACGAACATATTAAAAATAAAGTCTTACCTGCTTTAAAACAAAAAAAAGTAGTTATTTGTGATAGATTTACGGACTCAACATTAGCATATCAAGTATATGGTAAAAAAGTTGATATAAATTTTATAAATAATATTCATAAAAAAATTCTTAGAGGAATAAAACCTAATTTAGTTTTTGTTTTAAAAGTTTCATCCAATTCATCCATGAGAAGATTAAAAAAACGCAAAACAAAAAATAGGTATGACAATTTTTCTCAAGCATTCTACACTAAAGCGCAAAAATCTTTTCTAAAACTAGCAAAGAATAAAAAAAACTATTATATTTTTGACTCGTCCTCAAATAATGATTTATTAGAAGAAAAAATATTTAAAATAGTAAAAAGATCTCTTCTTTTTTGATGTCATATCCCGCATATTATAACGCACAAAATACTCTTTCATTATTTGGTTTGAAAAAAAATTTTGATTTTTTGAAATTATTATATGAAAAAAAACGGCTGCCAAAAGTAACTCTTCTTTCAGGAGATAAAGGAGTCGGTAAATCAACTCTTGTAAATCATTTTCTTTATTCCGTATTTGATAAAAAAAACTATAATATTGATCTTAGAAAAATAAATCACTCGTCATCATTTCTTCAACAGTTTAAAAATAATATTTTTTCAAATATTATTTATTTAAAAGGGTCAAATTATAAAGGCGCTAAAATTGATGATATTCGAAACTTGAAAAATAAAGTTTTTAAATCATCCATTTTAGACAAAGACAGATTTATTATTTTAGATGACATTGAGCTTTTTAATAATAATAGCCTTAATGCTTTATTAAAAATTATTGAAGAACCAACATTAAGGAACTTTTTTATATTAATTTATAATAAATCAAAACCACTTTTAGAAACAATAAAATCTCGAGCAATTGAAATTAAGATAATGCTTAGTGAGCTAGATCGAGTTTCAATTATTAATCAATTAATAAAAAATCATGAAATTGAAACTATTTTAAACCCTGAAAAATCAAAATTAACACCTGGCAATTATCTTAAATTTAATTATATATTTAGTGAAAATCAGATTTCTTTGGATGACTCTTTATTGAAAAACTTAACACTATTACTAAATTTGTATAAACAAGATAAGAATATTATGTATATAAATATAGCTTTTTTTATAACTGATCATTATTTTGAAAATTTTAATAATAAAAATATTTTAAGCAGTAGTAAGATATATGAATATAAAGATTTTATCTTTGAAAGTTTGAATAATTTTTTATTATTTAATCTTAACCAAAATACAGTACTTAATGCAATAAAAGATAAATTAAATAATGACTAAAAATTTTTATATTACAACACCTATATACTATCCCTCTGGTAAACCACATATGGGGCATGCCTATTCAAGTATAGTAGCTGATATTTTTGCAAGATTTAAAAGATTACAGGGCGAAAATGTATTATTTTTAACAGGGACAGATGAACATGGTCAGAAAATTCAGAAAGAAGCAAAAAAAAACAATATGGACCCAAAAAATTTTTGTGATGAAATTTCAGAAACTTTCAGGTCTTTAACGAAAAAATTAAATTTATCTAATAATGACTTCATAAGAACTACAGAAAAGAGACACTATAAATCAGTTATTGAAATTTGGAATAGACTTGTAAAATCAGGTGATATTTATTTAGATAAATATAGTGGATGGTATTCGGTATCTGATGAAGCTTTTTATGATGAAGATGAAATTGAAAATAAAGGAGACACTAAAATTTCAAAATTGTCTGGATCCACAGTCGAATGGGTTGAAGAAGAGTCTTACTTTTTTAAGTTGTCTACTTGGAGCGATAAGTTACTAAATGTTTATAAGAAAGATCAGAACTTTATTCTTCCATCTTCAAGGAGGAATGAAGTGATAAAATTTGTTGAAAAAGGTTTGAAAGATTTATCAATAAGTAGAACATCATTTACATGGGGAATACCAGTTCCTGGTAATGAAAAACATGTAATATATGTCTGGTTAGATGCATTAACTAATTATATCAGTGCACTAAATTTTCCGGATGAAAAAGATAAAAAATTTATAAATTTTTGGCCAGCTGATATTCATATTATAGGTAAAGATATTTTAAGATTTCATGCTGTATTCTGGCCAGCTTTTTTATTAGCAGCAAAACTTCCTCTACCTAAGAGAATATTTAGTCATGGTTGGATATTATCAGATGATAAAAAGATGTCTAAGTCTCTAGGAAATATTTTAGATCCTTTAGAAATCATTGATAAATATGGAATAGATCAATTAAGATATTATTTAGTAAAAGAAGTTTCATTAGGTAACGATGGTTCAATATCAATGATAAACTTGAAAAATTGTATTAATAACGATTTAGCAAATAATTATGGAAATCTTTGCCAACGAGTTTTTTCTTTTATAAAAAAAAATTGTAATAATAAAATACCAATAAATCAGAAACTCAAAATTGAAGACCAACAATTTTTAAAAAGTTTAAAAGAAAAATTACCCAATCTCATAGATTTAATGAACAATCAAAATTTAAATGAATACATAAAAATGGTAGTTGGCTTTTCTTTTGAAGCAAACAAATATTTTAATGATAGTGAACCTTGGTCAGTAAAGAAAAATGACCCGATACGAATGAATGAAATAATATTTACAATATCTGATCAAATTAAAAATATTTCAATTTTGCTAAATCCAATCATTCCCGACGCCACAAAAAAAGTGCTAAATACAATGAATATCTCTCTCGATAATATTAAATTAGATATGGTAAATAATTTAGAAATTTTTAACCAAAATAAAGAATTGAAAGATTTAAATATATTATTTACAAAAATTGAAGATGATAATTGATTCACACTGCCATTTAAATTATGAGCCAATGTCTCTATCTTTAAAAGAAACTATAGATAGAGCAAACAATGATGGAGTAAAATATTTATTAACCATATCTACTAAAGACAATAGTTTTACTGAAATACTAAAAATAATTTTAGAATTTAATTGTGTTTATGGAACATATGGAATTCATCCACATGAAGCAAAAAATCATTTATCAACTGACTCTGATAAAATTATTAAAAAAATAAACCAGAACAAAAAAATTATTGGCATTGGCGAGACGGGCTTAGATTTTTTCTACAATCACTCTGAAAAAAAAGATCAATTAAAATGTTTTGAAGAACACATAAATGCTGCTCAAATTACAAATTTACCTCTTATTGTTCACACAAGAAACGCTGAAATCGAAACTTTAGAAATACTTAAAAGAAAGAAAGCTGAAAAAGATTTTAAAATTTTAATACATTGTTTTACAGGATCGAAAGAGTTTGCATTTAAATTATTAGACTTAAATGCATATATATCTGCTAGCGGTGTAGTAACTTTTAAAAAATCTTATGATCTAGCTATGACTTTTAAAAAAATCCCAAATGATAAAATATTGGTTGAAACAGACTCACCTTACCTTGCGCCTGTTCCTCTAAGAGGAAAACCTAATGAACCAAGCTATATTATTCACACAGTAAAATTCCTATCTAAACTAAAAGGTGTCTCTTTCGATGATTTTTCTTCTATTACATCTGAAAATTTTTTTAAATTGTTTGGTAAATTAAATTGAAAAATAAATTTACAATATTAGGATGTGGAAGTTCATTAGGTTCACCTTGGATTACCAATTTTTCTGCAAAATTAAAAAAAAATTCCAAAAATTTAAGAACCAGATGTTGTGCGCATATACAAAAAGGGAATTTGTCAATTTTAATTGACACATCTCCTGATATTAAAAGTCAATTTTTAAAAAATAAAATCAATTCTTTAGACGCAATAATATATACACATGAACATGCAGACCAGACCACTGGAATATTTGAAATGAGACCTTTTTTTTGGAAAAATAAAAAAAAGATCCCAGTATACGGTAGCAAAAGAACAGTAAAAGAAATAAAAAAAACGTATAAATTTTGTTTTACTCCTAAACATGGATACAAGCCGATTATGAAAGCTAATGTAGTAAGTAAAAAATTTAAGATAACAAAAAATAAATTTCAATTATCAATTGAACCTCTTGAGGTCACACATGGTTTAATAAAAGCTACAGGTTATTTGTTCGATAATATAGCCTATATAAGCGATTGTAATAAAATTAGTAAAAAAATTTCAAAAAAATTAATTAATCTAGATTATTTGATAATTGATTGTTTAAGAATTCATAAACATCCGTCACATTTTAATTTTGATGATGCTATGAAATTTATTAATCAAGTTAAACCAAAAAAAACAATTCTGACCAATTTGCATATAGATCTTGATTATTTTGTTTTAAAAAAGAAATTACCTAAGAATATTATTCCAGCCTACGATGGTTTAAGTATTAATTTCTAATTTCTCTCTCAATTAAATTAATAAATCTTTTTGAATTTGGTTTTGTAATTGATGAGAAAGTATCTGCTACTTTTCCATCTTTACCAATTATTATTTTATGAAAATTCCATTTAGGTATTGCATTTTTGCCATGGTTTTTTTTTGCCCATTTAAAAAAAGGGTGAGCATTCTTACCAATTACGTCGATTTTCTCAGTTAGTGGAAAATTTATGTTGAAATTTGTTTCACAAAAATCCTTGATCTCCTTATTTGACCCTGGTTCTTGTTTAAAGTTATTTGTAGGCACTCCAATAATAACTAAATTTTTATCTTTATAGTTGGACCACAAAGTTTGTAAATCCTCATATTGATTAGTAAAACCACATCTAGAAGCTACATTAACCACAACAATTACTTTATCTTTATAATTTTTTAGTCTTATTTTCTCACCCTCAATTCCATCAAAATTAAATTCATAAACTAATTTATCATAAGCTGAATTTGCTTTTTCAAAAAAATTAAACATTATAAAAATTATAATAAGTATCTTTTTTATCATTTTAAAGCTTTTAACACGGCGTCAATAGGCAAATAAACACAATTTAACCTATTAGAGTTGTTTTTGTTAATTAAATATCTAAATTCCTTAAATTTTTTAGGAAAAATAAAATTTAAATTATCTAAAGATATTTTTTTGAGCTTATTTAAATCTTCTTTTATAATTCTTATTGAAAGATTTTTTATTTTTTTTGATAGAAGACTTGCAGAAGCTTCACACAATATACATGACTCAGTTTCATACTTCATTGAATTTATTTTAGAATTTTTTGAAATAAGTTCAATTTTAATTATATCACCACACATTGAATTTTTTTTTATACATTTAAAAGTATATTTATTTGTTAATCCAACATTAGAAGTGTTTGAGGCAAATTTAATTATTTCATTAGTTATCATTTTTTTGAAAATAGTAACAATAGCACATAACCAAAAACGGTTGAGAGTAGTGAACCTGCGAGTACGCCAATTTTCACTCCATCAATATATTGCATATCGTTAGCAAATGCTAAATTTCCAACAAATAAACTCATTGTAAAACCTATCCCAGTTAAAATTGAAACTGCGTAGAATGCTGGCCAAGTTGAATTATTAGGTTTGTCTGCAATTTTTAATTTTACTGATAAATAAGATAAAACAAAAACTCCAATTTGTTTTCCAAAAAATAATCCCAAAACAATTCCTAGCGGTACTGGATTTAAAAGAGTTGCAAAAGTTAAACCTTCAAGCGAAACACCAGCATTTGCAAATGCAAATATTGGCATTATTCCAAAAGCTACATAAGGTGAAAGACCATGTTCTAATTTCAACAATAAAGAATTTTTATGATTTTTGGTGTTGTGGGGAATTGTTAAAGCTAAAAGAACACCTGCAATCGTTGCATGAATACCAGACTGGTGTGTAAAGTCCCATAAAAAAATTCCAACAATTAAATACGGTAAAAAATTGTTTATTTTGAATTTATTTAATCCAATTAAAACTATTACTGATAATAACATTAAAATTAAATAAGTAGACTGTATATTTCCAGAATAGAAGAAAGCTATAATTACAATAGCACCTAAATCATCTATAATTGCTAACGCTGTTAAAAAAACTTTTAATGAAATAGGAACTCTTTTACCTAATAATGATAATACACCTAAAGAAAAAGCAATATCTGTTGCTGATGGAATAGCCCATCCATTTAATGTGGTGCTATCTGAGTAATTAATAAATATGTAAAATAGGGCAGGCACTACCATTCCTCCTACAGCTCCTATAATTGGTAATAAAGCCTGTTTAGGATTTGATAATTCACCTTGTATAAATTCTCTTTTTATTTCAAGAGAGACGAAAAAAAAGAATATTGCCATTAAGACGTCGTTGATCCAATGCAAAACACTTAATTTAAGTCCAAAACTATCTGTTCCTAGTGTTATGTATTTTTTTAAAATTGAAAAATATTGATCACTATATGAACCGTTACTTATAATTAATGCTAATACCGCAGCTATCAAAAGCATAATTCCAGAGGATGCTTCTAATTTAAAAAAATCTCTAAATGGTTTAGTTATATGTTGGATCATAGGTACTATTTACTTCTATAGAGACTATCTTTCAATTGCCAAAAAGGCATAATTAACCTATAAAAACAGTCGATCGGGGCGTAGCGCAGCCTGGTAGCGCATCTGGTTTGGGACCAGAGGGTCGCAGGTTCAAATCCTGCCGCCCCGACCATTAAAAATATGAAAAAAGCAAAAATCTACATTCCTACTAAAACCGCAATGCAATCGGGTAGGGGAAAATTAAAAAAATGGGTTTTAAAATTTGAAACAAAAGACCCATCAATCAACCCATTAATGGGTTGGGAAACGTCATCAGATACTTTAGAAGAAGTAATTCTTAAATTTCCTACCAAGGAAAAAGCTGTTGATTATGCAAAAAAAAACAACATTATGTACAAAGTAATTGAACCCAAGAAGAAAGAATTTGTTATCAAATCTTATGCAGACAATTTTCTTAAGAGCTAATTATGTGGCGTAGTTATTTTACTGAAAGTAAGTGGTTACTTTGGTCTTGGGGTGGTTTTGCTTTTATAATTTTATCTCTTCTAGCTCAAACATATATCGATGTAAAAATTAATGAATGGTACAAGGGTTTTTACGATCTTTTACAAAAGGCACCTGAGAGAGAATTATCAGAATTTTATGATGGTATAGCTTTATTTATGAAATTGGCTATACCGTATGTAATCATTTATACGATTACAAATTACTTTACTAGGTTATGGGCTTTTAGATGGAGAGAAGCTATGACTTTTTCTTATATGCCTTATTGGCGTGCTGTTGATGCAAAAGTAGAAGGGGCCTCTCAACGTATACAAGAGGATGCGATGAATTTTGCTAAAATCGTAGAAAGTTTAGGTTTACAAATAGTGAGAGCAATTATGCTTCTTATTGCTTTTCTTCCAATTCTTTGGGGTCTTTCATCTAATGTTGTAATTCCTTTTTTTAAAGATATTTCAGGATCATTAGTATGGGTATCATTAGTAGCTAGTTTAGGTGGTTTAATAATCAGCTGGATAGTTGGAATAAAACTGCCTGGACTTGAATATAATAATCAAAAAGTTGAAGCTGCTTTTAGAAAAGAGTTAGTTTACGGTGAGGATGATAGAAAAAATTATGCTCAAGCTCCATCTATTTTACAATTATTTACAGGCATAAAATTCAATTATCATAGGCTTTTTCTACACTATGGATATTTTGATCTTTGGTTAATAATGTATAACCAAACTATGATTATTGTACCTTATTTGTTAATGGGTCCAGGTTTGTTCACTGGTGCTATGACGTTAGGTGTTTTAATCCAAACATCCAGTGCTTTTAGAGAAGTCCAAAGTAGTTTCTCTCTTTTCTTACAAAATTGGACTAGAATAACAGAGCTTAGATCAATCCATAAACGTTTGATGGAATTTGAAGAAGCTATAAATTTCAAAAATAAGTTGAGAAAACCAAGGAAATCTGATGTAAGAGCTTAATGGAGCTCTACTTAAAACTCATCGATGTTATTGCCCCTGTTTTTTTTGTTATTGGGGTAGGTTATTATCTTGGAAGAAAAAATCCAGAAATTAGCACAGATTTTATAACTACATTTGCCGGTAACGTTGGTACACCTGCAATGATTTTTTATACGATAACAACCACTGGGGTAACCTTAAGTGTTTTTACTGAATATTTTATTTATGCACTTATTATAATTGGAGGTTTTTCAATTGTAGGTATTATATTTCTTTTATTACTTAAAAAAGATTTTATTAGTGAATTACCACCATTAATTTTACCCAACACTGGAAATATGGGTATTCCTATTTGTTTATTTGCTTATGGAACAGCTGGGCTAGGGGTCGCATCTGCTATTGCATCAGTAATTATTCTTCTTCACTTTACACTCGGAGTTTTATTAGCCAAAAAAAGCTTTTCATTTGAAATATTAATTAAGAATATGCCAATTTACGGAATAATTGTTTCAGTCATATTTTTATATTTTGAATGGGATGTTCCTGGATATTTAGAAAACACTACATTTTTGCTCACATACGCTACAATATTTTTAGTTTTAATGTCTTTAGGTATTGCTTTATCAAGATTAAAAGTAGTGTCTTGGACTCATGCATCAATTCTAGGAGCGGTTAGAGTTATTATCGGTCCTTTAATAGGATTTGGATTAATTAAATTTCTTAATTTAAACGGTTTTGCTGCAGGTGTTCTTCTAATTCAATCATGTATGCCAAGTGCGGTTTTAACTTATTTGGTGGGCTCAATGTATTCAGAGAGAAAGGTGGTAGACAGCGTAGCAAGTATTATCGTGACGTCCACTGTTATGTCATTTATTACTATCCCAATTGTTGTTTATTTAAGCCTTAAATATTTTCAATAAATACAGTGACTTACATAATATAATTAAAGTAATTAATGAAGTAATAGGTAAGTATTATTTATATATATAACAAAAAAAGTAAATAAACATTGAAGAATAAAGCTTATTTAAGCTTTAAAAAGTAATAAATAAGTCCAAAGAGGTGCTAAAAATCAAGTTTTTACAAGACCAACTCTTAAAAATTAAAGATTGTAAAGCTAAAATTCAGCAAAATAGCGTGTTTTAGACTTCTCTAAAAGCGGCAATAATTAACGATTCTACAAGCATTGCGTGTACTGAATATAGCGTTTAAACGGCCTTAGACGGTGTTTTTTTTGCAATCATTGATTTTAGAGTACAACTGACTGGTGTGTGAGTAAAAAATACAGTGAAATAGGGGCTAATAGACCCGATCGCCCGTCAAATAACAATTCTAGAGCCTTATACCCTCTTTTTTTAGTAAAAATCTCTTTGTTTTTACGCCTCCTTTGCCTGAATAGCCTCCAAGTGATCCATCAGATCTTATAACTCTATGGCAAGGAATTTTGGGCGCATAAGGGTTTTTTCCTATAGCACTGGCCACAGCACGTACTGCTAGGGGTTTTCCAATGGCTTTTGCTACCTGAGAGTAGGTTTTAACGCTTCCACGAGGTATTTTCCTCAAATAAGCCCATACTTTCAGCTGAAATTTAGTACCAGCTAGCTTCATTAGTCAAAAATTAGGTAAATTGTTAGAGATATGCCTATTATAAGGGCTATTATTAAGCCTAAAGCTATCATTTTTTTACCTTTTGAACTTGAATTAGTCCAGAAGTACGAAATTCCGTAAACCGCAGCTATAAATACTATTATTGGAAGAACAAATTTAATCATTAGCTTTCAAATTATACGTATTGACATCTAAAATCACTTAATATATTATTTCCGATAATTAATGGTTATCGGAAATTATGAATGATTTAACAACTGATATTAAAAAACTTGAAATTGAAACTTTAGACAATCTAAAGCTTTCAAAAGCTAAAAATACTATTCGAGCATATAAATCTGATTTTAATGATTTTGTATTATTTTGCTCAAAACATGAAATGAAAAGTATGCCTACAGATCCAAAAATAGTCTCCCTTTATCTGACGCACTTATCGAAACAATCTAAATACAGCACTTTAAAAAGACGTTTAGCCTCTATAAATGTCATGCACAGATACAAAGGACATTATTTAGATACCAAACATCCAATAATCGTTGAAAATTTATTAGGCATCAAAAGACAAATAGGCATTCATCAAAAAGCAAAAAAACCATTATTATTCAATGATTTAAAACAAATCATTAAAGTAATAAACGACTCTGAAGCGAGTGAATTTAAAAAATTAAGAGACAAATCTTTAATTTTAGTAGGTTTCTCAGGAGGATTTAGAAGATCAGAACTTGTAGCTATTACGAGAGATGATGTTGAATTTGTTAAAGAAGGTGTAAAAATATTTGTAAAAAAATCAAAATCAGATCAATCAGGAGAAGGAATGATTAAAGCCATCCCCTCTTTTAAATATATTGAATATTGTCCCGTCGAACATTTGAAGAACTGGATGTTCGAGAACAAGGACAATTTAATTTTTCCTATATCTGATAAAAACGTGGCACTGATTATTAAAAAACATGCTTCAAACGCTGGGTTGGACGATAAAAAATATGCTGGACATAGCTTGAGATCAGGTTTTGCAACAACTACTGCAGAATTAGGCGCAAGTGAAAGAAACATTATGGCTATGACTGGTCATAAATCTGTAGATATGGTGAGACGATATATTAAAGAAGCTGATTTGTTTAAAAATAATGCTTTAAATAAGCTAATTAACAAATAGCATTGAGCTATTAAAAATATTATTTAAAATATGACAGATCTTTCGATTATTATAGTAAATTATAAAAGCACAGAAAAAACATTAAATTTTATAAAAAATATACCAAAAAAATATAATATTATAATCGTTGATAATTCTGGTAATGGAGATTTATTTAAAAAGATAATTAAGAAAGATAATATTAAAATATTAGAGACAGAGAATAACGGTTATGGATCTGCAATTAATAAAGGAAGAAAGGAAATTAATTCAAAATATTTTTTTGCTTTCAGCCCAGATGTTCAAGGCGTAAATAGTTTATTTTTTGAAAAGTTTGAGGATGTAATTAATACTGAATTGAAATTTGGCGCTATCGGGCCAAGATTTATTAATGTAAGTGAGAAAAGCCATAATCAATCAGATATAAAAAAAAAAATAGGACAAATAAATGCAATAAGTGGATCGGCTATTTTTTTTGACACAAAAGCTTTTGATGAGATTAACGGATTTGATGAAAAAATTTTTTTATTTTTTGAAGAAAATGATTTGTGTGCAAGATTAGTCAAAAAAAAATATAAAATTTATCAACTGAATGAAGTTAAAGTTTTTCACCCAAAAGGAGTTAAAAAAGGTGTAGTTAAATTAGATGATAAAAATATTTATACACTTCAAAACTTTTATGGATGGCATTATATGTGGTCAAAATTTTACCACTTTAAAAAAAATAAAATTAGTATACTCGCATATATTTATTTTATACCAATAATATTAAAAATATGTGCTAGAATATTAATTTATAAAATATTTAGATCAAAGAATAAAAGAAGAAAATATCAAATGAGATTTAAAGGGCTTTTAAATTCAATCTTAAATAAACCCTCTTATAAAAGAATAAATTTATAACTTAGAAATAAACTTTTTAAAAGTATCAATAATAAAGTCTAATTCTTTCTTTTGTAAACCATGATGGCAACCGATAAGCATCCCATTTTCCATTACAAAGTTTGCGTTTTTTTCTGAATTTTTAATTTTTTTATAATTTATATTCTTCATTATTGGCTGTCTCAAAATATTTCCAGTAAATATTGTTCGTGTCTGTATGCCTTTTTTTTCTAAAAAAATTTGTAAATCTCTCCTTTTAATTTTAGAATTTTCTTTAATTATAACTGGATAAGCCAGCCAACCGGTTTTTAAAAAATTTTCTTGATGTGGTAAATAAAATAAATGATCGTATTTGCTAAAAAATTTTTTTAAATACTCGAAATTTTTACATCTTAGATTAATATTTGTTTTTAATTTTTTTAATTGCTCCAAAGCAAAAGCAGCGGATATTTCTGATGGAAGAAAATTATATCCTAAAGCTGAAAATATATATTTACCATCATAAGGTATGCCATCTACCTTTGTAGAAAATCTTTTTTTTATACCCTCAGATTCATTAAAAATTGCTGAAGACCTACCCCATCCTCTTAATAATTTAGCCTTTTCATAGTGTTTTTTGTTATTAAAACATACTATTCCTCCAAATCCGGCACCAGTTATTATATGTGATGCATACATACTATTAGTTACAATATCTGAACAGGATCCAAAATTTTTACCTTTAAAAGAGTACCCAATAGTATCAGCAGAGTCCTCAATTACTTTTAAGTTATGTTTTTTAGCTATTTTATAGATTTGACGCCAATCAGGCACGTTACCTAATAGATTGGGTATCATTATCGCTGATGTTTTTTTTGTAATAGCTTTCTTAATTTGATCAATTTTTGAAACGAAAGACAATTTTTCAACATCAATAAATTTTGGAATTAATCCAGCTTGAACAATTGGTGAAACAGTAGTTGAAAAAGTTAAGGTAGGAGTTATTACTTCAGAGTTTTTTGGAAGATTTAAGGATGATAAACCTAAAAGATTTGCAGATGATCCAGAGTTGACCATTAATCCAAATTTTTTTCCAAAAAGTTTTGCAATTTTCTTTTCAAGTTCTTTAACTGAGGGACCATCAATTAATGTAAGAGATTTATTTTTTAAAACCTTAGACGCAGCAAAAATTTCCTTATTATCGTATACTGCTTTACCGTAATAAATTTTCATATTTAATTAAATAATTTTAAATAAAAATATTTTAGTTTGCATAAAAGTAAACCTAAAAAAAATTCTATATTTTTATTTGGTTCGTTTAATTTACCCTTATATACAAGATTTGATCGTAAATAAAATCGTTTAAAAAATTTTATTGTTATACCCCATTTTTGCAAAAAGATTTTTGCTCCATCATTCCAAGCCTTTTTTCTTAAAGATTGAGAAGAAAAATGATAAACTCTGCACTTTCCTAAGCCTTTAAAAATTCTACATCCTTTATTCCAAAGTTTAAAATTAAAATCAGGGTCAGAACCTAGTCCTGGACTAAATTCTTCACTAAATCCCCCTACTTGATTCCAAGCTTTTTTTGAAACTAAAGATGGTTGCCAATGTGTACCTTGAAAATCTTTAAATTCAATTTTTGGTAGTTCTTTTAATAATTTGTTCTCATTAAATTCTAAATAGTTTTTTCCACAATTTAAGTTTATATATGATTCAAAAGGTTGAACCATAGTACCTGAAATAAAAAAAAAATTATCTTTTATTTTTTTTAATTCTTCATAGAAAATTTTATCCCAGTCAGGGCAGAAATACATATCATCATGTCCTAAAACTATATAATCATTTGATGATTTCTTAACCGCCTCATTAAATGCAACACAGACACCCGCATTATTTTTGCTATAAGTGAATTTATATTTTTTTTGTTTTAGAAATTCAACTGTCCCATCTATCCCCTCGTTTACATGAACTATTATTTCATGATCGTAAATAGAATTTTTTTCTAGACTATCCAAACATATTTTTAAATAATTTAGATTATTAAAAGTGGGTATTATTACTGAAAACATTATTTAATTTTTTTTTCCCAAAAATATTTTCTTTTTTTAAAATTAAAAGTTTTGTCTAAAATATACTGAGAAATTATAGTAGAATTAAAATATTTAAAGTACTTATCTCTTCCTTTTTTTGCAATTTTTTTTCTTAACTGATCATTTTTATTATATTTAATAATTTTTTTTGATAAATCTCTTAATGAGTCGTACGTAACGATTTCATTCCTGTTTAAAAAATCAGAAAATTTTGTTTTTTTATCAATAAAAACCAAAAGCCCATTACCAATCATTTGAGCGAATCTATCACTACTGTAATATTTGACAGGCTTACCTTGACTTAAATTTAGTCCCATTTTCGATTTTGATATTTTATTTATGAAGTTATCTGCCCATATAGGTTGATTGTTGCTCATTCCATATAGGTCATATTTTATATTTGGTGTTAATAACTTTAGTTTTTCAATCAAATTTTCTCTTTCATCGAATTTTCCCCTTTTCAAAACACCTCTATGAACACCATGGCTCATTGCAAAAAATACATCTTTATTCAGATATTTGTTCTGATAATTTTTTAATTTTTCAAAAGACTCATCTACTGGATTTGGTAAATAATATATTGGTTTCTCTTTTTTAAATTTTAGACTTTTAGGATCACTAGTACAAAAATTTGCATCCATCAAATCGTATTTATCTCTAAATCTTGATAAATTTTTTATCCATTTTGTATCCATCCGGTCAAGAAACCATTGGCAAAATTTTATGTTAGGATAAGTTTTTTTAATAAATAGTACAGTCTCTCTTTTTATCAAATCAGCGTGACCCAAAACTATTATATCAGGTAAATAATTACTTATTACTTCGATAAATTTTCTATTTAGTCTTTTCGATCCATTTAAGTCATTAATTTTTCTATAATAACTTACGATGTCTCTATCACTAAATTCTAAAACACTATGATTTAATCTTACAAAACCATTATTTATTCGTTTTCCTGTATTATAAAAAAGTCTACCATTATGCCTCTCATTAAAATTTGTTACATGTAAAATTTTTAATTTTTTCTTCAAAGAGATATTTTTTAATTTGTATGAGTCTAAAATTTCATTTCTATAATCATCTATTTGAATAGATGCATTAGTATGAGTAAGATTAAAGTTACTAATTGATAATCTTTGCAACTCTTCTCGATTTTTTTTATTTCTTATAAGTGCGGAGATAGAATTATATACACTAGTTTTAGATAAATTATTTAAAATTACAGCATTTGTTATTGTTTCCGGCAATCCCCCTCTATTAGTGATTATCACAGCACAACCACAGCTAGCTGACTCTAAACTTGTTCTACCAAAAGGCTCCTCCCACCTAGAGCATACAACTGAAATATTAGTTTTTTTAAAAATTTCTATTACTTCTCTATGATTTTTAAATCCAAGAATATGCAATCTTTTATGATTGAAAATTAGTTTTTCCCTTTCCTCATCTCCAATTACTATAGCTTTCCAATCTTTAAATTGATCCAGGACATCTATAATTGCTGAACCAAATATATCGTATCCCTTTGCTTTATTTAATTTGCCAACAAAAGTAATAATTTTTTCTTTATCGTTTAAATTGACTTTTTGTTTATCAGCACTTTGACGAATTACTATTAACTTTAATGATTTAACGTAAATATCATCTAGTTCAGTTAAAAATCTATTTTTAGACCACTCACTATTAAAAACAATTTTTGAACAAATATTTAGTAAATTGACCCTTTCATTTAAAGTCTTTGAACCGTTCATACTCAAGGGATCATTATGAAAATATAAAACCTTTTTTGTATTATTGAGTGGCAATAGTTGTATATATAATGGTCGATTATGGACTTCGACGATATCTGAAGGTTTTTTATTTTCTAATTTAATAAATTCATTAATATATTTAGAAGTTTGGCTACCTAAACCTAAAATTTTTTTTGAAATAACTATATTTTTATATTTTATATTATATTTCTTTTTGTAATCTGTACTTCCATAGACAGTTATAAATTTTTTGAATTTACTTTTTTTAATTACTGAGCTTAAGAAAATAGAAACAGCGCCTGGATAGGTTGGTGAAAAATTTTCTTTATAAGGTAATAAAATTGAAATTTTCATTTGTATTTATTTTTTAAAAAAAATCTAAATGATCGATTTTTCTTTATATAATATTCTCTAGAAATTGCTTCTTTTTTTGTTTTATATTTTTCTTTATAAATTAGCCTCCATATACGTCCTCTGGTGAATTTTGCTCCCTTCCCAGAATTATGTAAGCTGATTCTTTTTGTTAAATTATTTGTATAACCTACATATGTTACAGGCTTAATGCCCTTAGATTTGAGCATATAAACATAATAAATCAATTATTAATATCCTTTAGATTTAGATCCCTTAATACCTTTTAATTTTTCTAAATCAGATTTAGCACCCGATCCAATATACCTACTATCAGAACCAACAGTCACTAGATTAAATCCTTTGCCAATCATTTTTTGTGCATATTCTGCAGTTCCGTTGTGCAATCCAGCGAGCAAATTTCTTTTTTTTGCTGCTTCAAGAATTCTTAAGATTTCTTTATAAGCTTTTGTATTTTCTGGTTTATCAAATCCTGGTTCTTCGCCCACGGATAAACTTAAATCTGCTGGTCCAATATAAATACCGTCTAAGTTTGGCGTGTCTAAAATTTCGTCAAGTTTTTCTAGAGCTTCTTTAGTTTCTATCATGGCTAATTTTAATATTTCTTGATCAGCATGTTTTGCATAGTCACCACCACCATAAATTGAAGCTCTTATTGGACCAAAACTTCTAAAACCATTTGGTGGATATTGGCAAGCTTGAATAAAATTTTCTGCTTCTTTTCTATTGCTTACCATTGGACAAATAATTCCATAGCATCCAGCATCTAAAATTTTCATTATTTGGCCAGGTTCATTCCAATTAACTCTTGCAATTGGAGTAGTTTCGGTCGTTGAAATTGCTTGCAACATATTTACTGCATTCTGATAATCTATAAGACCATGCTGCATATCTATTGTTAAAGAGTCCCATCCTTGATTAGCCATTACTTCAGCTGAAAAAGAACTTGGAACTGCTAACCAACTATTTATAATTGGCTTACCTGCTTTGAAAAGTTCTTTAAGTTTATTTTTTCTCATTCGTATGAGATTCCGAAATGAGTATATTTTATATTTAAATAATCTTTAATTGCCATTGAGCCACCTTCTCTTCCATACCCAGTTTGTTTAATTCCACCAAAAGGTGCTTCTGCTACAGCTACAACAGGAGTATTTACTGCGACACAACCAGACTCTAGTAGTTCAGATGCTTTATTAGCTTTTTTTAAATCAGTTGTGTATACATAACTACATAAACCTAGATCATTGTTGTTTGCTCTGTCCATTACTTCATTAAAATCTTTAAAAGTTAAAATAGGAACTATCGGGCCAAATGGCTCTTCTTTCATAATAGTAAAATTATCTTTTACATTATCAAATATTGTTGGTTCGTAGAAATATCCTTTATTAAAGTTTGCAGCTCTTTTTCCTCCAAGCAAAACTTTACCACCTTCTTTTTTTGTAGTTTCTACTAATTTTTCAACTCCTTCTAACCTTTGTTTAGTACACAAAGGACCTAGTAACGTATCTTTATCCATACCATTCCCAATTTTTAGTTTTTTTGTTTTTTCGACCATTAAATTTGCAAACTCATCTTTTTTCTTTTCGTGTATATAAAATCTATTAGGTGAAATACATACTTGCCCATTATTCCTAAATTTTGAAGTTATTGCCATGTCTGTAACTTTATTTAAATCAACATCATCAAAAACTATGAATGGTGAGTGACCACTTAATTCCATCGTTACCCTTTGAACTTTGTCCGCAGCTTGTTTGAGAATTAATTTACCAACTCGTGTTGATCCAGTAATAGAAATCTTTTTAATAATATCTGACTTAATTAATTCTTCAGAAATTCCAGCTGGATCACCAGATAATAAATTTACTACTCCTGGAGGTACTCCTGCTTCCCTACAAATATCAACTATTTCCATAACACTGCCTGGTGTAATTACATCTGGTTTTACTATAACTGAACAACCTGCTGCTAAGGCAGTTGAAATTTTTCTAGAGGCTAGGATAACTGGAAAATTCCACGGAACTAAAGCTGCAACAACGCCAACTGGCTGATACATAACGTGAATTTGGGTATTTGGAAATCGACTTTGATTTATCTCTCCAAATATTCTTTTAGTTTCCTCAGAATTCCATTCAAAAATATCTGCTGCACCACCTATTTCTCCTGGACCTTCCGTTATTGGTTTTCCAACTTCAAGCGTCAACCATTTTGATAAAACATCAACTCTTTTTTTGATTAAATCTGAGATCTTTCTAATAATTTTAGATCTCTCCCAAGGTGAAGTATTTTTCCAAATTTGCAAACCTTTTTCAGCTGATTTAAGAGCTTTTTGTACGTCTGAACTATTTGCTTTTGATGCCTTTCCTATTACTTCTTCTGTTGCTGGATTAATAACATCATAAGTTTCACCACTAGCAGACTTTTGCCACTTACCATCTATGAACTGTCCGTATTTATCGTACATATATTATTGTTGAATAAAGAATATTAATTAAATAGTTTATATTGAATTTATGAAAAACATTCAACTTACTTGTGCTCACGCTTTAGTTAAATTCTTAATCGCTCAGAAAACTCTTATAGATGGAAAAAAAGTGCCTTTATTTCCAGGCGTGTTTGGAATTTTTGGTCATGGCAATGTTGCCTGTTTAGGCCAAGCACTTCAGGAAAACCAAAAAGAACTTCCTACATGGCGAGGTCACCATGAACAAAACATGGCTTTAACAGGAATAGCGTATTCAAGAGCTAAGAGGCGTAAACAAATTTTTGTGGCAACCTCTTCCGTAGGTCCAGGATCAACAAATATGATTACTGCAGCAGCCGTAGCGATGAGTAATAGACTTCCAATACTTTTTTTACCTGGTGATACATTTGCAAATAGAATGCCAGACCCAGTATTACAACAAGTTGAACACTTTAATAATCCAGGGATAACTCAGAATGATGGGTTTAAACCTGTTGTTAGATATTTTGATAGAATTACTAGACCAGAACAAATCATTTCAAGTCTACAACAAGCAATTCAAATTATGTTAGATCCAGCAGATTGTGGTCCCGCATGTATTTCATTAAGTCAAGATGTTCAAGGTGAAGTTTATGATTATCCAGAGGAATTCTTTAAAGAAAGAATTCATACGATTAGAAGACCTAAACCAGATGATTTTCAAATTAAAGAAGCAGCTGAGTTAATAAAAAAATCTAAAAAACCAATTATTATTGCTGGTGGAGGAGTTTTTTATTCAGATGCAACAGATGAATTAAGTAATTTTGCAAAAAAACATAACATTCCTGTAACTCAAACTGTGATGGGATATTCATCAATGAAAAAAGATCATACTCATTATTTAGGAACTATTGGTGGTTTAGGTGGAAAAGCTGCAAACAATTTAAGTAAAGAAACTGATACAGCGATTGCTATTGGAACTAAACTTGCAGATTTTACTACAGGCTCTTGGGCAAATTTTGAAAATCCTAATTTTAAATTAGTTTCTATAAATGCTGCACGATTTGATGCTAATAAACACATGGCACAAGCAATTGTTGGAGACGCCAAAGTCTCTTTAATGGAATTATCTCAAGCATTAGGAAGTTGGAAAGCTGATGACAATTGGTATAAAAAATCTAGAAAAGAATTGAAAGACTGGGAAGCGTATGTTGATAAAGAAAGTGGACCAACTAACCAAAAACTTCCAAGTTATGCTCAAGTTATTGGAGCATGTTACAGAAATTCAGATCCTACCGATATAGCAGTGACAGCAGCTGGAGGGTTGGTTGGTGAAGTAATACAGGTTTGGAAACCTAGAGAACTAAATACACATGAAACTGAATGGGGTTTTAGTTGTATGAGTTACGAAATTTCTGGAGCACTTGGTATTAAAATGGCTAATCCAGATAAGGAAGTAGTTTCATTTGTCGGTGATGGATCTTATTTGCTTTATAATTCAGACATTTACAGCTCTGTCATAACAGACAATAAAATAATATTAATAGTTTGTGACAATGGTGGTCACGCTGTGATTAATAGATTGCAATTATACAAAGGTGGCAAAGAATTTAATTGCTTACTCAAAAGTTCAAAGACTACTAATTTAGTACCTGTAGATTTTTCAGGACACGCAAAAAGTATGGGAGCAGATGGTGAGCATGTTAATTCTATTGCTGAATTAGAAGAGGCATTTAAAAGGGCAAAGAAATCAAAAAAAACTTATGTAATTTCAATTCATACAGATGGATATCAATGGTTAGAAGGTTCAGCGTACTGGGAAAGCCCTACTCTTGGAATTCCAACAACAGAAGAAAACAAAAAATCTCTAAAAGAACATCTTGAAGGAAAGAAAAAACAAAGAAAAGGTGTTTAATCACTATGAATAAAGTTTTTAACGTTGGTTTAGTTGGCTGCGGACATATTTCGGAAACCTATTTTAGAGCGCAAGAATACTTTAATAATATAAAAATTATAAAATGTTCTGATTTAAATAATGAAGCAGCAGATAATTGTGCAAAAGAATATGGGATTGAGTCAGTAAGTTTAGACAATATTTTTAAAGATAAAGATATTGAAATTATACTGAATCTCACAATACCTAAAGCTCACTATGAAGTTTCTGAAAAAACACTCAACTCCGGTAAACATTCTTATAGTGAAAAACCAATGTGTATTAATTTTGATGACGGTAAAAAACTATTAGAGTTGGCAAAAAAAAATAATCTTTATTTGGGAAGTGCTCCAGACACAGTTCTTGGAGCAGGCATCCAAAAGTCAAAAGAATTAATTGAAAGTGGATTAATCGGAAAAATAAATTTAGGTAATGCAATATTTGCTTATCCTGGCGTTCAGTCCTATCACCCTAGTCCAGAACCATGGTTTGCTGAAGAAGAAGGAGGTCCAGTTATAGATATGGGACCCTACTATATTACTGCATTGGTAACACTATTAGGCCCAGTTAAGTCTGTTACAAGTAGATCAAAAAAAGTATTCGATGAAAGAGAAATAGGCATTGGTCCTAGAAAAGGCAAAAAATTTAAAGTTGAATGTGATACTACCTATGTTTCAACATTAGAATTTCATGACAATTCATTAATTCAAATGACTTTATCTTTTGATGTTAAGGATCATAAAAGAAATCATATTGAATTATATGGAGACAAAGGTTCAATTATTGTAACCGATCCAAATATGTTTGGAGGATCCGTATTTACCTGTCTTGAATTAGGAGGTAAATGGATAGAGCACGAAACACATAATTTAGAACTTGGTAAAATTAATATAAAAAGCCAAAGCTCTAGAGCAAACGAGTCACCAACTAACGCAAATTATCGAGGTGCTGGTTTATCTGAAATGGCCTATTCAATAGAAAATAACTCAGAACATATGTGCAATGGCGAAATTTCACTGCATGTATTAGATATAATTCAATCTATTATGAGATCAGCAAAGTCAAAAAAAACTGAGGTCTTATCTACTAAATGTAAAATTCCCTCAAGATTTACTCAAGAAAAAATCAAAAAAATTCTTAAATAAAGTTATCTCTTCCTAACAAAGCAGCGCCTCTTACTCCACTCGCATCACCATACAATGGCTTAAGAAATACTGTTTTTAAATTGGGCTCATTAATCAATTTGGACGTTAATAATTTTACCTCATCTAAAAAATCAATTTCATTAGAGATTCCACCCCCAAAAACAATTGCATCTGGGTCAATTGTAGTAATAATTATAATTAAAGATCTTGCAAGTTTATCTTTATAATCATTTATAAAGTTTTTTGCATCGTTGTCATTTTTTCTATATTTAGAAAATATATCTTTTGCAGTTAAGTCTTTTTTAAATTTTATTTTAAAATTCTTTTCTATTGATTTACCAGAAAGATAGCCTTCTATACGGTTTGAAAAATCTAATTTATTCTCGGATTTTAAATTAGGAACATCCAAATCAGGCATTTTATTTAAACTCCATTCACCTCCCAACCCATTTGAACCAGAAATTATTTTCTTGTTTATTACTAATCCGCCTCCACAACCAGAACCAAGTATTATACCAAATACTGTTTCGTAATGACTTGCTGATCCATCAAAAGCTTCAGACAAACAAAAACAATTAGCATCATTTTCTAAATAAATATTATTATTAATTTTATTTTTCAAATCTTTGATTAAGTTTTTATCATTTAGCCATTGCGAGTTATGAGCATTCTTAATTAAACCTGTTGTTTTATCAGTCGCACCTGGATGACAAATTCCAACATTTAAATTTTCTTTATTTTTATTTTCGATATCTTTAATAATCGAAATTATTGATATTATAGTTTCATTATAATTTTTTGGAGTTGGAACTCTACTTCTCGTTAGTTCTTTATTTTGGTTGTCTAATAGGACGTACTCAATCTTTGTGGCACCTAAATCTATACCTATTTGCATTTTTACGAAGAAATTCTATTCATTTCTTTAAGTTCAACTTCTAACTTATCAAGTTCCTCTCCGCCAGCCATCATACTTAAAAGTTTTTCTCTTGATATATCTTTTTTTTCATATGTTCCTAAACTTTTACCTCGATTAAGTACTGTAAAACTATTTCCTACTGGATAAGCATGATGTACGTTATGTGTTATTAAAATCACGGCTAGACCTTGTGATGCAGCTTTTACTATATATTTTAATACTACAGATGCTTGATGAACTCCTAATGCTGAAGTTGGCTCATCGAGAACTAAAACTTTTGCACCAAAATAAATAGCTCTGCTTATTGCAAGACACTGTCTTTCTCCACCAGACATAGTTCCTACTGCTTGTGATGGGTCTCTTACATCAATTCCAATTTGCCCCATTCTTTCCGCAGCGATTTTATTTGCCTTCTCTATATCAAAAGTTTTTAAAAAAGGAGGTCCTTTTAAAGGTTCTCTGCCCATAAAAAAATTTCTAGTAACACTCATTAAAGGAACTAAAGCTAAATCTTGGTATACAGTTGCAATACCAATATCTAAAGCATCCTTTGGACTATCGAAAACTATTTTTTCACCTTCAAATATAATTTCTCCCTCATCAGGTTTATGAACACCAGCAAGTGTTTTAATTAAGGTAGATTTACCTGCACCATTATCACCCAATAAACACATAATTTCACCTTTACGAAGTTTCATTGTTACATCTTTAAGCGCTATTACTTTTCCAAAAAATTTACTAATATTATTAAATTGAACTAAATAGTCAGACATTATTTACTCTCAGTTACTTTTCTTCTTATATAATTATTGAATATTACAGCTATAAGCATCATAGCTCCTAAAAAAACTTTAAACCAATCTGTGTCTACGTCTGTATAAAAAATACCCATAGATACAGTTCCAAAAATAATTGCTCCAAAAGCTGCACCAATAGCTGATCCATAACCTCCAGTAAGTAGACATCCTCCAACTACAGCAGCTGCAATGGCCTCTAATTCTTTTAAAGTTCCTCGCATAGTATCTGCCGATCCAGCATCTAATACTTGTATCGTAGCAAAAATCGTTGCCGCAACTGCTGTACCAATAAATAAACTTATTTTAACTCTACCAACTGGTACACCTACATTGTTTGCTCCATTTTTATCTCCACCTGATGCAAATATCCAATTTCCGTATCTAGTTTTCATTAATATCCAGGTAGTTAAAATTGCTAATGCTATAAACCAAATGACAGATGGAGGAATGCCCGTGGCTAAAGGGGTACCATCTGTTCTTAAAGTAATTAAATTCATTGAACCTAGCCATGTAAAAACCCATTTAAATGAGTCCGTTGCAAATATCCATGCTATAGGATCGTTTTCAATTAAAACTCTTAAACCCGGTACTTGAGTACGTCCTGTAATTAATCTTGTTAATGCTAAAGTTGCTCCTCTTAAGATAAACAACATTGCAAGCGTAACTATAAAAGATGGTAAACCAGTTCTGACTACGAGTATTCCATTAAAATAACCAACTAATACTGCCATTGAAAAAGCAAATATAATACTCATCCATAAAGGCCACCCCCAATAGATAGCTGGAATAGCTATACAGATTCCTGCAAAACCAATCATTGAACCGATTGATAAATCAAATTCTCCACCAATCATTAACATTGCCGCAGCGATGGCAATAATTCCGAGATTAGCTGATACATCTAAAAAATTTAAAATTCCGTAGGCGCTAAACATACCGGTATCACCAGCAACAATGCCAAAAAAAATAAAAACTAAAATTGCTCCTCCTAGAGCCCCTAATTCAGGTCTATTTAATAAAACTTTTAAATTTGAAACTTTTTTAAGTCTTTCGTCCTGATTGAAATCAGTTTTAGTTTTTATACTTTTTGACTTTGTAGACATAATTAAAAAACTTAAAAAAAAAGGCCTAGTGAAAATTCACTAGGCCTTTTTGATATATCTTTTATCTATAACCTTGAGCAGCCCATTTAATTACACTCTTAGCGTTTTTAGGTGTAACAAAACCAGGTCCTGTCATAACTACACCAGCTGGCATAGTTCCGTATCTCATATATTGAGAAAAGATAGCTATAGGTAAGTAACCTTGTAAGTACTGTTGTTGGTCGATTAAGAACTCAACTTTTCCAGCAGCAGCGGCTTTAAGCATTCCTGGAGACATATCAAATGTTCCAAGTTTAATGCTTCCAACTTTACCAGCTGACTCTAATGCTTTAAGAGCAGCTTCACCTGCTAGACCAGCTCCCAAAGTAAGAATAGTGTCATATCCACCACCTAATTTAGCAGCAACAGCTTTTTGAATTTCAGTTGGGTCATTAGATGTTCCTAATATTTCTACAGAACCTCCAAAACCTTTTTTGAAACCAGCACATCTTCTATCTAAAGCAACGTTACCAACTTCGTGGTTAACACATAATGCTTTTTTTCCACCAGCGGCTTTCATTTTTTGTCCGCCACCTACTCCTGCTTCAAATTCAGTTTGACCTACGTGAGCACTAATTCCTAGTTTCATGTAGTCATCTGAACCAGAGTTCATGGATATTACTGGAATACCTGCAGATATTGCAGCTTTAACAGATTTACCTAAAGCGGCAGCATCTGGTAAAGTTATTACGATACCTTTTGGTTTTTGAGAAACAGCATTATCGATTAGTTTTGCCATTTCAACCATGTCGAATGTTGCTGGAGCAGTATATTTGCAAGATACTTTCATATCTTTACAAGCTTTATCTACACCATTTTTTGCAACTGACCAGAAAGGGTCATTAGCTTGCCCGTGAGACACAACAATAATATCAACCGCTAAAGCAGCAACTGATGTCATCGCCCATGTTAAAAGAGCAGCAATTGTTAAGTATACTTTTTTCATTATTTCCCTCTTGTTGTTAATTAATTTGTGCGCATTAAAACAAATTATGGAGGTAATTACAAAAAAAAATCTTCTAGATACAACCTACAGTATATTTAAAAGTTATTATAGGTATTAGACTTTAATTGTTTTTTTTAATTTTAAAGATTTATATGCCGCATTTGCTAATTTTAAAGCAAGGTAACCATCTTCAAAAGTAGACCTAGATTTAATTTTATTTTTATGGAGAGAGATTAATTCCTTAAGTTGAATGTTGTATGCATCATTATAACGCTCAATAAAAAAATTTAAAAAAGGTTTTTGAGCATTAGTTTGAGTTGAATTGAATAACTCAGTAGAATTCTCTTTCTTATTACCTGAAATTAACATTCCTTTTTTACCAAACAATTCAACTCTTTGATCGTAACCAAAAGAACAATGTCTTGAATTAGTAATTACACAAATCACTCCTTTTTTTGATTTCATTGTAACAACAGCTAACTCATGATCTTTAATTTTTTTATAAAAAGGAACAAATGACGAGGTAAAAGCATGAATTTCATTTATTTCATCATTTCTTAAATAAAATCTGCATAGATCAAAATCGTGTATCATCATATCTCTAAAAATTCCTCCTGATGATTTTAAATAAGAAATAGCTGGTGGTGCAGGATCTCTACTAGTAATTATAATTTTTTCTAACTTTCCAATTTTATTTCTGTCTAAGTCCTTTTTTATTGAAAAATGTCCTGGATCGTATCTTCTATTAAATCCTAATTGAATTTTAGGTTTAATTTTTTTTACTTTTCTTAAACTTTTTATTATTTTGTTGATATTTAAATCTAAAGGTTTCTCACAAAAAATTGTTTTTTTTCTTTTCATTCCTTCTTCGATAAATTTGATGTGAGTATTCGTAGGACTGGAGATAAAAACTATATCTACGTTTTTATCATTAAAGATTTTATTATAATTTTTTTCAATTTTACATCCATAAATTTTTTTCGCTTTATTGCTTAATTGGTCAATTTTTTCATACACGTACAATAACTTTATTTCTTTATTTTTGGTAAGATTTTCCGCATGCATTTGACCAATTCTTCCAAATCCAAAAAGAGCAATATTAATCATATTTTTTTGTATAAATTTATTATTTGTAATATAAACTTAGTACTTTATTAAAATTATGTCTATAAAATTAGGAATAGCACCAATAGCATGGAGTAACGATGACATGCCCGAACTAGGAGGCGACACTACCTTAGAGCAATGTTTAGCAGAGGCTAGCAAAGCTGGTTTTACTGGAATAGAGTCAGGTGGCAAATTTCCTAAAAATTCTAATGAACTGCTACCTAAATTACAAAAAGAAAATTTACAATTGTGTTCTGGGTGGTATGGCGCACATCTTTTGAAAAATACAGCTAGAGATGAATTTAAATTAATGCGCCCACAATTAAATCTTTTCAAAGATTGTGAGTCTCCATGTATGGTTTTCGCAGAAATAACTAATTCTATACAAGGAGACCCTAAGACGCCATTATCAAAAAGACCAAAACTATCAGAGGAAGAATGGAAGTTATTAATTTCTAGAATAAATGAAATTAGTAAAATGATGATGGATGAAGGAATGCCTCTTGCTTATCATCACCACATGGGAACTGTGATTGAAACGGAAAAAGAAACAAAAAGATTAATTGAAAGCACAAAAGATAATGTAAAATTGTTAATTGACACAGGGCATATGTTATTTGCTCAAGGAAACTCAATTAAACTTGCAGAAGATTTCAGTGAGAGATTAATCCATGTTCACTGTAAGGATATACGTAAAGAAATTTTGGAAAAATCCTTAAAAAATGACAGCACTTTTAGACAAGCTTTTTTAGATGGTGCATTCACAGTTCCTGGTGATGGATGCATTGATTACAAACCTTTCTTAAAAGTTTTACATAAAAAAAAATATAAAGGATGGTTAGTAGTTGAAGCAGAACAAGATCCAGCCAAAGCTAATCCATTTGAGTATGCTAAAATTGGTTTTAATTATTTAAGTAAAACAGCCAAAGAATGTGGTTTAGAAATAATTAATTAACGATAAGCAGAAACAAGTTCATTATTACCAGCCGCTACACATGGTGACTTTACGCAAGTTCCAATTACCCATTCAGACCCTGCTTCTGACTCAAAATTGCTTTCAGATACAAAAATTATCCCCTTGTCTGTAGATTGACCAGCTTTACCCTCTGCCTGAATTCTAGGATCTTGCGAGGTTTGAATTAATGGCTTTGCAATCTTATATGGATTATTTAATTTAAAATTATCTAGGATATATTTTACTATATTTGACGAAGTCCAAGTTGAATTACAGTTTTCTCCCCAGGCAGTTTTTCCATTTTCATTAGAACTACATTCGCTTACTTCATTATTAATAAATTCAACAACTGTTTTATGATTAAATTTTATATCATTTGCTTTTTGAACAACAGCAGAACGAGTTGACGCTGTCCAAATTAACATAATTATCACATACGCCAATGAACTTATAACTAAAAATTCAAGAGGCCCAAAATTTTTTAATTTTCTATTTAAATCTATCATGGTTTTACGATCATTGATTTATCCAATGTATTGTCAAAAAAATCAATAATATTTTTTGTTGTTTCAATAGCCATTCTTGATTTACATTCATTAGTAAATGTTGCTGAATGAGGGCTGAGTAAAACTTTTTTATTATTAATTAAAGGATTATTTTTATCTATTGGTTCTTTTTCAAAAACATCTAATCCTGCGCCGAATATTATATTGTTTTTTAATGCTTTATCTAAATCAATTTCATTTATTATCCCACCTCTTGATGTATTTATAATTACTGCATTTTTCTTCATTGATTTAATTTTTTCGTAATTGATCATATTTTTGGTTTTATTTGTTAAAGGGATATGTAAAGAAAGATAATCACAATTTTCTAAACCTGACTCTAAATTTTCAATTTTATTTCCACCATAATCTCGAATAACTTCTGCGCTAACAAATGGATCATAAACATTTATCTTCATATCAAAACCCAAACATCTTTTTATTAAACTCTTCCCAATTCTCCCAAATCCCACAATAAACATTACTTTATTGAATAACTCTAGTGTTTCAATATTTGATGCATTTTTTTTGAAATTTCCTAATCTGACTTCTTTATCATATTTATTAATACTTTTTGATATTGATAACATCATATAAATTACATGTTCCGCTACAGCTACTGCATTAGCAGTTGCTGTTATCAATAATGAAATATTTTTTTTTTTAATATAAGGAAGATCTACGTTGTCATAGCCTACTCCATGTCTAGAAATAACTTTTAATTTCGGACAATGTTTTAAAATACTTTCGTTTAGTTTAGATACTCTTAAAGTGCATCCATCAAACTCAGGAAGTTTTTTGATTAAGTTTTCCTCAGAAACATTAGTAATTAATTCATACTCATATTTTGAATTTTTTTCTAAAAGTTCTAAACCGTCTTTATGAATTTGTTCTATAACAGCAATTTTTTTCATAAATTGTTGGCGGTCCCAAGGGGAATCGAACCCCTCTTTGTTGGATGAAAACCAACTGTCCTAACCGATAGACGATGGGACCGTATTTTTGAAAGTCTTATTAACAGAAATATCATCGATAATAAACTCTACATTTGATTGCCCCCTCCACTCATTTAGGGATAATTTTCCTGCAATATTAAATGATTTATTATTCTTTTTTAAGAGATAGCCTCCTAAATCGTTCTCTGCCGCATTAAAGGCAATAGATTTTATAGTAGAGCCGTCCTTCCCAATTAAAACTGATTTAACATGTTTTTCACCTACGATTTTTCCATTAATTGTTTTTACATCCTCGATAATAAATTTTGGTTCCGGATTACCAGAGCCAAAAGGAGACAACATTTCAACTTTATTATAAAATTCTAAATTTACCGCTGAAGGAGCAATAATACTATCAAACAATAATGGCTTTTCAGTCTTTAAATCTTCATTTACACCCCTAAATTTTTTATATACAAAATCTTTGAAGGTATTTATGTTTTTAGTTTGAATTGAAAAACCTCCTGCCATTTTATGCCCACCACCTTTTAACAAAATTTTTGCTTGTGTTGCAGCAATGATCACTGAACCGATATCAAAACCAATTATAGACCTCGCGGATGCTTTTCCAACATTACCATCTAAAGAAATTAATATAACTGGTTTATTAAATTTATCTTTTAATCGAGCTGCAACTATACCAATAACTCCCTCATGCCAATTTTTTCCGCTCAGGATTAAAACAGGGTCATCAGATGAGTTTTTGGTTTCATTTAGTATCTTTTTTAAAAGGTCTTTTTCTAGCATTTGTCGTTCTTTATTAAATTGATCTAATTCTGATGCAAGTTTGAAAGAATATTTTGGATCTTTATTTAATAATAAATTCGCCCCATGAGAGCATTTACCCACTCTTCCACCAGCATTTATTCTAGGTCCAAGTAAGTATCCTAGGTGATAAATTGAAGGATTAGCATCAATTTTACAAATATCTAATAAAGTTTTTAAACCTAAATTTTTTTTTGACTTTAAAACCTTTAAACCTTGTTTTACAATAGCTCTATTCAAGCCGACTAAAGGAACAACATCACACACTGTTCCTAATGAAACTAAATCAAGATATTCTATTAAATTTGGTTCTTTTAAATTATTTTCTTTAAACCAATTTTTATTTCTTAGTTCTCTATTCAGAGACACTAAAAACATAAAAGAAACCCCCGCTGCACATAAATATTGTAAATTAGAATTATCATCTAAACGATTTGGATTAACTATTGAAAATGCATTAGGTAATTTTACTTCAGATTGATGATGATCTAAAACGATAACATCTACATTATTTTCCTTCGCAAAATTTATTGCTTCAAATGAAAGAGTACCACAATCTACAGTAAAAATTACTTTTACTTTTTTATCAATTAAGTCTTTAAAACTTTTTATAGTTGGACCGTATCCTTCTTTTTTACGATCAGGTATATAAGTTTCATATATCAAATTTAATTCTGAAAAATAATTCCCTAGTAAAGCCGTAGAAGTAGCACCGTCTACATCGTAATCACCAAAAATCCCTAATTTCTCTTTTTGATATATAGCCTTAGCAGTTCTTAATGTAGATTTTTCCATATCAGTTATAATATATGGATTTGGTAAAAAATTTTTAATTGATGGATTTAAAAAAGAATTTACTTCATCTTTTTTTATTTGTCTTATTGTGAGCAATTTTGATGTAATTTCATCCAATGAATAATTTTCCTTTAGAAAATTTATGTTTTCTTGATTGTATTTTTTTAACACCCAACTTTTGCCACTTACCGAAAACGAATTCATTTATTGTAAATATTAACTACTGATTTTATAATTTTTTGACTTTTATGGAGAACAAAAGTATTTACCTCAAATTCATTACCTAAATCCTTAACACCTTTTGCTAAATCTCCTGTTGTGACACCTGTTGCACAAAAAATCACATCTCCCTTTACCATATCGTCAATGTTATATTTTTTATTAAAATCTTTAATACCTAGTTTTTTAGCTCTAACTTTTTCCTCATCATCTAAAACTAATCGACCTTGAATTTGACCTCCATAGCAAGAGAGTGCTGCTGCCACAACGACACCTTCAGGTGCGCCACCAGTACTGTAATAAATATCATTTTTTGGATTATCTCCTATTACACTTAGTGCACCAGCAATATCTCCGTCAGTGATGTAATTTATATTTACTTTCATTTTTGTTAAGTCTTTAATAATCTCTTCGTGTCTTGGTCTTTTTAGAACACAAGCATTTAATTCAGATAATTTTTTATTTTTTGCATCAGCAAGTAATTTTAAATTTTTTTCTACTCCATTATCTATATCCATTAAATTTTTTGGTAAATTGGACCCTATTACTATTTTTTCCATATATGTGTCTGGTGCTGATAACAAACCCCCTTTTTCAGATATAGCCAAAACAGAAAAGGCGTTTGGTTCACCATTTGCTGTGAATTTTGTTCCTTCTAAAGGATCTACGGCAATATCAAATTTTGGACCATTAAGCGTGCCAAGTTTTTCCCCTATGTATAACATTGGAGCTTCATCCATTTCGCCTTCACCTATTACTACGGTTCCCTCCATATTAATCTTATTAAGCTCTCTCCTCATAGGGTCAACAGCACCTTTATCAGCAGCTATTTTGTCTTTCTTGCCAATAAACTTAGAGGCACCAATAGCAGCTTTTTCTGTAACTTTTGTAAATAAATTTAAAAATTTACTGTCAATAGACATTTAATTATTATCTATTCTAATTAGTTTTGGTTTTTTTTTAATATAATTTTTCTTAGAAATTTCTTTAATTATTTTATTTAAATGCTGGTCTTTAGCATCATGGGAAATTATTATTATAGACGATAACTTTTTATTTTTTTCAGGATTTTGAACCAATCTTTTAATTGATACTTTATATTTTGAAAAAGTGTTTGTAATATTTGATAATACCCCTGGTTTATCAATCACTTCAAAACGCAAATAAGCAGAAAAAAATCTTTCGTCAATTTTTTCAAACTTAGGTTTTTTCCTTTTTTTATTTGATATTGAAAAAGGAAATTTTATATTACCTCTCAATACAGAAGATATATCAGATATAAGAGCCGAAGTTGTAGCCTCTGGTCCTGCACCCTCACCTTGAATGGTACTTTGACCAACAGGACTTCCCTCTACAATAACTGCGTTTAATACTCCATCTATACTAGCAACATAAGAGTCTTTTTTTATTAAAGTTGGGTGTACCCTTTGATAAATCTTATTATTCAAAAGTTCTGCAAAACCCAATAATTTAATTTTGTATCCAAGTTTATTAGCATTATCGATATCAGTTTTGTCTATATTTTTAATACCCTCAACATAAATATTATCATTTAAAAAAGAGTTAAAGCATAGAGAGGACAATATTTTTAATTTTGAAGATACATCATCGCCATTTATATCAGCTTTTGGGTCAGATTCAGCGTAACCTAATTTTTTGGCCTTATCCAAAACTGCTTCAAAATTTTTATCTAATTTATCCATGGATGATAAAATATAATTAGACGTACCGTTTAAAATTCCATAAATCTTTGAAATCTTGTTTGCTATTAACCCCTCCTTTAAAGATCTAATTATAGGTACTCCACCGCAAACAGACGCTTCAAACTCAAGATTTACTTTATTTTTTTCTGCAATTTTTGATAACTGATCTCCATATTTTGCTATTAATGCTTTATTTGCCGTAACAACGTGTTTTTTATTTTTAAGTGCATTGAAAACTAATTTTTTAGCAGGGCCTTCAGCGCCGCCTATTAATTCTACTATCAAATCTACATCATCAAGTTTTGTTGCTTTAAGATAATTATTTAACCATTGACTCTTTTTTACTTTAATATTTCTCTTTTTATTAATATTTTTAGCAGAGACATATTTAATAATAGGCAAACAGTTATTTTTT
>CACGEW010000009.1 GCA_902572345.1 uncultured Pelagibacteraceae bacterium | reverse complement strand
TTACAATCTTATCATTTAGGATTTCAAACATTAAAAGTCCAGCAACATGCTACGCAAATTTATAGTGATTTAAGAAATATTAGTTCTAGATTCGATAAACACTTTGATGGAATTAAAGACTTAAGAAAAAAACTCGAACAAGCCATGACCGCAACTGATGGCTTTGGAAGAGACGCAAGATCAATAATGAATACACTTTCTAATATTAAAGACCCCCAACAAGTAAAAGAAACATTAGAGGAAAATTCAGAAAAGATAAAAGTTCTTAAGTAGATTTAGTATGTCTAATTTTGTCTTTTATGATTTTGAGACTAGTTCCTCCAATAAATATTGGGGTCAGATAATTCAAATTGGTGCTGTCTTAACAAATGATAATCTTGATGAACTAGATAGGTTTGATGCTAGATGCAGGTTAAGCCCGGGAATTATTCCTGAAGCTATGGCACTGATTGTAAATAAATCGTCACCTCAGATGTTAAAGAATTCAAATTTATCTCATTATGAGATGATTAGACAATTTGTTGAAACTTTAAAAAGATGGGGAAAAGCTACTTACATAGGATTCAACTCGATAGAATTCGACGAAGAGTTTCTAAGGTGTACTTTATTTCAAACTTTAGAATATCCTTACATCACAAGCACAAATGGAAACACTAGAGGAGATATTCTGAGTTTAGCTAGAGCCGCCAATTTATATTACCCAAATACTTTAAAAAACCCCGTTAATGAGAAAGGTAATGATGTTTACAAATTAGATCAAATGGCACCTCTCAACGGTATTGAGCACGATGATGCCCATAGCGCGATTGGAGATGTTATGGCAACTGTGGGAATAGCTAAAATAATTTCTAAAAAAGCACCCAATGTTTGGAAAGCAAGTATGTTAACCATGGATAAAACTCAATCACTAGAAATAATAAAAAAAGAACTTTTATTTTGTACAAATGAATACTTTTATGGACGTAGTAGGCCTTATGTGCAAACTTTTGTGTGTCAACACCCACAATATCAATGGCCGCTATGTTTTGATTTGAGACACGATCCTGCGCCCTACTTAAGCATGTCGTTGAAGGAACTAGAAGCTGCAATGAAAAAACAGCCAAAATTTATAAGAACTGTAAGACACAATAAACATCCTGTCATTATGAATCCGTCTTATGGAGATAAATTTGACGAATATAAAGTTATAGGAACAATGAAACTAAAAGAGCGAGCAGAACTTGTTAGAAAAAATAAAGAATTTGCAGAAAAAATTCAATCTATAAAACGATCTGAAATTGAAGAAAAGGAACAAAATAAGTCACAAGAAGATTTGTATAATGAAGAAAGCATATACGCTAAATTTACCACAACTGAAGACAATAAGATAATGCCTGAATTTCATTCAGCTGAATGGGATAAAAAATTGAATGTAATTTCTAAATTTAAGGATGAGAGACTACAGTACTTTGGTAAAAAACTTCTTTATATGGAAAAACCTGAGGTATTAAGTAAACAAGATTATAATTTAATACATAAAGACACTGCAAAGAAACTATTGAGCACTAACAATGAAAAATGGAATACTATACCTAGAACTTATTCAGAGATTGATACTTTGAGAGCAAAATTCGAAAAACAAGAAGATAAGGAAAAATTAAAAATTTTAGATGATATTAACGCATACGTTGAAGATTTGGAAAAACATTACCTATCTGCATAGTTGACAAACAATTAAAAATATTTATTTAAACAGTATGGCTTTTAAAAATTCCACAGACGAAAAATTTCAAGAACAAATAAATGGTAGTAAGTTAAATTTAATCCAGTTTAGCGCTTCATGGTGTGGACCATGCCAACAACTTAAACCAATTATAGAAAAAATTTCCAATGATATGTCGGATAAAATTGATTGTTATTATCATGATATCGAGAGTCAACCCAATGAACCTACAAAACACTCTGTGAGAGGTGTACCAACAGTACTTCTATTTAAGAGTGGAAAACTTCTAGGCACTAAAGTTGGAGCCACTAGTGAAAAAGATATGTTGGAATTTATTAAACCTCATATTTAATTTTTCTTTAATATATTTCCAACATAATATAAAGATCCCATACAGCTTATTAGCTTCTTGTCAGACGAGGTAATTTTTTTTATTGCTTCATTAAAATTTTCAGCTTTGTCTACATTAAATTTATTTTTTTTCGCTATAACTTTTAATTCTTTGGCAGACATACTATTTTTCTCATTTTCAATGGGTATAGTTATTATCTTTTTAAAAATTCCTTTAAATTGTTTAATAAATAGATTAGGTTCTTTATTTTTCATCATAGCCCAAACAGCGTATTTAGGTATTTTAATATTTCTCAGGTAATTTGCTAAATTTTTAGCATCCGTCTCAGAATGAGCACCATCTAGCATGATCTGTTCACTTTTATGTAGTTTATTTTTAACCTTCCCACTTTTTAAATACTGAAATCTTCCTTCGAAGGAAATATTTGGAATTGTTCTTTCAATGACTTTTCTGTCAATTTTAAGATCTAGTGCTATTTTGATTGCATGACAAACATTTTCTAATAATCCTTTTGAGTGAATGTTTTTAGCAATTAGTTTAATTTTATTCTTTTTGTCTTTATAAAAAAGGCAGTTATTTTTTTTAATTAATTTCCAAGTATTTGGATAAATTATTTTACTCTTATTATTTTTGAGATTTCTTCTAATTTTTTTTAATACATTTGGTTTTTGCTTGCCAACGTAGATTTGGGTAAAATTGCTTAAAAATCCCACTTTCTGATAAACAACTTCATTTAATGTTTTTTTTTTAAGAAAATTTAAATGTTGTTTATTAATATTGACAATGACTTGAGCTAAAGGAAAATCAAATATATTAGTCGAGTCTTTTGCAAATAATGCTCCTGCCTCTATTAGATGATATTTGGTATTTTTTTTTGAGGCATTTATTATATAAACTACTGTAAGAACTTCAAAAATAGTTAGTGGCACTTTTAATTTAACAATAAGTTTTATTGAATGCCTAATTTCTTGATGTGTTAAATATCTATCACCCATCCAAAATCTTTCTTTAATATCTGTTAATGATGGTGAAATGTATGCTGATGTTGTTTGGTTATTTGCTTCAATAAAACACTTTAAAGAATATAAAGTGGTAAATTTTCCACTTGAACCCAAAAAATTTATTACATTACTTAGTTTTCTCTCAGGGTTTCCTAACTTTTTAAGAACTAACTTTATTCTTTTTAAATCAAAATTTATTGTTTTGTTGAAAAGCTTGGAATTAGCTAGCTGCTTGTAGAGACTTATCGACTGTGACATTCGAGTCTTGTTTAGCTTGAGACTCTGCTTTTTTCAATAGAACATTTAACAATGTTCCTATAGTTGAGTTTAAGTATTGTCTTTCAACGACTAAATCAATACCGCCATGATCCTTCACATATTCAGCTGTCTGGAACTGGTCGGGTAAAGTTTCACGAACTGTATCTTGTATTACTCTTCTTCCTGCAAAACCGATTGTAGCTTTTGGTTCTGCAATTAAAATATCACCCAACATTGCCCAGGAAGCTGTAACACCCCCAGTTGTTGGATCAGTTAAAACTACTATGAAAGGAATATTTTCTCTTTTCAATTCATTTACAGCTAAAGCAGTTCGTGACATTTGCATTAAGGCAATAGAAGACTCCATCATTCGTTGTCCTCCTGAACAACTAAAGAATATAAAAGGTATTTTATTTTCAATTGCATGTTGAGCACCTGCTATAAATGCCTCTCCTGAAGCTGCACCAAACGATCCACCAATAAATCTAAAATCTTGTGCTCCAACTATCATATTAATATTTTGAACTTTACCTTTTGCAATTAAGATAGCATCATCTTGTCCAGTTAATTTACGAGCCATTTTTAATCGGTCAGTATATTTTTTTTTATCTTCAAAGTTTAAGGGATCATCTTTAGGTAAAGGTGTCTCTATTAATTCAAATTCTTTATTATCAAAAAAAGTTTCAAATCTCTCTCTACAAGTTAATTTATGATGTGCTCCGCATTTAGGACAGACCTTTTGATTAGCCTCCATATCTTCTTTGTATATTAAGTTTTTACATCCACATGTTGTCCAAAGATTTTCCTCTGTTCTTGAAGATTTTTTTTCGAAAAGTGATTTTATTTTCGGTTTAATAAATTTTGATATCCAATTCATATAATTTTACTTTTTAGATTGTACACAACTTTACCCAACTTTGTGACAGGATTTTGTCTCATTTTGAGTGATTCTGTTATTGTTTTACACAACATACTACCCACTACTAACCCATTTGCCGATTTTAATGATGATATAGTCTTATCTGTAATACCGAACCCTATCACAAGATTCTTTTTTGGGTTGATTCTTTTTATTGCATTATAGTTATGAAGAATTTTTTTTGGCGAAACCTTTAACTTTCCTCCAGTTGTTGACAACATTGATATGTAATAAATCATATCGTGCGAGTCTTTAATAATTTTTTTCATTCTATCTTTAGATGTAGTTGGAGATAGAAGTTGAATGAAATTTATTGATTTTCTTTTACATTTATTAGCAAATTTTTTATTTTCAGGATAAGGAAGATCAACTATGATTAAGCCATCTACTCCTGATGATTTACAGCTTTTTAAAAAATTATTTTCTCCATTTTGAAAAATTAAATTGAAATAACCCATTAGGATTATTGGTTTATGAGGGTTTATTTTTTTAAATTTCTTCACTATTTGAAAAACATCTTTTAATTTAATTCCATTTTTAAGAGCTCGATGGGAGCTACCTTGTATCTGTCCGCCGTCCGCTATAGGAGTGTTGTGTGCAAATCCAAGCTCCAAAATATCAGCATGTTTTGATAATTCATTTAGAATTTTGAGAGAATTATTCTTAGTGTTGTCCCCAGCAACTGTGTAAGTAATTAAAGCTGGTCTTTTTTCCTTTTTGCAAATATCAAAAGCTAGAGTTATTTTAGATTTCATCTTATATAAGAACCTAACTTTTGTTTGATTATGTCTTTATCTTTAAGACTATCTCCACAAGAATTAACAACTATAACCTCGGAAGAGTTTAACTTAGGTGCTAGCTTTATTGCTTCAGCAAACGCATGTGATGGCTCAAGTGAAGGAGAAATATTTTCAAGTTTTGAAACTAGTTGATAAGCTTCAAGTGCTTCCTCATCACTTGCAGAAGTATACCTAGCCCTTTTTGTATCTTTGAGAAAACAATGTAAAGGAGAAATTCCTGGATAATCAAGTCCCGCAGAAATTGACTCTGTAGAACCTATCTGACCTTCTTTATCCTGTATAACATATTGTGCAGCACCATGTAGAATACCAATTTTAGATCCATTGGTTAATGGTGCTGCATGAAGTGTGCTGTTATTAGGACCTCCAGCCTCCACTCCAATTAATTGAGCTTTTGTATTAATAAATTCATTCCAGAATCCTGCTGCTGAGCTTCCTCCTCCTACGCAATTAATTAATTTTAATTTATTAGGAACTCTTCCAAATTCTTCATAAACTTGTTTAATCAATTCTCTTGAGATTTGAGCAGTACTCCAAGCGCAAATTTTTATAAAAATGTTGGGACCAACTGTTGAACCAACACACATATGAGTTGTGTCACAATTTGAAACCCAATATCTCATACATTCACTTACAGCATCAACTAGTGTTTGACTTCCAGTTGTGACTGGAACTATTTTTGCTCCATTTTTTTTCATGGCTTCAACATTAGGTCTTTGTCTTTTAATATCTTTAGCTCCCATAAAAATTTTACACTTGAGGTCAAATTTTTTTGCTGCCATAGAGAGCATTTTACCTGCGTATCCTGCACCTGTGTCCCCAACAATATATTTCTTTCCTGCTTTCTTAGCTATCAAACAATGAACCGTTGCATTATAAATCTTGTGAGCTCCACCATTGGCTTCAGAAACTACTTTTGCATAAATTTGAGCACCTCCAAGATGATCGGTTAAATTTTCTAATTTAATAAAAGGTGTTGGAGCGCCAACATAATTTTTAAAGTGATAATCTCTTTCATTTAGAAATTTTTTGTCTTTTCTCAATTTCGTAAATAGTTTTGTTAAGTCGTCTATAGGTTTTTTAAGTGTTTCAGGTATAAAGTTACCACCAAATTTTCCTCCATACATAAAGTTTTTGTCATGTTGATCGATTAAAGGAATGTTTCTTTTAATTTTTAAGCTCATTAGTTTTTTTAATAAAATTTTTAATTTTAAGATGATCTTTGTAACCTACCTGACTTTCTAAACTAGATGATAAATCTAAAAATTTAACCCCTAATTTGCTAATACTTCTTACATTATCTTCAGAGATAGAGCCAGCTAGCGCATATTTCTCGCCTTTAGGGAGTTTAGAAATAAGACTTTTTGGAAATTGTAATGACTTTTCCATTCCTGGTGTATCAAATAGTATTCTATCAGCATTATTAAATTGTTTGTATCTATCGATATCTCTCTCATATTTTACTTTTATAGTTTTGATTACTTTAAAACCCATATTCTTTATCTCTTTTACTCTTTCTTCTGTTTCTGAACCATGAAGCTGTATATAGTCAAAATTTTCAGATAAGTTCTCCTTAATAAAATCATTAGATGGATTTACTGTAACTGCGACAAATGAAGAGTCTTTTTTTTCAAATTTAGATAGATACTTAACTTCTTTTAAATTTATATTTCGAGGAGATTTTTCATAGAAGACAAATCCTAAAAAATTTACTTTAAGATCAATACATAATTGAACATCTCTGGTTATATTTAAACCACAAATTTTAATTTTCATTATTCTAATTCTTTAATAAGTTTTGAAATATTTTTTTTTATATTACCTCGAATAATGGGACGTCCCAATACAAGTGCAGTACTCCCATTTTGAAAAGCCTCCTTAGGCCCCATAACTCTTTTTTGATCTCCAGAGTCCTCACCTTTGAAACGAATACCCGGAGTAATAATTTCACCTTTGAATATTTTCTTCAGAAATTTTAAATCAGAGCCAGCACAAACTATTCCATGACAACCACATGTTTTAGCAAGGCGAGCTTGTTTTTTTACCAAATCTTTTACAGATTTTGTGTGACCAATTTTTTTAATTGATAAATTAGAAATGCTTGTCAAAATAGTAACTAACAATATTTTCATTTTAGAATTAGTTTTTTTTGCTGATTTTACAACTGCTCTAATTGTTTCTTCACCTGAATTAGCATGTAATGTTAAATAATTGATGTTCCTGAGATCTTTTAAAGATTTGATTGCTGCAACGCACGTAGCAGGAATATCATTGAGTTTTAGATCTAAAAATATTTTTTTTCCCCTTATTTTTGAAATAAATTTACGCCCTCCTATACTATAAAAAAATTCTAGCCCAAATTTGAAACCAATATCTAGTTTAGTAGTTTTTGATTTAGCGATAATTTCTTTTACCTTTTTAATATTATTTGTATCACAAGCTATAAAAATTTTAGGTTTCTTCATTCGTTCACTATTTCTCTCAATTTTTTTGACGGTCTAAATCTAACTTTAACACGTTCTGGTTTATAAATTAACTCATTAGTAGCAGGATTTCGTGCATTAAAATTTTCTTTAAGATTTTTACAATACCATCTTCCTAGACCGCGAATTTCAACATCATTTCCACTTTTTAGAGTGTCTACGATATTATCACAAAACAAATCTAGTGTGATCTCTAACTCAGATCTATTAAGTTCAGGATTTTTATCTTTAAGCTTTTTTATTAGCTCTCGTCTTGACAATTATTTTTCTTTTTTACTTTTTTTACCGATTGCTTTTTCAAAAATACCTTTTAGTGTGGCACCTGATTTTGTTGCGCCTTCTCCAAATTTAGCTATTAATGTCTTTTCTTCGTCTATCTGAGCAGACTTTGGACTTAATTTTATTCTTCTGTTTTTAATATCTAGTTCTATTATCTTAGCGTCTAATGCGTTGTCTTTACTGAATACCTCTGGTCTTTGATCCGAAGCTTCTTTTGCTAGATCAGATTTCCTTATGTTAACAATCAACTTTTTTTCTTTATCAATTGAAACTTTTACTCCTGTTTTCAAAACTTCATGAATACGAGTAGTTATTACGTCGCCGACTTTTTTATTGTTATCTTTAAACCAATCTAAAGGGTCTTTTTCAAGGGCCCTTTTTGAGAATCTAATTTTATCATCTTTAAGCTCTATAATTTTTACATTTATAATATCATTTTTTTTAAAATTTTTTAGGTTCTCTACACTTTCGTCGTATGAAATTTCTTTATAGTGCAACATTCCAGAGAGACCGTAATCAGACAAATCACCAAAAATTGCTTTATCTGTAATATTCTTGATTATAATTTTAACCTCCTTACCTACAAGATCTTTAATTTTATCCCATGGATTTTCTAAAGTGGACTTGTATGAAAGTGAAATTCTCTTTGTTTCTTTATCTATGTTTACTATTTTAAACTTTATTTTTTGAGATACCGATAAAACTTTACTTGGCTTAATGTTTTTATTGGTCCAATCAAGTTCAGAATTATGTATTAATCCTTCAACACCCTCTTGTATTTTAACAAAGCAACCATAATCCATGATCTTTGTCACAACTCCCTCGTATATTTCACCCAACTTGTATTTTTTTTCAATATTTTCAAAAGGATCCTCTATTAAAGCTTTAACAGATGCGGAAACACGATTAGTTTTAGAGTCAATTTTTGTTATTTTTACTTTTAACTTCTGTCCAATAGTAACTAAATCAGCTGGTTTTTTTACTCTTCCGTGACTTAGGTCAGAAACGTGGAGTAGTGCATCAACTCCGTCTATATCTAAAAATATACCCCAGTCCGTTGTCGCTTTTACGATGGCGTTTTCAACAATATCACCTTCTTTAAGATTTTTCAGCGCCTCAGTTATTACCGCATTTTTATTTTTTTCTAATACAGCTCTTCTTGAAACACAAACGTTACCTCTATTTTTATCTATCCTAGTGGCAATTACTTTTACTGGAGTGTTCATTAAGTGATCAATTCGCTTCATTGGTTTTACGTCAATTTGTGAGGACGGCATGAAGCAAGGTAAACCTTCCACTGTAGTTATAAACCCTCCTTTTACTTTGCCAGTAATGTAACCAGTCATTTCTTCTTGAGACTCAAAAACTTTTTCCATTTTTTTCCAAGCTTTCATTTTTCTTGCCTTATCTCTTGAAATAATTATTTCTCCCTTAAAACTCTCTATTCTTTCTAGATAAACATCAATTTTAGAACCTACTTTTAATTTTGAGAGCTCATCATCATTTTTGAATTCCTCAATAGGTATCATGCCCTCCATTTTTGCTTTGCAATCAACTATTATAAAATTTTTGGTTATCTCAGTAACAGTAGAGTTTATTATTTCGTTTTCTTTAAGTTTTCTATCTTTAAAGTCCTGATCTAATAGACTTTGAAATTCTTTTTGTGAGGGGCTAATTTTTTTTAATTCTTGTTCAGAGGCCATAATTTATTTTAAAAACTTATCTATATATTTTGACATTTTATATACCATTGCTTGTTTGCTTAATTTACCGGTGTCCACAACTACAGCATTTTTATGCTTTTTTAAAGGACTATGTTTTCTTTTTTTATCTAAAATATTCCTTAATTTTAAAGCATTTTTAACATTAATAAGTTTTATTTTTGAATTTTTTTTTTTTAATTCATCGTATCTTCTCTTAGCAGCAGTGTTCAAATTACAAATAAAGAAAAATTTTACATCTGAATTAGGTAAAATTTTAGTTGAAGCATCTCTTCCCTCTAAAACACAGCCTTTATTTTTCTTAATGAAGTTTTTTTGATATTTTTTAAGAATATTTCTTATTTTTAGTTCTTTAGCTATAATTGAGCTATAAGTAGAGATTTTAGGTGAATGGAGATTTAATTTATTAAGTTTTTTATAATTTAATATTTTAAATTTTTTGTTCAAAAAAAAAATTTTATTTTTAGGATTGTTTTTTAAAATTAAAAAGGCAGCATATCTATAAAGCAAACCACTTGAAAGAAATGGTAACTTATATTTTTTAGCAATTAATTTAGCACCAGTAGATTTTCCAGTAGCCGCACCACCATCACAAGTAATTTGTAAAAAAATTTTATTTCGTTTCAAATTTAGCTCCAAGTTGTTTCATTGTTTTTAAGAACGAAGGAGAGGACGTATTTACTGTTTCAAAATTTTTAATATTTGTTTTAGCTCCAGTCAAGACTGCTAAAATAAAAGTCGCCATACATATTCTGTGATCACCTAAATTAGGTACAAATATTTTTTTATTGCTACAATCATTAATTCCTTTACCATAAATTTTTAAACTATTTTTGGATGAAAAACTTTTTACGCCAATTTGTTTCAAAACTTTTTGCATTTCGACTATTCGATTACTTTCTTTATTAGCCAAATCTTTAATACCGTTGAATTGAGAACAGCCATTAGATAAAGCTGCTATTACAAATAAAATAGGGTATTCGTCGGTAGAGTTAACATAAAATTCTTTGGAAGCATTAATAGGTTTTAAATTGCTCGTCCTTATTAAAATATTTCCATGTACTTCATTATTTTTTTTTTTTAGTTTCCTAAATTGTATTTTGGCTCCGTGTTTTTTAAGCAAGTTATAAAATCCAATCCTTGTTGGATTTAAGCCAACTTTTTTTATAATTAAGGATGATCTAGGATTAAGCAAAGTAAGCGCTGTAAAGAAGGCGGCTGAAGATGGGTCACCAAAAATATTTATGGAAGAGGAGTTTAATTTTTTTTTTCCGTTAATTTTAATTATCCTTTCACGATTATTTTTTATTTTTATCACTTTGGAATTTCTTAAAAGCATATTTTCTGTGTGGTCTCTACTTTTTTCTTTTTCAATTACAGTTGTGACTCCCCATGAGTTTAAACCTGCAAGTATGACAGCACTTTTAAGCTGTGCCGATACCCCAGCTTGATATTTTATTCCGATAGGAAATTGGCTAGAGGATATTTGCAAAGGAAATTTATATTTTTTATTAGGGGAGAAAGACGCTCCAAATAATTCCATTAATTCAATTAATTTTTTCATACTTCTTTTGCTAAGAGAAGCATCTCCAGAAAGTTTTATATTAATATTTGGCGTTGTAGAAATAATTCCTATTAATAATCTCGCAAGTGTTCCAGAATTTCCAAAATCTAATTTAAGATTTTTTTTTGCTATTAGAGATCCTAAACCATTTCCATAGACAATATATTTTTTTTTTTCTTTTTTTTTAATTTTTACTCCCAATTTTTTAAGCGAATTAATTGTAGAAAAAACGTCCTCAGACTCTAAAACATTATTAATATCGGAAATCCCGTTGCTTATTGAGCCAATCAAAAAACTTCTTATTGATAAAGACTTATCAGAGTCTACAAAAATATTTTTTTTAAAAGGTAAAATTTTATGATTTATTTTTAAACTAAAATTACTTAATGGCATTTTCTCAAGAAAATTGTGATCCAAAATAATGTTCAATAGCTTTTGTGGATTTTAACAACTCTCTTGAAGAACCCTCAGCAATTACAGAATGTTCACCAAGAACATAGCTTCGATCAGTTATATCGAATAAATTTTTCACATTGTGGTCAGTTACTAAAATTGCTGTTCCATTTGATTGAATTTTTAAAATATATTTTTGAATATCCTGAATAACTAAAGGATCAAGAGCTGCCAAAGGTTCATCAAGTAAAACTATTTTGGGCTTATTGATCATTACTCTCGCCATCATTAATCTTCTTATTTCACCTCCAGAGAGCACTGATGCATTCAAAGTTCTTAAATGTTGTAAATTAAATTCATCAAGTAATTTTTCTGTTATTGATTTCTGTGCATCTACACCTTTTATTGAAATTTGAGCAATACCTAAGATGTTGTCGTAAACAGACATATTGAAAACACTTCTTTGCTGAGGCAAATAACCCAGCCCCTCTTTTGAGCGTAAGTGAATTGGAATTTGTTCAATTGATTTATCTTTAAGAAATATTTTTCCACCCTCAACATTTTGTTCACCAATACACATCGAAAATAAAGTAGTTTTACCACATCCATTAGGACCTAAAACTCCAACACACTCGCCAGGAAAAACTTTTAAAGAAAGTTTTTTTAAAATCGGTCTTCCATCGAAGGATTTGCTCACATCTTTAATTTCGAATATGGGTTTGTCTTTCTTAAATTTTAAAATTCTAAAACCTTTTTTCATTTTAATTTTATATCAGCGTTAATTTTATTTTCACTTAAAGACTGAACATTTAACGTTTTCTTTTTTATATCAAAAAGAAGTTTGTCAGCAACCATTCTTCCTCTGCTGTCGTTTATTAATACATCCTCTGATATAGTAATGAAGCCCTTAAGATTAGAATATTCAGCATTTTTAGCATAAAGCTCGCTTTCTTGATAATTTACCACTACGCTACCTTCAAATTTCATATCTAAGGTTCTATTATTATATACTCCTTTATCAGACCACACAAAAAGAGTCGTGTCGTCTTTAAAATAAAAAGTAGCTTCTACAAACTTCATATTAATAATTTCTTGATTTTGATTATTATTAAAAGCTTCTTTTGATTTCAAAATATATCTATTACCACCTAGATCGATACCTGAGTACTCTATATCATAAAATACATTTCCACTGTCTTTTTCATTAGCTAATTTCTTCTCGATGTTCTTCTGATCATCTCTGGAGATAATTTGTTTATTTAATTTATTATTTTTATTATAGTAAGTGTAAAAAATAATTAGTATTCCAATAATTAACAATAATGATTGAATGAATATTAATTTTCTTTTTCTTTCTCTCATTTTATTCCATTTTTTAAAAGAGTATGAATATGAATAATGCCTTTTAAAATTTTAGAATTTTTCTTCAAATGATTATCTGAAACTACTAGTAAACTTGTAATTTTTTTTTCATTCATTATTGCTAATGCTTTAGAAGCTGGCATATTTTCATTGACGACAAATGGGTTTATGGTCATAATTTTTTCTAAACTATTCATTTTATTGTAATTTTTTAAATCTCGTCGTAAGTCACCATCTGTTATCACTCCTCTTATAAATTTTTTTTTAATAACAACTATTATACCTAGCTTTTTCTTGTTCATTACTTTTAGTGCCTCAAAAAACTTTTTTTTATAATCTATAACTGGCATAGATTTTCCCTTAACCATAATATCTTTAGCTAAAAGTAAAGAACGTCCAATGTTGCCACCAGGATGAAATACTTTGAACTTTTCTTTCGAAAATTTTTTTTGATTAATAACAGTAGTTGCAATACTATCTCCCAACAGCAAAGTTAAAGTAGTACTTGATGTTGGAACCATTCCAGTAATATCCGCTTCTTTAACTTTCGGAAGAATTAGTTTTATATCACTCGATTTAATTAAAGTGCTGTCATGTTTTGATGCTATTCCGATAATTTTAATCCTATATCGATTAGCGTATTTCAGCATGTTAGTTAATTCAATCGTATTTCCTGAGTATGAAATAATTATAAGAATATCTTTTTTTTCTATTTGACCCATATCACCATGAAGGGCCTCAGATGGATGACAAAAAAAACTTGGGATTCCAACACTAGAAAAAGTTGCTGATATTTTTCTTGCTATTAAACCAGACTTACCAATTCCAGCAAGAATAATTTTACCTTTACAATTTAAAATTAGATCAATTGCTTTTATAAAAGACTTATTAAAGACTTTTTTTATCTTTTTCATTTCTTTTATTTGTATTAAAGCTGATTTATTAGCTATTGCTATATAATTTTTTTTATTCATTAATGTTCAAAAATATCAAACTTAAATCCACTTTGATCTAGATTTACTCGTGTATCTAAAAAGATTAAACACTTTTTGAAAATTTCCATTCTATTTTCTCTTAATAACATTTTTTCTAATTCATCTTTGATTTTATGTAAATAAATAACATCATTTGCTGCATACTCTAATTGTTTATCAGTTAATTCACTTATATCTTTATTCCAATCACTACTTCCTTGTCTTTTGTCTAGCGACTTATTACAAAACTCTTGAACAAGGTTTTTAAGACCATGACTATCCGTATAAGTTCTTACAATTTTTGAGGCAATTTTAGTATCAAATATATTTTTAATTTTACACTTCAAAAAAAACTCTAAAGCATTTTTATCAAATCTCAAAAAATGTCCAATTTTTAAAATCTTTTCATTTTCTAAAACTGAAACCAAGTTTGGAGCTTTGTAATTCTTTTTGTTAGGCTGAATAATGAAAACATTACCTTTTTTGTCACTGATTTGTATTAGACTTAATTTATCCCTCTCTGGTATTTGAAGGCCTGTAGCTTCAGTATCTATTGCGATACTTTCTTGAAATGAGTTAGCAATTTCTGAAGTTATGTCCTCTTTAAACTTAGTTATTTTCATATATAAGTGTCCTAAATACCATGAAAAATCAAATTTGCACAATTTTAGGTGGCGGTGGTTTTATAGGACGATATCTTGTTCGAAATTTGACCAAGAAAAACTATAGATGCATCGTTTCCACTCGAAAAGTCTTCCAAAAAGGTTATTTAAAAACACAAGCTACACCAGGAGCAATTGAATTAATTGACTGGAACCCAAATAATTTTTCTAATTTGAAAGAGGCAATAAAAAATTCAGATATTGTAATAAACCTTATAGGAATCCTATATGAGACTAGAAAACAAAAATTTTATAATATACATGCTAATATACCCGAAGCTGTTGCAAAAATTTGCGCAAATGCAGATGTAAAAAAATTTGTTCATGTATCAGCGATAGGAGCTAATGAAAATTCAAAATCACTTTATCAAAAATCAAAATATCAAGGTGAGGTTAAAGCTTTAAATAATTTTAAAAACACCGTGATATTAAGACCAAGTGTTGTCTGCGGAACTGAAGATAATTTTACAAATCTTTTTTCAAAATTAAGTATTTTACCTGTCATACCTATTGTTAGTGTTAATTATAAATTTCAACCAATTTTAGTAGAAGATGTTGCCGACTCTATAGTCCAAGCTATTGAGCTAAAAGGTAATGAAGGAAAAATTTATGAAATTGGTGGACCGAAAGTAATTAGTTTCGGTGACATGGTAAAATCAATCTTAAAAACAATAAAGAAAAAAAGATTTATTGTACCCATGCCAATGCCGATTGCGAAAATTCAAAGTACAATTACTGATCTACTACCCTTTCCCCCAATTTTAACAAAAGATCAGTGTGAGATTTTATCAGAAGCTGATAATATAGTTTCAGACAATCATCTTACTTTAAAAGATTTGGAAATTGATCCAAAAAATGTTGAGGAAGAAATGAAGAAATGGTTATGGAGATATAAAGACGGTGGTCAATTTGCAAAAGCTTAAATGAAAAGTATTTCTTTATTTTCTGGATACATCTATTTATTTTTAGGCATAGTTACTGGAATTGCATCAAACGGTTTTTTAAAAACAACTGAAGGATTTACAAAACTTAACCCAACTATATTTTGCCTAATTAGTATTATTATATGTTTATTTTGTCTATCAAAGGCAATGACAATAATTCCAATTGGTTTTACCTATGCAACTTATGGTGCTTTGACTATTACAGCTGTAACTTTATTTGGCATATTTAAATATGATCAAACACCAAATCTTTATGGCACAATCGGTTTAATCTTAATTATTTCAGGCGTAATACTTTTAAACCTATTTGGAAAGATAAAATAAAACCCTAGGTAGAATTAAAGTTTAATATCTGACTCCTCTTTATATATCTTTTGTGCTAGATTTTTTTCTTTTTAAAGAAAACGGGGGACATTCAAAATGAAAAAAATAAAAGCAATAATTGCTTCGTTGGCACTTTTCGCAATGTTTGCGGGAACAGCTGCCCAAGCAAAAGTAGAAATACAATGGTGGCATGCTTTTGGTGGAAGACTTGGTGAATTACTTGATGAACAAGTAAACAAGTTCAATGCATCACAAGACAAATACACTGTAGTACACACAAGAAAAGGTAATTACTCAGAAACCTTAAATGCTGGTATCGCCGCATTCAGAGCTGGTCAACATCCAAATATTCTTATGGTATTTGAAGTTGGAACAGCAAGTTTAATGGCTGCAAAAGGAGCTTACGTTCCTATGTACCAACTTATGAAAGATGCTGGTCAAAGATTTAATCCTAATGGATTTGTATCTGCTGTATCAGGTTACTATACGACTACAGATGGCAAAATGTTATCTATGCCGTATAACTCTTCAACTCCAGTTCTTTGGGTAAATAAAGACCTAATGAAAAAAGCAGGATTAGACCCAGAGATGGATTTAAGCACGTGGAAAAAAGTTGGGAACGCACTTGATGCTGCAAAAGCAAAAGGTATTGATATGCCTTTCTGTACTTGTTGGCACAGCTGGGTTCACCTTGAAAACTTTTCAGCGTACCACAACATACCGTTTGCTTCTAAATCAAATGGATTCGCTGGTTTAGATACTGAGTTATCTTTCAATAGCCCAGTACACATCAAGCACATTCAAACTTTAGGTAAATGGGCACAAGAAGGTAAATTTAAGTACATGGGTAGAAGAAATGAAGCCGGTAAAAATTTTAGAGCTGGTGAATGCATGTTAATGACAGAGTCTTCTGCCGGTTATGCTGGTATCAAAAAAGAAGCTAAATTCGAATTTGGTATTAGACACTTACCTTACTATGGAGCAACTGAAGCACCTCAAAACACAATCATTGGTGGTTCATCTTTATGGGCATTATCTGGAAAATCTAAAGAAGAAAATAAAGGAACTGCAGCATTTTTAGCTTTCTTATCAAGAACTGATATTCAAGCTAAGTGGCACCAAGACACTGGTTATTTAGGTGTTACCACTGCAGCTGCTAAAGCAACTAAAAAGTCAGGATTTTATAAATCAAATCCTGGTACTGATTTAGCAGGAATACAGATGATGAGAAATAAAGTTACTCAAAACTCTAAAGGCTTACGTCTTGGATCTTTTGATCAAATAAGAGGAATTATTGATGAAGAGATGGAAGGAGTTTACAACGGTACTAAAACTGCTCAAGTAGCTTTAGACAGCGCTGTAAAAAGAGGTAACGTTCTTTTAAGAAGATTTGAAAGAGCAAACAAGTAAATCAATTTAATGTATCAGGGGCGAAAGCCCCTGGTATACTTCTTAAGATCAAATGGAAAAAAGAGTTTTTTTTAAAGGCTGGTGGTTACCAGCACTGTTAGTTGCACCTCAGCTACTGATTTCTTTTGTCTTCTTTTTTTACCCATCAGGACAAGCCATTTGGAATTCTTTATTTTTACCAGATCCTTTTGGATTAAAGACAGAATTTGTAGGTTTAGATAATTTTAGATTTTTATTATCCGACCCTTACTATCTAGCAAGTTTTAAAACGACAATTATTTTTTCAACAGCAGTATCTGTTTCTTCAATGGCTCTAGGTTTATACTTAGCCGCATTAGCAGATCGATTAATTAAAGGAGCCGGCGTTTATCAAACATTATTAATTTGGCCATACGCTATAGCACCAGCGATTGCAGGAGTGTTATGGTTATTTATGTTTAATGGAAACATTGGTTTAGCTTCTTATTATCTAAAAGCTTTAGGTTACGAATGGAACCATACTTTAAAAGGCGATCAAGCAATGTTTTTAGTTATTTTAGCCTCATCATGGGGAAGAATAAGTTATAACTTTTTATTTTTTTTAGCAGGGCTACAAGCTATTCCTAAATCCATTATTGAAGCAGCTGCAATAGATGGAGCTAGCTTTTGGAAAAGGTTTGGATCAATTGTGATACCTCTGCTTTCACCTATTACATTCTTTTTATTAGTAGTAAATATTGTTTATGCTTTCTTTGATACTTTTGGAGTAATTCACACCATTACTTCTGGAGGACCTGAACAGTCGACCACCATTCTTGTTTATAAAGTATTCTCAGACGGTTTCGTGAGCCAAGACTTAGGCTCAAGTGCAGCTCAATCTGTAATTCTTTTAGTGTTAGTTGGAATTTTAACTGTTATTCAATTTAAATATATAGAGAGAAAGGTCCATTACTAATGGTTGAGAAAAAGAGAACAGGTTATTGGCTAACTCACCTTGGTTTAATTCTTGGTGTATTATTTATATTCTTCCCAGTTTGGCTAACTTTTGTTGCTTCAACTGTAACACAAGATGCAATTATTTATCCTCCATTACCAATGTTGCCTGGAACAGAGTTCTTTGAAAATTATGCTAATGCATTATTTAGGGGTTCGCCAGAAGGATACGGAGCCAAAGTTCCTGTAATAAAAATGATGATGAACTCTGCAATTATGGCTATTGGAATAACAGTTGGAAAAATAATTATTTCATTATTGTCAGCTTTCGCATTTGTTTATTTCAGATTTCCATTTAGGAATTTATGTTTCTGGTTAATCTTTATTACTCTGATGCTTCCAGTTGAAGTAAGAATAGTTCCGACTTACGAAGTTGTTGCGAATTTGAATTTATTAAATTCTTACACAGGTTTAATCTTCCCATTAATCGCATCAGCTACAGCAACTTTTTTATTTAGACAATTTTTTATGACCATACCTGATGAAATGGTTGAGGCAGCCAGAATGGATGGCTGTAGTCCAATGCGTTTCTTTTTTGATATATTAGTTCCAATAAGCAAAACTAACATTGCAGCTTTATTTGTTATTTTATTTATTTTTGGTTGGAACCAATATTTATGGCCATTATTAATGACGACCGATCCAGACATGAGAACTATTGTAATGGCAATAGACTCAATGATACCTACAGGCGATGATTATGCACACTGGCCAACGGTTATGGCAACAGCAATGTTAGCTATGGTTCCACCAATAATAGTAGTAATAAGTATGCAAAAGTTTTTTGTTAAAGGGTTATTAGAAAGCGATAAATAATGTCTCAAATTAGTTTACAAAATTTAAAGAAATCTTTTGGAAAAACTCAGGTTATTCACGATCTGAGTATTGATGTTAAAGATGGTGAACTGATTGTAATAGTTGGACCATCAGGTTGCGGTAAATCAACATTACTTAGAATGGTGGCAGGCTTAGAAGATGCTAACGAAGGAAATATTTTAATTGATAATAAAAAAGTAAACGAGCTTGAGCCCATGGAAAGAAATATTGCAATGGTTTTTCAAAATTATGCTCTTTATCCTCACATGACTGTTTTTGGTAACATGGCTTACGGTTTAAAAATTGCAAAAGTGCCAAAGGATGAAATTGAATCAAGAGTTCAAAAAGCAGCTGAAATTTTAGAGCTTGGAGAATTATTAGAAAGAAAACCCAATCAATTATCAGGAGGACAAAGACAAAGAGTTGCTATGGGAAGAGCCATTGTAAGAAATCCTGTAGCTTTTTTATTTGATGAACCATTATCAAATCTAGATGCAAAATTAAGAGTTCAAATGAGATTAGAGATTAAAAAGCTTCAAACTCAATTAAAGACTACTTCTTTATATGTAACGCATGATCAAGTTGAAGCGATGACTTTAGCTGATCGAATGATTGTAATGAATGAAGGGAATGTAGAACATATTGGAACGCCTTTAGAAGTTTATACAAAGCCCAAAACTTTATTCACGGCTCAATTTATCGGAAGTCCAGCGATGAATATTTTAAAAGGTAACTGCGAAAATAATAAAGTGAGTTTCGCAAACAAAGCTTCACTTTCAGTTAATTCAAAATTTAATGGACCTGTTAATGTAGGTATGCGACCTGAAGATTTTGAATTAGATCAGAATGGTCCGATAAAGTTAAAAGTTGAACTTGTAGAGTTGATCGGAGCGAATACACTTATTCATGGTAAACTTGAAAATAGTAATGAAATTTTAGTTGCAAGTATCTCAGGTGTTGTTAAAGAAGATACTATTGGAAAAAACATAAATCTTTCCATTCAAAATGACAAACTACACCTGTTTGATACTAATACTGATTTGAGGATTAATTGATCAATCCATTTTTAACGAAACCTAATTACATAAGAATATACGGCCACAGAGGAGCTAGAGGTGATATTGTTGAAAACTCAATCTCTGGTTTTAAATATACTTTTGATCTTGGTATTAAAGCTGTTGAGTTCGATGTTGTAATTTCAAAAGATAATATTCCAACGATATTTCATGACTACAGATTAAATCCTGATTTAGTTAAAGATGCCTCAGGGAATTGGATCACAGATAAAAGCGTGAAATTAATGGAACTGACTTATGATGAAATAAGTAAGTATAGTATTGGAAGTATAAAACCCGAAACAAAGTACGCAAAAAGATTTAAAAATCAAAAACCTATTACAGGTGAAAAAATACCAAAATTAACTGATTTCTTTAAATTAGTTACGGAAGATAAATATAAAGATGTATTTTTAAATTTAGAAATTAAATCAACTCCCACACAAGAAAACGTAACACCTGACCCAGAAAAAATGGTTTCCTTAATCCTTAAAGATATAAAAGATTTTAAACTCGAGGACAGAACTTTAATCACTTCTTATGATTTTAGAATTCTTTACGCTCTTAAAAAACAAAATCCAAATATTTTAAGAGGATTTATTACCCTGCAACAAGGTCTTTCAATCACTAAAAAGAATATTTATGAAAACTCTCCATGGATGGTTAAAAACTATCCTATGGAAGAATTATTTTTGCTTCCTAATATAATTAAATCATTAGAAGGGCATGTGTGGAGTGCTTTCTACCGAGATGTTACAAAACAAAATGTAGAATTAGCACATAAACATGGTCTAGCCACTTGTGTTTGGACAGTGAATAGAGAACAAGATATTGTTCGAATGATTGAGTACGGTGTAGATGGAATTATAACTGACTATCCAAAAAAAGTTCAAGAAATTTGTAAAGCAAAAAATATTTCTTGGTTTTAATTCTAAAACTTGATCTTTATACGTTCTTGATATAAATACACGCATGGCAAAAAAAAAATATCAAAGAAATTGGCTAGAAAGAAAATTGGATGAATACAATCATACAATGGAACTTATCAGGACTATTCTGCCTTTTTTAATCCTTTTGCTACAAATTTACATACTTACTAAACTTATTTAACACCTCGTTAAATATCAGCTATAATCTAGAGATGACTTTGTTGTTTTTATCACTAGCAGCTTTTATCGCTATTGTTGTAATTTTAGTATCTGCAAAACATATTAAAGCTGGATTTGAAGCAAGAGGCGATGTAAAGGAGCAGCAAAAAAGTGAAAAACGCAAACAAGAAGATGAAAAAATACTAGATGAATTAAATAGAAAAAATTTGTCCGAAGAAGATTTAAAAGATCTTTACGAAAAAATCCAAAATAATAAAAAAGATAAAGATGAATGAATCATTAAAGGAAATAAAATTTTTAGAAGATTTACCAGATCAAGTTTTAATAATAGATAAATTTAAATCAATAGGTTACGCTAATAAAGCAGCAAAAAATCATTTTGGATCAAGCATAGTAAATCAAAATATCTCAAGTATTGTAAGAGATCCAAGTTTGTTAAGTCAAATCGATGATTCTTTAGAAAATAATAAAAGTGGAATTTTAGATATAGAAATTAAAAAACCGAATTTCCAATTTTTTAAAGTTAGCGTGATGCCAGGGCCAAGTAATTTACTTGAAGACAGTAACTCAGTAGTAATCTTTTTTAAAGATTTGACAGATATTATTAAAGTTCAAAAATTAAAATCTGATTTTGTTGCTAATGTTTCCCATGAACTTAGAACTCCACTACAAAGTATTAAGTTAGGACTCGAAACTATAAATAACGGGCATGCAGCTAAAGATCCCGAAAGTCAAAAAAAAATACTACCTGTAGTACTTCAACAAACTTCTAGAATGGAAAATATTGTTAATGATCTTTTATCACTATCTAGAATCGAACTTCAGGAACATATTAGACCAAATGAAAAAGTAAATTTAAATGATATTATCTCGCATTCTATTGAGCTTCATCAAGAAATTTTAAAGAAAAACAATATTGAATGTCAATTTGAGCGAGAGTCGAAAAATGTAAAAATTAATGGTGACAGAAATCGTTTAATAGAAGTTTTTAACAATCTTATAGATAATGGAATAAAATATAGTGAAAAAAATAAAAAAATTACAATCACTACTAAATCAGAAAATAAAAATTTTTTAGTAACGATTAAAGACCAGGGTATTGGCATATCAAAAGAGAATATACCGCAAGTCACAGAAAGGTTTTTTAGAGTTGATCCAGCTAAAAGCAAAGAAGTGGGTGGAACTGGCTTAGGTTTAGCAATTGTAAAGCACATAGTTAACCAGCATAGAGCTGAAATGACCATTTCAAGTGAGATCAATAAAGGCACTGAAATATCCCTAAATTTTCCAACTATTTAAGAAATTCAACTAAAAAGTTAGGTCTGTAACAAAAATTTAATATTTGTTTAATAAATCAATAACCTTGAAAGTTTAAGTCTCGTTTATGTTTAAAAAGGAGACAAATATGAAAATTATAAAAAACATAGTAGCAGTTATTGCTATCCTTTCTTTTGCTTCATACGCGCAAGCAAGAGATCAAATCAAAATTGTAGGTTCTTCAACAGTTTATCCATATGCAACAGTAGTTGCTGAGAAATTTGGAAAACAAGGTAGTTTTAAAACTCCAGTAATTGAAAGTACAGGTACTGGTGGTGGAATGAAATTATTTTGTGCTGGTATTGGAGTAAATCACCCAGATATCACTAACGCTTCAAGAGCAATTAAATCTAAAGAAAAGGCATTATGTGAAAAAAATGGTGTAAAAGATATAATCGAAGTAGTAGTAGGAAATGATGGTATAACATTTTCTCACTCAGTAAAATCACCTGACGCAAATTTCACAAAAGAGCAACTTTGGAGAGCTCTAGCAGCAAAAGTAGATGTTAATGGTAAATTAGTAGAAAACCCATATAAAAAATGGAGTGATATAGATGCAAGTTTACCTAGCAAAAAAATCGAAATCTTAATTGCACCCCCAACATCTGGAACAAGAGATGCTTGGAATTCATTAGTAATGAACAAAGGGTGTTCAAAAGCAGCTAAATCACTATTTGGTGATAAAGCTAAAAAAGAATGTGCAAAAATGAGAGAAGATGGTTTCGCAGTTGAAGCAGGTGAAAACGATACTCTAATCGTACAAAAACTTGCAGCTAATCCTGACGCTTACGGTTTCTTTGGTTACAGCTATTATTTAGCAAACAAAGATAAAATTAAAGCAGCAGCTATAAATGGAGTAAAACCTTCATTAGAAGGAATTCAAGATTATTCTTATCCAATAGCAAGACCATTATTCTTTTATGCAAAGAAAGCTCATGTTGGAGTAGTCCCTGGTCTAAAAGAATTTTTAGATGCATTCACTTCAAAAAAAGCTATGGGATCTAGAGGTTACTTAACTGATATTGGATTAGTGCCACTAGCTAGTGACAAATATAAAGTTACTAGAACTGCAGCAAAAGACTTAGTTACAATTGCCCTCAAGTAAAAGTTGTTAATTAATGAAAAAAGGCCGATTATTCGGCCTTTTTTTTTATTCTCAATTCTAAGTTTAAATATTTAACAAATCTGTAACATTACTCGTCTACATAAAGATCATGAATTCTTTAATTGCGGGAGTAATTTTAATTCTCTGCCTTTCTAGTTATTTTTTTGGTAGATCTGAAGCTCGTAAGTTAGTTACTCAAAATATTAAATTAAAAGCCCTTCCCGCTTATTATGGTTATTATTTATCTCTATGGTGTGGCTTACCGGCCTTAATTATATTTGGATGTTGGTCACTGTTTGAACCCGCAATCATCAAAGTTTTGATACTTAATAATTTTCCTCAAATTGAGTCTAAAGACTTATTTTATGAGCAAACATTATCATTTTTTAATGGAAATTTTTCAGGTGAAATAACAAATGAAATTAAAGCAGCTTCAATTAAGTACTCATCAATTAATATTATTGCCCAAAATTCAAAAATTGTAATTATAGCTGCTGCGTTAATTGGCTCTCTAACTTTTGCATACAGAAAAATTCAAAAAAACAATAAAGCCAGAGATGATGTTGAGATAATACTAAAAGTTTTATTATTTACCTCTTCTTTAGTAGCAATTTTGACAACAGTAGGGATAATTGTATCTCTGTTATTTGAAAGCCTAAAGTTTTTTTCTACGATAAACATATTTGAATTTATATTTGGTACCTCTTGGAGCCCCCAACGTGCTTTCGTAAGAGATGCATCTGCTATAACTCCTGAAGAACTTTTAGAGCTTCAAGATGCTTTTGGTTCTGTGCCTTTATTTGCAGGTACTGCATTCATCGCTTTAATTGCTATGTGTGTTGCCGTACCAATAGGTTTATTTTCTGGAATATATTTAGCTGAATATGCTTCAACAAAAGTAAGAAAGTATTCTAAACCAATTATTGAAATCTTAGCTGGCATACCAACTGTGGTTTACGGTTTTTTTGCTGCTTTAACTGTTGGACCTTTCTTTAGAACGCTTGGTGAGAGTTTGGGTCTTACTGTTTCATCAGAAAGTGCACTAGCAGCTGGATTAATCATGGGAGTAATGATTATTCCTTACATATCTTCTTTATCTGATGATGTTATAAATTCAGTTCCGCAATCTTTAAGAGAGGGTTCTTACGCGATTGGTGCTACAAAATCTGAAACTATTAAAAAAGTTGTAATACCAGCAGCTCTACCAGGAATAATTGGATCTATTCTTTTAGCGGTCTCAAGAGCTATTGGAGAAACTATGATCGTAGTGATGGCTGCAGGTTTAGCTGCAAATCTAACAATAAATCCTCTTGAGTCCACTACAACCATCACAACTCAAATTGTAATGATATTGGTGGGAGACCAAGAATTTGATAGCCCTAAAACACAAGCTGCATTCGCTTTAGGATTAACATTATTTATCGCAACACTAATTTTAAATTATATCGCATTAAGAGTTGTTAAAAAATATAGAGAAAAATATGACTAAAGAACAAAGATTAAAAAAAAGATATAGAGCAGAAAAGAGATTTAAGATGTACGGCTTAATCTCTGTAAGCCTAGCAGTTATCTTTGTATTAATTCTTGTTCAAAATATTTTTTCTAAGGGAAGTTCAGCTTTCAGCAGAACAATGATAGAGGTGGAAGTAAACTACGACTCGTCTCTTCTAGAATTAGATAGTCCAATTAATCAAAATTCTCTCAAAGATGCAGATTTCTATGATTTAGCAGTGGAAAGCCTTTTAAAAATATATCCTGCAAAAGACTCTAAAGAAGAAAGGCAGATTTTAAGATTGTTTAGTCCTGATTATGAGTTTGAGATTAAAGATTTTTTAATTAAAAACCCAAATAAAATTGATCAAGTTGTTCCAGTAAAAATCACAGCCTCTGATGATATCGATCAACTCAATAAAGGAAATTTTCCTCGAGATTTACCGGAGGACCGAAGACGAGTTAGTAATTATCAATTAAATATTTATGACAATTTGGTTGAAAAAGAAAAAATTAACAAAAAGTTTAATAATTATCTTTTTACTAAAGGAGACTCTAGAGATCCTGAGTTAGCTGGTATTGGAGGTTCGTTAATGGGATCATTTTTCACAATTATAATTTGTTTAGTCTTGTCTTTTCCAATAGCAATAATGGCCTCAATTTATTTGGAAGAATTTGCTCCAAAAAATAAGATAACCGACTTTATTGAAATAAATATTAATAATTTAGCAGCAGTGCCTTCGATAGTTTATGGCCTTTTAGGTTTGGGAATATTATTAAGTGTAATGGAATTTCCTAGGTCTACCCCATTAGTTGCAGGAATTACATTATCTCTAATGACTTTACCGAGAATAATAATTCCGTGCAGAGCATCATTAAAAGCAGTTCCACCTTCGATAAGAGAAGCAGCGTTATCAGTTGGAGCTTCAAAATTTCAGACGGTGTTTCATCACGTTGTTCCACTAGCCATGCCAGGCACTTTATCTGGAACAATAATTGGTCTAGCTCAAGCTTTAGGAGAGACCGCTCCTTTAATTCTTATCGGGATGGTCGCTTTTGTAGTTGATATTCCAAGTTCACCGGTTGATCCATCAGCATCTTTACCAGTACAGGTTTATTTATGGTCTGAACAAGCTGAGAGAGGATTTGTGGAAAAAACATCGGCAACAATTATGATGTTACTTGGCTTTCTTATTGTAATGAATTTCATTGCTGTTTATCTTAGACAAAAATTTGAAAAAAAATGGAATTAAATAATTCAAAAATAAAAATAAAAGCAAAAAACTTAAATGTTTTCTACGGAAAAAAACAAGCCTTATTTAATATTAATTTAGACATTAATCAAAAAGAAGTAACAGCGTTAATTGGACCATCAGGATGTGGTAAATCAACATTTATAAGATGCATTAATAGAATGAATGATGTGATTGATATTTGTAAGGTAGAAGGTTCTGTTGAAATAGACGGAGCTGAAATTAATGAAAAAAATGTTGATGTAGTTACATTAAGAGAAAAAGTGGGAATGGTTTTTCAGAAACCAAATCCTTTTCCAAAGAGTATTTATGATAATATTGCTTATGGCCCAATTATTCATGGTGCTGCTGAGAACAAAGATCAAATGGATAACATAGTTGAGACAAGTTTAAAAAAAGCAGCTCTATGGGATGAAGTGAAGGATAGATTAAATGAGCCAGGCACAAGTTTGTCAGGAGGCCAGCAACAAAGACTTTGTATTGCAAGAGCACTATCGGTCAATCCAGAAGTGATTTTGATGGATGAACCATGCTCTGCTTTAGATCCAATCGCTACAGCAAAAATAGAAGAGTTAATTGATGATTTAAAAAAAAGTTACACAATTGTAATAGTTACGCACTCAATGGCTCAAGCAGTAAGAGTTTCTCAAAAAACAGGTTTTTTTCATCTTGGAAAAATTATAGAAGTAGATTCTACGGAAAAAATATTTAAGAATCCGGCTAATAAAATGACACAAGACTATATAACTGGGAGATTTGGATAAATGTCTGGAACAGGCCATACAGTAAAATCATACGAAGAGGAGATGCAAAGCTTAAATGACAATCTTGTTATGATGGGAAGTTTGACAGAAAGTCAAATGGCAGATGCAATGGCTGCTGTAATTAAAGTTGATAAAGACTCAGTTGATAAAATTGTAAAAAATGATGGAAAAATAAATGAATTGAGATCTGTAATTGATAATCAAATTACTACTGTTTTAGTTAAAAGAGCTCCAATGGCAGTAGACTTAAGGATAACTATTTCAACAATGAAAATATCACACGATTTAGAAAGAATAGGAGATCTTGCTAAAAGTGTTGCTAAAAAGGTAAAACCTTTACCAGTAGATTTGCCTGACGAACTCATAGGAAGTTTAAGAAGGCTAGGTGATTTAGTTCAAAAACAATTAAAAGATGCTCTAGACGCCTATCTCAATAAATCAAAAGATAAGGCAATTGAAATTTGGAAAAAAGATGAACAAGTAGATGATTTGACTAATTTAGCCATGAATGAAGTTGCAACTTATTTACAAAAAGACAAAAAAAATTTAGAAATGGCAACTCATTTATTATTTGTAACAAAAAACATAGAAAGAGCTGGAGACCACATAACTAACATCGCAGAGTCTCTTTATTATTTAATCGAAGGTGAATATCTTGAGGGAGCAAGACCAAAAGGTAAACCTATAGAAAGTTAATGAGCGCCCATATTTTTGTTGTAGAAGACGAAAAACCAATTTTAACTCTACTTACATACAATCTTGAGAAAGAAGGATACAAAGTATCATCTAGCTCAAACGGAGAAGAAGCCCTCTCATTAATTAAAGAAAAAAAACCAGACCTTGTTTTATTAGATTGGATGCTCCCTGATTTATCAGGAATAAAAATTTGCCAATATTTAAAACAAGATGAAAAAGTAAAAAATATACCCATTATAATGCTTACGGCAAAAGGTGAAGAAGAAGATAAAGTCAAAGGACTCAATACTGGTGCCGAAGATTACATGACTAAGCCCTTCAGTTTCCCAGAGTTGTTGGCAAGAATAAAATCTCTATTGAAAAGAGTTAAACCTAATATTGTAAGTGAAGAAGCTACTTATTTAGATCTTAAAATAGATAGAGAGTCTATGAAAGTATTTAGGAAAGAAAAAGAAATTTCTTTAGGTCCTAAAGAATATAAATTACTTGATTTTTTAATTAAGCAACCAAAAAGAGTATATTCAAGAGAGCAGTTGTTAGAACAAGTTTGGGGCGACGATATAAACGTAGAATCTAGAACAGTGGATGTTCATATTACCAGATTAAGACAATCAATAAATATTGAAGGAGCTAAACCTTTAATAAGAACTGTTCGTTCAGCAGGGTATTCTTTAGAAAATTAATTGATAAAATCCTATTAAGAATAAAGGTATTTGTAATCCGAAGTTTGTAAGAATAGCTTTATCTTTTGAGAGAAAACCAGCAATCGTCCAACCTACAACCCCTGCACCATGAAACATAATATTAATAGGATACATATTTAGATTGGTAAGCAGTATTCCTGTTAATACTAAAAAAGTACTTAACCACTTAAGGTATTTTTTAATAAATTCCATTTAAGTTTGAATTACCCTGAGGCTTTAACTTTTTTCTCAATAAATTCTGGAATGTCATCTTCTTTATCAAGAACCTCTTCTTTTGTACCCTTAGGTTGAAATGCATATAGCACGTGTAATTTACAATATGGGAATTCGCCCTCAGGTTTCCTTCCGCAGAAATAAAACTTTTCTTCATTCGGGTGCCCTATAGGCCATTTACAGGTTTGATCAGTTAACTCCTCTAAAGACTTAGGGTTTTCTGGTTCAAAATTTTTATCTAATAATATTGATTGAAATTTAGCTTTTCTAGAAGTTGGGGCTGATCCTCTTCTTATCGGTTTATTGTTTGAATTTGATGATTGACCAGATTGCTTCGATGGGGCTCTTGCCTCCAAATCTAATCTATGAGCTTTACCAATAACTGCGTTTCGTGTGGTGTCACCTAGAGCCTCAGCGATTTGGCTTGCAGTATGGCCTTTAGACCAGAGTTCTTTTAATTTCGCGACTTTTTCTTCTGTCCAACTCATAGTATATAATTACAATATTTAGTAATTAGGAAAAACTTAGGACATAATATTGGGGTTTAAAACATTAAAAGACCGCAAAGCTGTGAGTAGTTTTAGTTGTGCACAGTTTTTTTAATAAGAGGTTATAAGACTATCAATGGTTGAAATTACAAAAAAATATAAAATTGGATCGAGAAGATTTGGATTAATAAATTGGGTTGGAGCTTGGACTTTATATAAAAAAGAAGTCTTAAGATTTTTAATTGTTTGGATACAAACTATTTTTTCTCCACTTATTTCATCTTTACTCTTTTTACTTGTTTTATCCCTAGCTATAGGTGCAGATAGAGGAGATGTGCTTGGCGTACCTTTTATAACTTTTTTAGCGCCAGGGTTGATTTCAATGCAAGTAATACAGCAGTCATTTTCTCATTCATCCTCATCTTTCATGATTGGAAAAATACAAGGCAATATAGTTGATTTACTTTATGCACCGTTATCAGCAACCGAGGTTACCATTTCAATTGCACTTGCAGCAGTTACTAGAAGTGTGATGATAGCAATCGTTTCCATCATTGTATTTAAACTCATTATAGATATTGAGATCACGAATTATCTTTTACTTATAGTATTTACTTTACTTTCCTCTTTCATTCTCGGAAATATTGGAATTATCGCAGGATTATGGGCTGAAAAATTTGACCATATGGCAACGGTAACTAATTTTGTGATTGTTCCATTATCTTTTTTATCGGGTACTTTTTATTCAATAGAGAGATTACCGGAAGTTCTTCAAATTATAAGCAAAGCTAATCCATTTTTTTATATGATAGATGGTTTTAGATACAGTTTTATTGGCAAAGCAGATGGATCAATTTTTATTGGATTGATATACTTATCAGTATTAAGCTTCGTTAGCTGGTTTATTACTTACTTATTGTATAAAAAAGGTTATAAAATTAAATCTTAGAATGAGCGCGATATTAAACACATATAATAGAAAAAAAGTTGCTTTTACTAAAGGTAAAGGTGCTTTTCTTTATGGAACTAATGGAAAAAAATATTTGGATTTTGTCCAAGGAATAGCAGTCAATTGTTTAGGACACGCCAATAATTATTTAATTAATTCAATTTCTAAACAGTCTAAAAAATTATGGCACGTATCAAATGCTTTTATAATTCCAGAACAAGAAAGATTAGCCAAAAGATTGAAGCAAAAAACATTTGCTGATTACATTTTCTTTCAAAATTCAGGAGCCGAGGCTACTGAGGCAGCAATAAAATTTGCAAGAAGATATTTTTATTCAAAGGGTCAACCAAGAAAAAATAGAATTTTGTGCATTAACAATAGTTTTCATGGAAGAACGCTAGCTACTATTTTTGCGAGTAATAGTAAAAAAGCCACTGAAGGTTTTGGACCTAAAGTTGATGGATTTGATCATTTTAATTTTGGCGATCATAAAAGTTTAGAAAAATCTATTACAAGTAGAACTGCTGCAATTATGGTTGAGACTATTATGGGAGAAGGTGGAATAAAAGTAATACCAGATTATTGTTTAGCAGGATTAAGAAAATTATGTAATAAAAAGAAAATTTTATTAATTCTAGATGAAGTTCAGTGTGGAATAGGAAGAAGTGGAAAATTTTTTGCATTCGAACACGCAAAAATAAAACCTGATATCGTACCAATAGCAAAAGGGATAGGGGGCGGATTTCCAATTGGCGCTGTACTAGTAAATAAAAAAGTAGCATCGGGAATGAAACCAGGGACTCATGGATCTACGTTTGGAGGAAATCCTTTAGCAATGAGTGCTGGAAATGCCGTAATGGATATAATGTTTAAAAAAGGTTTTCTGAGCAATGTAACAAAAAACGGAAATCATTTTTTAAAAGGTCTTAAGAAATTGAAAGAAAAATATCCAAATATAATTAAAGAAGTCAGAGGAAAAGGGTTATTGATTGGACTTTGTTTACACAGAGATCAAACTAAATTTATTCAAAAGTTAATGGACAATAAGCTTTTAACCATAAGAGCTGCTGAAAATGTAGTCAGACTTTTGCCTCCTTTAAATGTCACAAAGCAAGAAATTAATTTAGGTTTAAAAATATTAGATAAGGTTTGCAAACACTATAGATGAAAAATTTTATAAATATATCTGATCATTCATTCAATGATCTAAGAGCTATTATTGATGAGGCTAAAGCTAGAAAGCTTAAAAGACAAAATTTAAATAAATCTGCTCCAGATGAAGATAAACCTTTTGAGGGAAAATCTATGGCGATGATTTTTGAAAAGCCTTCGACAAGAACAAGAATGTCTTTTGATATTGCTGTGAAACAACTAGGTGGCTCATCAATTATATTAAATCCAGATGGAATACATTATGGTAAAGGCGATGAGACACTTAAAGATACTGCAAAGGTTTTAACAGAGTACGTTGATATAGTAATGCTAAGAACGTCTTCTCATAAAAATCTCGAAGAGTTTGGAAAACATTTAGATATACCGATTATTAATGGTTTGTCAGATATAGGACATCCTTGTCAAATCATGTCAGATATTCTCACATACGAAGAAAGCAATGGGACTATTGAAGGTAAAACAATTTCTTGGTTAGGAGACGGAAATAATAATATGTCTAACTCTTTAATTGAGGCTGCAGGAAAATTTAATTTTAATTTAAAAATTGCTTGTCCCAAAAAATACTCTCCTAATAAAAAAATACTAAGATGGGCAAAGAAAAATAAAGTCAATCTGATTGTAACAACGAAACCTGAGGAAGCTGTAAAAAATTCAGATTGTGTGATGACTGATAAATGGGTTTCAATGAACGATAAAGTTAATAAAAAAGCAAAGAAAAAAATCCTAAAGCCATTTCAAGTAAATAAAAAGTTAATGACCAAAGCAAATTCAGACGCAATTTTTATGCACTGTCTTCCTGTAGGAAGAGGCGAAGAGGTAACAGATGATGTGATAGACGGCAAACAATCTGTTGTTTGGAGACAAGCTCTAAATAGAGTGCATGCGCAAAAAAGTATAATAAAGTGGTGTTTGGATTAAGGTAAAGGTTTCGGACTGTCGCTTTTAGAGTTCATAAATAAAATTACAGACGCTCTATCTTTTTCTTTTCGTAATCCTGCAAAAGCCATCTTCGTACCTTTAATATGAGCTTGAGGTTTAATCAAGTAGCTATTCATTTCTTCAAAAGACCATTCTTTTGCATGAGCGATCATTGCTTTAGAATATTTATAGTTACTAATTGAACCTGAAGTTCTACCAATTACTCCCCACAGGTTAGGTCCAATCATATTTTTTCCACCAGCTGCAATTTGATGACAGGCAGTACATTTCTTAAAAACTTTTTCTCCGTGTGCTAGATCACCCATAGCTAAAAGAGTTTTTATATCTACAGCTTCTACAACTTTTACTTCAGCACTTTCAGCGGAAGCATTTGTAGCAGCAACTTCTAAACCTTCTATTTTGTAAGCAGACTCTTTAGGTTTTTCTACATAGAATAAAATATCCGTGAATTTTCCAATACCAATAATGATTAGTGCAGTAAGAAGAACTGCAGCTATTATTTTATTTATTTCAAAACTGTCCATTATTTTGATAAAACCTAGGTGACGTATAGCACGACTTTAATAAAAAAACTTAAATTACTTAATTTTTTTTTGCGTCTTTGGGACGCATAATTATGGACAAAATTGCAATAATAATACCTTCACGATTAGACGCTACAAGATTGCCTAATAAGCCACTGGAGCTTATAAACAACAAAGAGATGATTCTCCATGTTTATGAAGCTGCAAAAAAAGCAAATTCAGAAGTTTATGTGGCAACTCCTGATCAAAAGATTATTGATGTTATAAATGATAATAAAGGAAAAGCAGTCTTAACATCAGCTGACCATCAAACTGGAACAGATAGAGTTTATGAAGCTTTCAAAGATTATTTAAAGTGTGAACCTAATATAATTATTAATTTGCAAGGCGACATGCCAAACATAAAGCCACAAGCCATTTCTGATTTAATATCTTACATGAAAGAAGGAAATTGTGATATTGGGACTTTAGCAAGCTCGTTTAGCTCTGATAACGAACTTACAGATGAGAATAATGTCAAAGTAGTTGTGAAAGAAAAATTAATCAATGGAAAATTTAGTGAAGCACTAGATTTTTTAAGAAAAGATTCAAATGAATATGAAAATTATTATCATCATGTCGGCATTTATGCCTTTACTAATAAAGCCCTAGTAAGGTATGTAAGCTTAAAAAGATCTAAGCTTGAATTGGAAAGAAAATTAGAACAACTAAGAGCTCTTGAAAACTCAATGACAATTCATGTTGGATATATCAACTCATCGCCGTTAAGTGTTGATACTAAAAATGATTTAATGGAAGTAAAAAAAATTATGGAGAAAAGTAGTTAACATGAAAATAGGAATTCAAGGAGAGCTTGGAGCGTACTCACATATAGCTGTTGAAAATCTTTACAAAGATGCAGATATAAAAACCTGTTCAACATTTGAAGATACTTTTAAATTGGCTTTCGATGACCCAAGCACTAAAATAATTATTCCGATAGAAAACTCTTTAGCAGGACGAGTAGCAGATATTCATTATTTGTTGCCAAAATATAAATTACAAATTCACGGTGAATATTTTCTCCCAGTTGAACATAATTTACTTGGAAAACAAGATGCTTCAATTGAAGATATTAAATATGTTAGAAGTCACGCACAAGCTATCAGTCAGTGTCAAAAAATTATTAATGAAAAAAATTTTAAATCAATTATTTCTGTAGATACTGCTGGTTCTGCTAAAGATTTAGCTGTAGGAAAAGATAAAAGTATTGCAGCCATCGCATCAGAACTTTCAGCAAAAATGTATAATTTAAAAATACTCAAAAAAAATATTGAGGACGACAAAGGAAATGTAACGAGATTTTTAATTATGGGGAAAAATATTGAGCAACCAGATTATGATGATAAGAAAAAATTTTTAACTAGCTGTATTTTTAGAGTTAAAAGTGAGCCATCAGCTCTTTACAAATGTTTAGGTGGGTTTGCTACCAATCAAGTAAACTTAACAAAACTTGAGAGCTTTTCAGTTAAAAATACTTTTGAGCAAGCTAATTTCTACTTAGATATTGAAGGACACTTAGAACAACCTAAAGTAAAAAAGGCTTTAGAGGAATTAGGCTTCCATACTGAGACTTTAGATATCCTCGGAGTGTACGAATCTTCAGCATTTAGGCAAAAATAGTCCACAAAATTAGAATCTAGCCTTGTAGTATTTAAATTGATCTTGATATACTCATATTGAGGTTGGCATCAGGTGGATGTTTCATAAACCCGGTCAGGTCTGAAAAGAAGCAGCCGTAGTGAAAATTTTTCAGGTTGTTGCCTGCCTCTTTAAAATGACAAATAAAATTTTAGCACTTAAATATAGGCCACAAGAGTTCAAAGATTTAATCGGCCAAGAAGTCATGGCCAAAACAATTACAAATGCAATTGAACTTGGGAAAACTCCAAATGCGTATTTATTAACTGGAATAAGAGGTGTGGGAAAAACTACAACAGCGCGTTTGATCGCAAAAGCTTTAAACTGTCAAAAAAATGATAACTCTAGAATAAATTGTTCTGCTGAAAAATTTTGTCCTACTTGCCAAGAAATTATTAATTCAAATCATATTGATATTTTAGAGATGGATGCTGCATCTAAAACTGGAATAGATGATGTTAGAGAATTAATTGAAAATTCAAAGTACAGCCCTACTAGCGCAAGGTTTAAAATATTTATAATTGACGAAGTACACATGCTTTCAAAACAAGCATTTAATGGCTTACTTAAAACCTTAGAAGAGCCGCCACCAAGTTTAAAATTTATATTAGCAACCACGGAGGTAAGAAAAATACCTGTAACTATTTTATCAAGATGTCAAAGATTTGATCTTAAAAGAGTTAGTGTAGAACAACTTTGTCAGCATCTTAAGAAAATAGCAGATAAAGAAAAAGGTAAAATATCTGAAGATGCGATTAAACTTATTGCAAGAACTTCAGAGGGTTCTGTTCGAGATTCTATATCATTACTTGATAGAGCTTTAATTTCTCAAAGTATCAATGAAAATAAACAAATAGAAGAACCTGATGTCAGGATGATGTTAGGATTGGCAGATAAAAGCAAAGTTATCACATTATTTAAAGAAGTTTTGAGCGGCAATGAAAAGAATGCTTCTAGTATATTAAACGAATTAATAAATGACGGCTTAGATGCGAAAAACTTTTTAAATGATATCCTTGAGGTTCTTTACTTATTCAGCAGAAGAATAAGTCTCGGACCAATTGAAAAAGACATGTCCGTGTCAGAAGCTGAAGTTCAAATGATCGATCAGTATTCCAAAAATATTGACATGCAAGACATAGGTTTATTTTGGCAGCTTACTATTAAGACGATCGATGACTTAAGGATAGTTGGAAATGAAAATTTAACTTTAGAAATGTATATTATGCAATTAGTACATTTAAAAAAAATAGATACAAAAAAACAAGCAACAAACTTAGAAAATGATAGCAGCCAAATATCAAGTGATTCTTCAATAGGAAAAAAAATTGATGACCAGCCAGTTGATAATATTTCTAATCAAATTAAAAATCAATTGAAGAATATTAACCAAATAAAAACGAACCCAATTAAAAATTTATCTAAAGAAAGTCAAAATATAAAAATTGAAATAACAAGTTTTCAAGATCTAATAAATTTAGCAATCAAAGAAAAGGAGATTGAACTTAAATATGATCTTGAACGAAACGTGAAATTAGTAAGTTTTAATAGAGGAAAAATTGATATTAGTTTTAATGAAAAACTTAATAAAAATTTTATAAAAAATTTAACAGAAAAACTATTATTATGGACAGGTGAGCGATGGGTTATTTCTTTGAGTAAAAATAGTAATGCAAAAAGCATCTATGAAAAGAATCAAGAAGATAAAAACAATATGATCGATGAATTTAAGAAAAGCAAGGTTGCTCTTGATATGCAAAAAGCTTTTCCAGATGCAAAATTAATTGATCTTACAGAAGAGGAATAATGACAAATTTTTCTGATATGCTTTCAAAAGCAAAAGATATGCAAGAGAAAATGAAAGATGCCCAAGAACAAATTAAAAAAATTGAAGTTGAGGGTGAAGCCGGTGGAAATTTGGTCAAGGTTGTTTTGTCAGGTGATTATGAATTAAAATCTATCTCAATTAGTGATACAGCTAAAAAAGAAAGCCAAGAAATAATTAATGATTTAATTATAGCTGCTTACAACAATGCAAAAGAGAACCTAAAGAAGAAATCTGCAGAAGAGTTATCTAAAGTAACAGGTGGACTTAATTTACCACTAGATTTTAAACTTCCTTTCTAATGGATAATGAAATTCCAGAAATAAACGAGCTGATCCAGCAATTTTCTAAGTTGCCAGGTTTAGGACCAAAATCAGCAAAAAGAATAATACTTAAATTGATTAACAATAAAGACAATATGGTTAAACCTTTGGCCAAATCTCTAGCTGAAGTTTATAAAAAAGTAGTTAGGTGTGTTGATTGCGGAAATTTAAAAATAATCGACAAAGTGTGCATTTGCTCATCTGATAATTCTTATGACAAGATATGTGTCGTGGAAAATTTAGCTGATATGTGGGTCATTGACTCAGCTAATATTTATAAAGGTCATTACCATATTTTAGGAGGCACATTAAACTCTAACGAAAATTACGAGCAAAAAAATCTTCTTATTGAGTCTCTTGTTAAAAGAATTAAAAAAAATAACTTAAAAGAGGTTATTATTGCTACAAGTGCTACTGTTGAAGGCCAAACTACCGCCCACTACATCGAAGATACAATAAAAAATGATAATCTAAAGATCACTAAATTAGCACAAGGTTTACCTGTGGGTGGAGAAATTGAACAGTTAGATGATGGCACTTTATTTTCAGCCTTTAAAAATAGAGTCCCAGTTACTGGAAGTTAATTACCAGCTTTCTTTTCCAATCTTTTTTGATGAAGCAAAGGTTCTGTATAACCAGAAGGTTGAACTCGACCTTTAAATACAAGATCACAAGCAGCAGAGAAAGCTACAGATTTGTCAAAGTTATCTGACATTTTTTGATAAGCAGGATCATTTTTATTTTGTTCATCAACAATTTTAGCCATCTTCTTCATCACTTCCATTACTTGATCTTCTTTACAAATCCCGTGATGTAACCAATTAGCAATATGTTGAGATGATATTCTAAGTGTTGCTCTATCTTCCATAAGACCAACATTATTTATATCTGGAACTTTAGAGCAACCAACACCTTGATTGATCCATCTAACAACATATCCTAAAATTCCTTGTGCGTTGTTTTCTAATTCGCGGTTGATATCATCTATAGCCCAATTAGGTCTATCTGCTGTAGGTATTTCCAAAATATCATCGAGCTTAGCTTTTGATCTTGATTTAATTTTTTTTTGTTCATCAAAAACATTTACTTTGTGATAATGTATTGAGTGCAAAGTAGCAGCAGTAGGAGAAGGAACCCATGCACAATTAGCACCTGATTTTGGATGACCAATTTTTTGATCCATCATATTTGCCATCTGGTCTGGCATAGCCCACATGCCTTTTCCAATTTGAGCTTTACCTGAAAAACCACAACTTAATCCGATATCAACATTCCAGTTTTCATAAGTACCAAGCCAAGTTGATTTTTTCATGTCCCCTTTAAAGATCATTGGTCCAGCTTCAAAAGAAGTATGCATTTCATCACCAGTTCGATCTAAGAAACCTGTATTAATAAAAACTATTCTATTCTTAACTTGTCTAATGCACTCCTTTAAATTAACAGTTGTTCTTCTTTCTTCATCCATAATCCCAACTTTAATTGAGTATTTTTTAATTCCTAAGGTTTCTTCAACTTTTTCAAACAATGTATTAGTGAAAGCAACCTCTTCTGGCCCATGCATTTTTGGTTTTACAATGTAAACTGATTCAGTTCTTGAGTTATTTTTATTTTTAAAGTCATGTAGAGCGCATAACGTAGCCATGAATGCATCCATTATGCCTTCTGGAATTTCTGTACCATCTTTAAGTAAAATTGCAGGGTTAGTCATTAAGTGCCCTACATTCCTATTTAATAACAATGCTCTTCCATGAAGAGTAATTTTCTTCCCATCTTTAGATATATAAGTTCTATCTGGGTTTAATTTTCTAACAAATTTTTTTCCGTTTTTTTCCATGTTGGCTGTTAAATCACCTTTCATTAAACCAAGCCAATTACGGTAACATTTAATTTTATCCTCAGCATCCACTGCAGCAACCGAGTCCTCATTATCAATTATGGTTGAAAGAGCAGACTCAACAATGAAATCGGAGATCGAAGCTTTATCTAGTTTTCCAATGTAATGATTTGGATCAATTATAATATCAATATGTAGATTATTATTTTTTAATAAAATTGAAGTAAGTTTTTCTTTTTCTCCATTATACCCAATAAACTGATCTTTGTTTTTTAAATAAATTTCTTTTTTGTTCTCAAGGAAAACTAAGTCCTTATCTTTTACTTTTATTCCAGAGATTTTATTCCAACTCTCATTATCTAACGGGAAACTTTCATCTAGGAATTTTCTTACAAAGACTATAACTTTTTGAGCTCTTTCTTCGTCAAAACCTTTACCTTTTTCTCCTGGAATTACATCCGTTCCGTATAACGAATCATACAAACTTCCCCATCGGGCATTAGCAGCATTTAAAGCATATCTTGCATTATCAACTGGCACCACAAGTTGAGGCCCAGCTATTATGGCAATTTCATCGTCTACATTTGTTGTTTCAATATTAAAGTCATCTTTTTCTTCAATGATATAAGAAATGGATTTTAAAAATTCTAAATACTCTTTTTTATTTAATTCTTTACCTTTATTTTTTTTGTGCCAGTCATCTATTTTTTTTTGAGTATCTTCTCTTTTGAGGATTAACTTTTTATTCACTGGCGCAAGCTCATGAACAATATTTCCAAAATTATTCCAAAATTCCTCTGATTCAATGTTAGTACCTGGAATTACTTCATTATTAACAAAATCAAATAATTTTGTATTAATTTTAAGCCCATTTTTCTCAGTTATACTCATAGCCTCAGTCCTTTACATTATAATATAATATATTAATAGTAGCATAAACAACTCATATGAAAAACTATTTAGAATTTGAAAAAGAAATTAAAGCACTTGAGCAGGAAGTTGATAGTTTAAAAAGCCCCTTTGGTTCAGAAGGTATTTCAGAAGTCGATACTCAAAAGATTAAAAATACTCAAAACGAAATAAATGAAAAACTCAAAGAGACTTATGCAAATCTTAATAGCTGGCAAAAAACTCAAGTTGCTAGACATGAAGATAGACCTAAAGCAAATTTTTATATTAAAAAAATATTTTCTCAATTTACTTTATTATCAGGTGATCGATATTTTGGTGACGATAAATCTGTCATCGCTGGATTTGGATTAATTGATAACAAATCTGTTCTAGTTATCGGTCAAGAAAAAGGTGAAGATTTAAATAGTAGAATTGAAAGAAATTTTGGAATGATGAGACCAGAGGGATATAGAAAATGTATTAGGCTAATGAAGTTAGCTGACCGTTTTAAAATACCCGTGGTAAGTTTTATTGATACACCTGGAGCATATCCAGGACTTGGAGCTGAACAAAGAGGACAAGCTTCAGCTATCGCTAATTCAATAGAGTGCTGCATGTCATTAACTGTTCCAAACATCTCAATTATTATTGGAGAAGGTGGATCTGGTGGAGCAATAGCCTTAGCTTCATCAAATAAAGTTATCATGTTGGAAAATTCTATTTATTCCGTAATTTCTCCAGAAGGATGTGCATCAATTCTTTGGAGAGACCCTAGTAAATCATTGCAAGCAGCAGAAGCAATGAAATTAACCGCAAAAGATTTATTAAAACTTGGTGTCATTGATGAGATAATTTCAGAACCATTAGGCGGAGCTCACAGAGACCCCGAAAGTATTGCCGCAGATATTAAACACTCAATAATGAAAAACTTAAAAAGTTTTGAAAACTTTAGTAAAGAAGAAATTTACGACCATAGAAAAGCAAAGTTTCTTCAAATTGGTAGAGGTCAAGGCTTTAATAAATCTGCTAATCTTGATGGAAGAGGATTAAGTTATAAAGAGGCAAATATACAAAAATTAGTATCCCACATTGCTAAAAATAAAATAATTTATACAGGTATAGGCCTATTGGCCCTAACAAGCTTAATTGCCCTTATATTTTAACAATTGTTGCAAAAAAACAATTTTATTAAATATTATTTTCTCCTATTGACTTTTATTGTTCTAGGCTATTTAAGGTTCACTCAACTAATTTTTAATTAGTTAAAGTTAATAATAATAAGGAAAAACAAACAATATGAGTACACTAAAAGGTAAAGTAAAGTGGTTCAATGGTACTAAAGGATATGGTTTCATTGAAAGAGAAGACAAAGAAAAAGACGTGTTCGTTCATTCTTCAGCTGTAAGAGAAGCAGGTTTAAAATATTTAAACGAAGGTGATGAGTTAACGTTTGAAGTGGAGAGCACGGAAAAAGGTCCTTCAGCAGTAAAACTGCAGAAAACATCTTAATCTAAATTTCCAAAAATCACTGGTTAACGGGACATTAAGACAAGCCTAGCTTTTTTATTGTCCCGCTAATTTATTCTTGAAAATGACACAATTGTTTTTTAAATAATTAGTATGATTATAAAAAACAAATTATCAACTTTAAGATCACATTCTCACAGAATGCACGCTAAGCTATTGCTTAGCTTATAATCAAATATATATAAATTTAATAAAAATTAAGATAAATATAACTAGGATGCAGCAGTAGCTCAGTTGGTTAGAGCACTAGTTTGTGGAACTAGGGGTCGGTGGTTCGAATCCACCCTGCTGTACCAAAAAATGAAAAAAGAAAAAAAGATCAACCCTTCTAAAGAACTTCCATTAGGGTTTGTAGATAGACAAGAAAAAGAATTACTCGTACGTGATTTTATAATTTCTAACATTAAAGAAGTTATGATCAAGTATGGTTTTCAATATCTTGAAACACCAAGTTTTGAGTATTCAGATAGTATTGGAAAATTTTTACCAGATAAAGATAGACCAGATGAGGGTGTCTTTTCATTTAGAGATGATAATAAATGGCTGTCTTTGAGATATGATCTTACAGCACCACTCGCACGATATGTTGCAAAAAATTTTTTAGAAATTCCCAAACCATTTAAAAGATATCAATTAGGAACTGTTTGGAGAAATGAGAAACCTGGACCAGGAAGATTTAGAGAATTTTTACAATTCGACGCAGACTATGTAGGCACTAAAAGTTTACAAGCTGATGCTGAGTTATGTGTAATGATATCAGAAATTCTTGAAAAGTGCGGTCTAACTAAATCAGAATATATAGTAAAGATATCATCAAGAAAAATAACTGAAGAATTATTTAAAAAAATAAATATTAACGATAGTCAGCAAAAACTTACCGCCTTAAGAGCTCTAGATAAAATTGATAGACTTGGTTGGAATGGAGTAAAAGAATTGTTGGGCTCTGGTAGAAAAGACAAATCAGGAGATTTCACAAAAGGCGCTAATTTGAAACCCAAAGATATTGAAACAATAGAAGAAGCGCTAAAAAAAAAGTCACCGGAAACCGAAGATTTATTAGAGATATTAAAAATATTTAAAGATTACAATTTTAATAATTTTGAATTTGATCCATCAATTATAAGAGGGCTGGAATATTATACTGGTGCGATTTTTGAGGTGAATTTAAAATTTGATGTAACCAATGATAAAGGACAGGTAATTCAATTTGGCTCGATAGGAGGCGGAGGAAGATATGATAACTTAGTTAACAATTTTGGTAATTATGATGCTCCTGCCACAGGAATATCAATCGGATTAGATAGATTGGTATATGCCTTGATGCAGAAAACAGAATTTAAAATTAAACAATCTAAACCTATCGTGATTTGTGTTTTTGATAAAAATTCAATGAAAGATTACATAGCTATACAAACGATTATAAGAAAAGCTGGCATAAGTGTAGAAATTTATCCTAGTGAAAGCAAATTAAAAAAACAAATGGAGTATGCAAATAAGATTAATTCGCCTGCTGTAATTTTATATGGTGAGAACGAGATAAAATCTAGTAAACCAACTTTAAGAAATTTAAGATCCGGCAAAGAGCAATCAATTGAAATTAAAGAATTAGTAAATGAAATCAAAAAAATTATCTGAATCTATCATTAAAACTTTTAGGAGTAATGGTTTTGTTTTGTTAGAACCTGATGTTCTATTGGACTCAGATTTTATAATTGAAAGGTCTGGTGAAAAATTTAGAAGTTCAATGCTTACTTTTGATAGAGAAGATGGAAAAACGATGTGCTTAAGGCCAGATTTAACAGTTGCATCATGTATTAGTTTTCTGCAAAAAAAATCTTCCTCTAAAATTTATTACTCGGGTCAAGCTTATAAAAGATTTAACAAAAAAGGTTCTGATTTTATTAATGATCAACTCGGTATTGAAATTTTAGGTTCAAAAAATCAAATTCAAGATGATTTGAAAGTTATGAGCACAATTTTAAGTTCTGTAAAAAAAATTAAAAAGAAAAAAATTCAAATCAAAGTTGGTGATATTGGATTGTATAAAAGTTTGATTAATGCTTTAGTTATGCCTGAGAGATGGAAGTTAAGATTGATTAGACACTTTTGGAGACCAGAATATTTCAAAGAGCTTTTAAAAAGATTAGAAAAAAATACAGATATTGATGCGGTTACTTTTGACTCAGATAAGAAAAGATTTTATGAAATGAAAAAATTAGCTCAAGATAGAATGATTGCTGGACGATCAGTATCAGAAATTCTAAAAAGATTTGATAAAAAGATACAAGATCCAAGATCTTTTACTAATGGAAAAGAAATTGTAAAAATTATTAAATCTTTTTTAAAAATTAATTGTAAACTCTCAGAACTTGATGAAGAATTATTAGAATTTACTAAAAAAAATAATTTAAAAAAAAATATATTTAAAAATATTAAATCCCTTCTTAATCTAAAAAAACTTAATCAAAATATAAATTTTATCGCTAATTTTGGGAGAGATGTTGAATACTATTCTGGAATTGTATTTGAAGTATTTTCGGGGAATAAAGAAATCGCTAGGGGCGGCCGATATGATGATTTACTTAAAAGTTTAGGAGCTAAAAATAATATTCCTGCTGTTGGAGCGGCAATTAACTTAAAAAATATATGAAAGATTTAATTACTATAGGTCTGCCAAGTAAAGGACGTTTAAAAGATAAAGCAATATCATTTTTTAATGATAGTGGATTTAAGATTTTACATAATGAAAAAGAAAGAAATTATTTTGGCACTATTGAAAAAAATCCAAAAATCAAAATTATATTTCTTCATGCCAAAGAAATTATTCAAAGATTAGGAGATGGCACTCTAGACATAGGTGTATCTGGATTAGATCTTTTAAAAGAGTCTCATAAAAATTTACAAGGTAAAATAAATATTCAAAAAAAACTTAATTTTGGTAATGCCAGCTTAGTAATCGCGGTACCCGACGATTGGATAGACGTACAGACCATCGCTGATCTTGAAGAGGTATCGTTTGATATTAGATCTAAAAGAAATTCTAGATTGAGAGTGGCGACCAAATATCCAAATTTAACCAATGATTTTCTGATTTCTAAAGGAGTTACTCAATATAAATTGATTCCTAGTCTTGGCGCCACTGAAACCTATCCATTTATTGGATCTTCAGAAATTATTACAGATATCACTTCTACAGGCAAAACTTTATCTGATAATAATTTAAGAGTTCTTAAAGATGGATTGATACTTAATTCAACTGCTTGTTTATTAATTACAAAAAAATATAAAAAAAATTTAGAGCCTTTTTTGCTTAATTTAAAATATTAAGAATTTTTTTATTTGGGTAAATTTTATTTAGAATATTTTTTTTGATAAAAAGTATATCAATTTGTATTAAAACATTATCAATTTTATGAATTTCACAAACATCATATGGCACAAAATCGATTAAATTTAAATAATCTATATATTCATTTAATTTAGGAGCTTTTAAATTATACTCAATAATTGGACATTCTAAATATATCAAAGAACATTTAGAAATAGATTTTTTTGAGCCCCTGAGAATATCGAGCTCACTTCCTTGTGTATCAATTTTCAAAAAATCTGGTAAAGGCAAGTTTTCTTTTTTAACAATACTATCCAATGTTGTTGATTTTCTCAAAACCACATTAGAATTTTCGGTATAAAAAGACGTTTGTTCCTTTAAATATGAGTCTCCAGTTGAAACATTAGAGTAAAAATTAACATCTTTGGTCTGGTCAGATAGAATATGAAAAAAAAATTTAAAGTTAAGTTTCTCTAGGAAGCTTCGATTTTCTTCATTTGCCTCAAATAAGAAAAACTTTCTTTTTTTCAGTGAAGTTATACTTAATGATTCACTCCATTCACCCCGATATGCACCAATATCAAAAATAACATCTATTTTAAGTCCTTTTTTTAACAAGTCTAATAGGTTGTAGTTAAGTTTATGTTCAAATGATAAATTAAATTTTTTTATGTATTTTTTAGGAAAATATTTAAATATTAAGTACCTTAATTTTGCTTTTAATTTCATAATTTTGAACTTAGCAGAAAAATAAAAAAAAACCCCCGAAACTTTCGTTCCAGGGGTTCTAATTCTGTTTAGTGTATGTTTTTAGAGTGTTCTCTAAATGGAAACGTATTACATTCCCATTCCACCCATGCCGCCCATTCCACCCATGCCGCCGCCCATTGGAGGCATTGCTGGACCAGCGTCTTTTTCTTCAGGCTTATCCGCTATCATTGCTTCAGTTGTAATTAATAGCCCAGCTATCGAAGCAGCATCTTGTAATGCTGACCTTACAACTTTAGTTGGGTCAATAATTCCTTTAGCAAACATATCTACGTAGTCTTCATTCTGAGCGTCGTAACCTTGAGAAGCTTTTTTACCCTCTAAAAGTTTACCTACTACTACAGAACCATCTACACCTGCGTTTGCTGTAATTTGTCTGATTGGAGCTTGAAGAGCTTTTTTTACAATCTCAACACCAGCTTTTTGGTCATCACCTTTTACTTTAACACTATCTAAATCTTGCGCAGCATAAAGTAGGGCACAACCACCACCGATTACTACCCCTTCTTCAACAGCAGCTCTTGTTGCATTAAGCGCATCTTCAACTCTATCTTTTCTCTCTTTAACTTCAACTTCAGTAGCGCCACCAACTTTAATAACAGCTACACCACCGGCAAGTTTAGCCAATCGTTCTTGAAGTTTTTCTTTATCGTAATCAGATGTAGTCTCGTTTATTTCAGACCTAATTTGATTACATCTTGCTTCTATATCAGATTTTTTACCTTCACCGGCTACAATCGTGCTATTTTCTTTGTCGATTTTAACTTTTTTACAAGATCCAAGGTCACCAATTTTCACATTTTCCAACTTAATTCCAAGATCTTCAGAAATTACTTGTCCTCCAGTTAGAATCGCAATGTCTTCCAACATCGCTTTTCTTCTATCTCCAAAGCCTGGAGCTTTGACAGCAACAACTTTAAGTCCACCTCTTAATTTATTTACTACTAAGGTTGCTAAAGCTTCGCCTTCTACATCTTCAGAAATAATCATTAACGGTCTATTTGCTTGAACCACTGACTCTAAAAGTGGAACCATAGGTTGCAGATTTGTTAACTTTTTTTCAACCAGAAGAACTAAAGGATTTTCAAGTTCTGTTGTCATCTTTTCTGTATTAGTTACAAAATAAGGAGAAAGGTATCCTCTATCAAACTGCATACCCTCAACAACGTCTAGCTCGGTTTCAACCCCTTTCGCTTCTTCAACCGTTATAACACCTTCATTGCCAACTTTTTGCATCGCTTTCGAGATCATGTCACCAATGGATTTTTCACCATTCGCTGAAATAGTTCCAACCTGGGCAACTTCTTCATTAGCTTTTACTTTTTTTGAAGATGTTTTTAATTTGTCGATTACTTGTTCTACTGCTTTATCTATACCTCGTTTAATATCCATAGGATTCATTCCTGCGGTGACATATTTTAGCCCTTCATTAACGATTGCTTGAGTTAGAATAGTTGCAGTAGTAGTACCGTCACCAGCATTATCGTTTGTTTTACTCGCAACTTCCTTTACCATTTGAGCACCCATGTTTTCAAATTTATCTTCAAGTTCTATTTCTTTTGCTACAGATACACCGTCTTTAGTAGTTCTAGGAGCCCCATAAGATTTGTCCATTACCACATTTCGTCCTTTTGGACCCAGTGTTACTTTAACAGCATTTGCTAAAGTATTCACTCCAGTAAGCATCTTCGATCTTGCTTCTGTATCAAATTTAATTATTTTTGCCATTTTGTTCTCCTATAAAGTTTATTTTTTACTTTTTGAAATACCCATTATGTCTGCCTCTTTCATAATACTGTATTCTTTTCCATCAATTTTCACGTCAGTTCCAGACCATTTTCCAAAAAGAACTATATCGCCAACTTTTACATCCATTGGGGACACCTTTCCGTCTTCGTTTTTAACTCCTGGTCCCACTGCAACAACCTCACCTTCTTGGGGTTTTTCTTTGGCTGTATCTGGTATAATTATTCCACCAGCCGTTTTTTCTTCACTGTCTAGTACTTTGATAAGCACACGATCGTGCAAAGGTCTAAATTTCATATATATTTTCTCCTATAAATTTTATTGTAGTGTTGATATGGTATGTTTTGTTAAGATTTCAAGAGGCAAATATCATTAAAAAAAGACCTATAAATACTATATTTTATGAGCATTAAAAGAAAAGAATTATTAAATTGAAAGAATTAAATCATTTAGCAGATATATACGATGAATATGATACTTTTGTTATAGATCTATGGGGCGTAGTGCATAATGGAGTTATGCTTAACCCAAAAGCAATAGACGCTATAGATCATTTAATAAACAATTCCAAAAAAGTTGTATTTTTATCAAATGCCCCAAGGCCAAGTTCAAATGTCATCAATTTTTTATTGAAAATGAAAATGAACAAAAAATATCTTTTAAATGTTATGACTTCAGGAGAAGCCGCAATGCATGCAATTAATAAAAATGAATTTGGCAAGACTTTTTTTCATCTAGGACCACTTAGAGACATTTCTATATTTGAAAAAGTAAAAAATAACAAAGTTGATATTAAAAGTTGTGACTTCATAATATGCACAGGTTTATTTGACGAGCATGAAGATAATTTGGAGTATTATAAAAAACTTTTGCAAAAGTATGTCTCAAAAAAATTAGTTTGTACAAATCCAGACTTGACAGTTCACAGAGGAAATGTTGAAGAATTGTGTGCAGGTTCAGTGGCAAAAGTATTTGAAGAACTTGGAGGAAAAGTAATATATTTTGGAAAACCACATAAAGAAATCTATAAACTCTGTTTTAGCGAAAGCGATAAAGTTCTAGCAATTGGTGATAATTTAAGAACAGATATTAAAGGTGCTAACAATTTAAAAATAGATTGTATATTCATATCTAACGGTGTTCATCGTGATGAATATGATAATACTTCAGAACTAAATCTTCTTTTAAAAAAATATAATGTTGAAGCAAACTTTTTTCAAACAGAGCTAAAATGGTAATGAAAATTTACAATAATGCAAATTTGAAAAAAATTCATAAAAATTCTGTGATAGCCGTTGGAAATTTCGATGGATTACACCTAGGCCACCAGAAAGTAATCAAAGAGGCAAAACGAAAAGCAAAAAAAAATAAGCTGCCAATAGGTGTAATGACGTTTGAGCCCGTTCCAGTTATGTTTTTTAACAAAATAAAAACAGACCACAGAATAAATTCA
>CACGEW010000008.1 GCA_902572345.1 uncultured Pelagibacteraceae bacterium | reverse complement strand
GGACACTATCTCTCCATTATCGAGAAAAAAATCTGTTATATTAATTGCCTGTGTTAATAATCCTCCAGGGTTATTCCTCAAATCTATAATATAGCCTTTAATTTTAAAGTTTTTTTCAAATTTTTTAATAGATTTTAAAAATTGGTTGTCACTATTTTCGTTAAATGATTTCAATCTTAAATAGCCTATATTTTTTTCTTTACTTATTATTTCAGAACTTACTGATTGGATTTCAATAATTTTTCTAACTATAAGAAACTCAAGAGGTTTTTTAACATTTTTTTCTTCTTACTGTTAAATTAATTGAAGTTCCAACAGGACCTCGCATTAGCTTTACGGCTTCCATTAAAGTTTTACCTTGAACTTGCTCTTTGCCAATTTTAACAATAAAGTCTCCAGCTTTTATTCCAGCTTGCGCAGCTGGAGTATCATCAATTGGTGAAATAACTTTTACCACCCCAGCTTCCATCCCAATAATCGTAGATTTAATCCAAGGTTCTTCTATTTTTTCAATTTGAGATGGGTCAGGCATGTTCGATGGATTTTGCAAATCTAAAACTTCTCCCTTATTTTTATGAACTTTGTAAATTACACCTGGAGTTGTCGTGATTAGATTAACGTCAAACTCTCTTTCAAGCCTTTCGGTAATAATTTCCAAATGCAGTAACCCTAAAAAACCACACCTAAATCCTAATCCCAGCGCACTCGATGACTCTGCCTCATAAGAAAAACTTGCATCATTAAGCTTTAATTTTGCCAAACCATCTTTCAATTTTTGATACTCAGAGCTGTCGACCGGAAAAAGGCCGCAGAAAACTACTGGTTTACTAGGTTTAAACCCTGGAAGAGGTTTATCAATAGGGTCACTAGCATCACAAATTGTATCTCCAACTTTTGTTTCTGATAAAGACTTTATGCCTGTTATTATAAATCCTATCTCTCCAGAGCTTAACTCGTCAATATCATTAGGCTTTGGTGTGAACACACCCACCTTCTCAATTGTATATTCTTGATCATTAGACATTAGTCTTACTTTCATATTTTTTTTTAATTTACCGTTGATGACTCTGACCAGAATTACTACGCCAAGATAACTGTCATACCAGCTATCCACTAATAAACATTTTAATTTTTGATCGATAACCCCATTTGGAGCAGGTAATTTGTTAATAATTGCTTCTAATATCTCATCTATTCCTTCTCCAGTTTTTCCAGAACAAGAAATAGCATTCGTTGTCTCAATTCCAACAACATCCTCAATTTCAGTTTTTGTTTTTTCGACGTCTGAAGCAGGTAAATCTATTTTATTTAAAATTGGTATCACTTCATGATTAATTTCTAAAGCTTGGTAAACATTTGCTAAAGTTTGAGCCTCTACTCCTTGGGTGCTGTCCACAATTAGAAGAGATCCCTCACATGCTGATAAAGATCGACTTACTTCATAACCAAAATCTACGTGGCCCGGAGTATCGATAATATTTAATATATATTCTGTTCCATCTTTCGCTTTATAATTAAGTTTAACAGTCTGTGCTTTAATCGTAATTCCTCTTTCTCTCTCAATATCCATTGAATCGAGAACTTGTTGTTTCATTTCCCTATCGGTTAGTCCTCCACATTTATGGATAATACGATCAGCAATCGTTGATTTACCATGGTCTATATGCGCAATTATGGAAAAATTACGTATTCTTTTTATGTCTGACATTATGATCTAATTGTAGCGCCAGTTTTTTTACTCACTGTATCAACAATCTTTTTACTGATTTCCTCTAAATCATTCTCTGATAAAGTTTTATCGATGGCCTGTAAAGTAACGTTAATTGCAACTGACTTTTTATCTTTTGGAATATTTTCCCCCTCGTAAACATCAAAAGTGGATACATTTTGGATTATATTTTCATCTACTTCACTTATAATTTTCTCTAAAACACCAATTTTAAAGATTTTATCAATGACAAAAGCAAAATCTCTTTCTGATTTTTGGTAATCTGAGGTTTGAAAACTTTTTTTACTTTGTCTTAATTTTTTGTTGGGTTCAGGGATGTTTTTCAGAAATATTTCAAAGCCAAATATATTTTTGTCTTTACAATCTAAGTTCTTAATTATTGCAGGATGTATTTCACCAAAATAAGCTAAGTGAGGTCCTTTTTCTGATTTTAAAGTTATCGAACCTGATCTGCCTGGATGATAACTGTGCTTTGTATTATCAGTTACAAAAAGATTTTTTTCTTCTATTCCAAGTTCGACTAAAGTTTTAATAGCATCACTTTTAATATCAAAAACATCTACATTTCTCTCCTTATCTAGCCAGCTCTTTCTATTTATTTTTCCAGATTTCAAACCTCCAACTACAATCTGTTGTTCGCCTGGGTTTTTTCCAAAAAATGTTGGGCCAACTTCAAATAAAGATAAGTCTTCGTATCCTCTGTCTTGATTCTTTTTTAAATAAATTGCTAAATTAGAGAAAATTGATCGTCTTAATACATCTAGATCAGAAGAAATAGGATTGTATATTGGAATTTCTTTTTCGCCTTTAGAAAATTGTTTATCAATCTTTGAGTCAGTAAAAGACCAAGTAACTATTTCCATATAGCCTTTAGAAGCTAAAGATCTCTGTGACAAATGGAATAGTTTTTGCTTAAAGTTAAGAGTATCTTGGTTTCTGTTTTTGCTTGGTTCAATTAATTTTATATTATTGAATCCTTTGATCCGAATTAGCTCCTCAATCAAATCTTCGTCCAAACTCACATCTGGCCTCCAACTTGGCACTTCTACTTTTATAGCTTTTTGACTTTTTTTACATTTAAAACCTAGTGAGGATAAAATTTTATCAATTTCATTAGCAGTGATAGAAATACCAATTAGTTTTTCAAATTTTTCTACTTGAAAGTTAATTATCTTATTTTTTTGGATTGTCTTTCCGGTAATTTGAAACTTACTAGCTTCCCCTCCGCAAATTTTTAAAATTAGTTCAGTTGCAAGTTCTAGCCCCTCTTTAATCGAGTTAGGGTCAATTCCTCTTTCAAATCTGTACTTAGCGTCGGTATTAATATTAAGGTCTCTAGCCGTTTTTCTTATTGAAGATGGGCTAAAATAAGCAGCTTCTAAAAGTATATTTTTCGTATCTAATTCGGTAGAGGTAGAGGTTCCTCCAATAATCCCACCTAACCCGAGAACGCCTGATTTATCAGAGATGACACACATGTCTTTTTTTAATTTATATTTTCTATTATCTAATGCCTCAAATATTTCACCTTCTTTAGCATTTCTAACTATAATTTCTTTGTTAATTTTATCTGCATCATAAGCATGCAATGGTCTGTTTAGATCAAACATTACATAGTTAGTAATATCCACTACTGCAGAAATGGGTTTTAAACCTAAAGCGATTAATTTATTTTTAAGCCATTCAGGGCTTTCTTTGTTTGTAATATTTTTGATATAACAGCTTCCAAAGATATCGCACCCCTGGTTCTTTTCTTTAGTAATTGATGTTTTAATTTGGTGTTTTGAATTTTGTTTAATTTTTTTTCCTTTTATTGGTATTAATTTTCCAACTCCTGCTGAAGAGAGATCTCTTGCAATCCCTCTAACGCCTAAACAATCAGCGCGGTTAGGGGTTATTGAAATATCGATTGCTTTTTCTGATATACTTTTAAAATAGCTTTTTCCTATCTCTTTATCTTTATTTTTAAGTTCAATAATCCCATCACTTTCCTCAGATAAATTGAGTTCACTTTCGGAACAAAGCATCCCTTTTGACTCAACTCCTCTTATTTTAGCTACCTTCAATTCAAAATTAGTTTTAGGTATTACTGCTCCTGGAGGTGCATAGATTGTGATTAAACCCTCTCTAGCATTTGGAGCTCCGCAGACAACTTTTAAGATCTCTTTACCGCCGATAGTAACATCACAAACTTTTAACTTATCAGCATTAGGATGTTTTTCTGCTTTTAAAACTTTCGCAATTTTAAACTTAGCCATCTCTCCAGAGTTTTCTTTTACACCTTCGACTTCAAGTCCGATATTTGTAAGACGATCAATAATCTCATTTTCTTTAGCTGAAGTTTTAAGATGTTCTTTAAGCCAAGTAATTGTAATAATCATTTACTCAATCCTCTATAATTAGTTGGAACATCTAATGGATCAAATCCAAAATGGCTTAACCATCTATAATCTGCCTCAAAGAAAGCTCTTAGATCATTAATTCCATATTTTAACATTGCTAAACGATCAATACCTATTCCAAAAGCAAATCCTTGATATTTTTTAGTATCAATTTTTACATTTTTTAAAACATTGGGATGAACCATTCCGCATCCTAAAACTTCTAACCATTTATCTCCCTCGCCAATAACTATTTTCCCTTTTTCAATTTTATATCCAATGTCAACTTCTGCAGAAGGTTCTGTAAAAGGGAAATGACTCGGTCTAAATCTCATTTTTACATTTTTAACTTCAAAAAATTCTTTTATAAAATAATCTAGGCAGCCTTTAAGATGTCCCATTGTAATACCTTTATCTATATGAAGTCCTTCAAGCTGATGGAACATAGGGGCATGAGTTTGATCACTATCACATCTGTAAGTTCTTCCTGGTACAATTATTTTAAAAGGTGGCTTACTTGACAACATCGTTCTAATTTGAACTGGTGATGTATGTGTTCTTAACAATAATTTTTTATTTTCCTCTAAATAAAAAGTATCGTGCATATCTCTAGCAGGATGTTCCTCTGGGGTATTTAAAGCTGTAAAATTATTATATTCGGACTCAACATCGGGCCCCTCAGCTACCGAAAAACCTATTTCTGAAAAGATCGAGGATATTTCATCAATTACCTGAGAAACTGGATGGATCTTTCCTTGACGATCAGGTCGAATAGGTAAAGTAACATCAACCTTTTCATTTTTAAGTTTTTCATTAATTTCTTGAGTTTCAATTTCAATATTCTTTTGTTCTAGCTGACTAGTTAGATCATCTTTGATTTTATTTAAATTCGAGGCGAATTCTTTTCTTTTTTCTGGTTCTAAAGAACCTAAAAATTTAAACTGATGAGTTATCTGGCCATTTTTACCGAAAAATTCTGTCTTAATATTTTGAAGATCATCTTTTGTTTTAACAGAGTCAATCTTTGCATTAAATACTGAACTTATTTTATCTAAATCACTCATTGGGTTATTGATTTTTTATATTAAGTTGAGATTAAATCAAAGGCCCTTTTAAGCTAGGGAGGATTGAACCTTTTTTACTACTGATTTAAAGACTTCGGGATTATTGTAAGCAAGCTCTGCTAGGACTTTTCTATCTAGTTTAATTTTTGATTTAGCTAAACCATTGATGAATTTTGCATAAGTTAAACCTTCAGCTCTAACTCCAGCATTTATTCTTTGTATCCATAATGATCTGAATTCTCTTTTTTTGGCTTTTCTATCTCTGTAAGCATATTGCATTGCTTTTTCCATAGCTTGACGTGCTATACGGATAGTATTCTTTCGTCTTCCTCTTTGACCTTTTACTGATTTTAAAACTTTATTGTGTTTTGCTCTACTTACTACACCTCGTTTTGTTCTAGCCATATTATCCTCTTAAGTTATATGGCATATACGATTTGACAATTTTTGAATCCTGTTTAGTCATAATTGTAGTGCCTCGTTGTTTTCTAATTTGTGAATTTGTTCTTTTAATCATACCATGTCTCTTACCAGCTTGAGGCATTTTAATTTTACCTGTAGCAGTAAATCTGAATCTTTTTTTTGCAGAGCTTTTTGTTTTAAGTTTTGGCATAAAATATTTCGGACTTATATAGGCATTAATAAATCTTTACAAGATGATATTATTGGTGATTTACAGAGGTTGAATTATCATAACCATCTGTCTACCTTCAAATTTTGGCTTGCTTTCTACTTTAGCTACTTCTTTGGTTTCCTCTATGATCTTGTTCATCAAGTCTTTACCGAGATCTGTATGTTGCATTTCTCTTCCTTTAAATTTGACTGTAAATTTAACTTTATTACCCTTTGAAATAAACTTTTTAGCATTTTTAATCTTAAAATTATAGTCATGTGTCTCAGTTCCTGGTCTTAATTTTATTTCTTTAAGTGAAACTATTTTTTGTTTTTTCTTTGCTTGATTGGCTTTTTTCTGCAAGTCGTACTTATACTTGCCCATATCCATAATTTTACATACTGGTGGATTTGCATTTGGTGAGATTTCGATTAAATCTAATCCATCTTGTTTTGCTAGTTCAATGGCTTTGTTGAGTGGCAAAGTTCCTAAATTTCCTCCATCACTCCCGATGACCTGCACGTCTAAAGCTCTAATTCTCTCATTGGCTTTAGGACCTTTAGGTTTGCTTCTTCTCTGAAAATAGTTGGGTTTAAAGTTTGACACTTAATTTAAAGGCAACTTATTTGAGGCAAGCATATTTTTTATTAAATCTTCTCTTTTCATTATTTCTTGTTTATCAGAACCTAATTTTCTAACTGTAACTGTGTTTTCTGCAACTTCTTTTTTTCCACAGACAATAATAAAAGGCACTTTTGCAAGTGAATGTTCTCTAACTTTATAATTAATTTTTTCGTTTCTTAAATCCATTTCACATTTTATACCTTCTTTAAATAAATCTTTAAATAACTTTTTTACGTATTCATTGTTCTCTTCAGCAATAGGACACACAACTGCTTGTGCCGGTGAAAGCCAAAAAGGTAATTTGCCAGCATAATTTTCAATTAAAATTCCTATAAATCTCTCCAAAGAACCAAATAGTGCTCGGTGTAACATAACAGGAACTTTTTTATTGCCGTCTTTAGCAACGTAAGAAGCACCTAATCTATTAGGTAAATTTAAATCTACTTGTAATGTTCCACATTGCCAATCTCTTCCAATAGCATCTCTTAAAACAAATTCAATTTTTGGACCATAAAATGCCCCCTCACCTTTATTAATAGTATATTCAAGTTTTGATTGTTTAATTGCAGCTAATAGAGCTGCTTCTGATTTATCCCAAACACTATCATCACCAACTCGCTTCTCAGGTCTATCAGAATATTTTAAAATAACATTTTCAAACCCTAAATCTTTATAGATTTCTAAAATCAAATTTGTAACGGATAGAGACTCATCTGTAATTTGATCTTCTGTACAAAATATATGGGCATCATCTTGGGTAAATGCTCTTACTCTTAATAAACCGTGTAAAGCTCCAGAAGGTTCGTATCTATGCACCTTACCAAACTCAGATAATTTTAAGGGTAAATCTCTATAACTTTTTAAACCTTGATTAAATACTTGAACACAACCTGGACAATTCATTGGTTTAACAGCGAAAGTTTTTTCATCTGGCGTTTCAGATGTAAACATGTGCTCTCCAAATTTATCCCAATGACCAGACTTTTCCCAAAGAGTTTTATCTAAAAGTTCTGGCGTATTAATTTCTTTATAACCAGCAAGTCTTTGTTTTGCTCGCATGTATTCTACAAGCCTTTGAAAAAGCAACCAGCCTTTTTCATGCCAAAACACTGCTCCTGGACTTTCTTCTCTAAAATGGAAAAGATCCATTTCTTTTCCCAATTTTCTGTGATCTCTTTTCTCAGCTTCCTCCAGTCGATGAAGGTAATCGTCAAGTTCTTTTTTTGAGGCCCAACAAGTACCATAAATTCTTTGAAGCATTTCGTTGTCAGAGTCACCTCTCCAATATGCGCCAGATACTTTGGTTAGTTTAAAAGCTTTACCTATTTTTCCAGTAGAGGCTAAATGAGGTCCCCTACATAAATCGTGCCACTTTCCATGATGATAAATAGACACTTCTTCACCGGAGGGAATGCTTTCAATAATTTCTGCTTTATATTTTTCACCAATCTTTAAAAAATGTTTAACTGCATCATCTCTTTTCCATACTTCTCTATGTGTTTTTTCATCTCGATCGACTATCTCACCCATTTTTTTTTCAATTTTTTTTAAATCCTCCTCTGTAAAAGGTTCTTTTCTAGAAAAATCATAATAGAAACCATTTTCAATTACTGGACCAATTGTAACTTGAGTGCCTGGATAAAGCTCTTGAACAGCCATTGCCAAAATATGAGCAGCGTCATGCCTGATGACGTCTAGACCTTCTTTGTCTTTAGGGGTAATAATTCTAACCTTGGCATCTTTAGTAATCTGATGACTCAAATCTTTAAGATCTCCATCAACTTCCATTATGAGAGCTGTTTTTTCAAGAGACTTACTAATTTTTTTGGTTAAATCAAAACCAGTAATGGACTTATTGAACTTTATTTTTTTCCCGTCTAATAAATGAATTTGCGGCATTAATTTTTAATTAATCTTCTGTACTCTTTTAAATTAGATTGGCACATTGTTTCAACATCAAATTTTTTAACGATATTTTTTCTGCCCTCATTTCCCATAGATCTTAATTCATCTGGTGATAATTGAATAACAGTATTTAAAATTTTAGCAAGTTCTCTAGGATCGTCATGCTTATATAAAAAACCCGTTTTTCTATTAACAACTGTTTCTTTTGACCCACCAATATTACTTGCGATAATTGGCTTTCCCATGGATTGAGCTTCGACTGAAACCCTACCAAATGCCTCTGGCTCTATCGAGGCTGAAACCACTACATCGGCTAAAGAATAAGCAAGAGGCATTTCTTTACAGTATTGAATAAATTTAATTTTTTTATTTAAACTATATCTTTGAACAAGGTTAATTAGTTTCTTCGAATAAACTTTTCTGCCTTGATCTGGTCCAAGAATTATCGCTTGAAAGTTTGTGAAATTAAAATCTTCAATTAATATATTAAGCGACTCAATAAATTTTTCTTGTCCTTTCCAATAAGTTAATCTGCCTGGTAAAAGTATTGTAAATTTATTTGAGTCTAATCCCCACTCTTGTTTAAGTTTTTCTTGTTTAAGTGCCGATATATTTTGGGAATTAAAATAATCGATATTAATCCCTCTAAAAATTACTCTAAGTTTTTTATCTTTACTTAGATATTCACTATAATTTTCATTAATGTGACCAAAAATAAAATTAGATCCGGCAATGGTTAATTTCGCTCTTAACATTATACTATTATAAAATTTTTTTATTTTATTTTTAAAATTGTAAGTTCCATGAAACGTAGTAACAAAAATTCTTCTCGTTATTAATGATGCAAAGTAACATGACCAGGCGGGTGCCCGACTTCTAGCATGAACAATGTTTATTTTAAAAAAAATAATGTAAAGAACCAACAGAAGAGTATTGAGTAATATTAGAAGTGGATTTTTTGAATGAACTGGTAGCCTAATTAATTTCACCTTATCCTTTTTAATAAACTTTATTAACGCTCCACCTGAAGTAGCTAAAAATGAACCGCAATCATTTTCCGATAAAAAATGAGCAATATCATAACAACCAGTTTCAGCACCACCATATCCAAGTTTTGGAATAACCTGGAGAACATTTAATTTAGTACTCATGTTATTTGTTATATAATATCACTAAAACAATCTTATATGAAAAAATTCAAATATTTAAAATTATCAAAGACAAAAAAACTTAGATTTATTGATAAATACTTTAAAAAAAAACTTTATATAGTTTTTTTACCTGGTTTCATGTCCGATATCGAAGGAAAAAAACCTCAATCTCTTTTAAAATTTGCTAAGAGGAACAAATTGGGTTTTTTAAGTTTAGAGTACTCTGGGCATGGAAAATCTTCAGGAGATTTTACAAAAGGAAATATAAGTATTTGGTCAAATGATACTAAAAGAGTAATTAAAAAAATTGTAAAAAAAAATAACTTCATTTTAATAGGATCAAGTATGGGTGCCTGGATTGCTCTTAATCAATTTAAATATTTTAAATCTCTTATAAAAGGTTTTGTAGGAATTGGTTCGGCTCCAGAATTTTTAACAAGACTTATGTGGAATAAGTTTTCGAAAAAAACAAAGGATGAATTACTTAAAACAGGAAAAATTTTAATCAAAAATGAAGGCTATGAATATCCAATTACTTCACAGCTTATTAAGGATGGAAGAAAAAATAAAGTTTTACATAAAAAAATAAATTCTAAAATAGATGTAACAATGATTCACGGTCAAAAAGATGAAGTTGTCCCGGTGAGTTTCTCTAGATTTGTATTAAAAGTTTTCAGTAAAGCTAAAAAGAAATTAATAATAATAAAAAATGGTGATCACAGTTTATCCAATCAAAGGTCCTTAAAGAAAATAATTAAAGAATTACATACCATTATTAAAAATAAAATTTAACCCTTCTTTATAGGAAGGATATTTTAAATCATATTTAAAAAAAGCTTTCATTTTTTTGTTATCTACTTTTTTTGAATCTTTATAAAAATTTTTTAACATTTCGCTCTCAAGTTCCTCGAGTTTTACTGAATTAGGTTTCTCTAGTTTAAGTAATTTTGCACCGTAGGCTACTACTTCAATTTGCGAGGCAGGTTTATCATCACAAATATTATAAATTTCATTGTTTTTAAAATTATCTAGAGATTTAAATAAAATGTTAGCTATATCCTCAACATGAATTCTTGAAAAAAAGTGATTTTTTTTATCTACAATTTGTACTTTACCAGTTTTTAACCTTTTCAAAATATTAAACTCATTTGAATATATACCGGCTAATCTAAAAATTTGTAGCGGATAATTCTTTCTACTCGATAAACTTTTCCAGTTTTTTTCTGCTTCTAATCTATTTATTCCATTATCTGAGGTAGGTTGAGTATCGCTATCTTCGTTTACCCAATCACCTTTATGATCTCCGTATACGCTAGTTGCTGATAAATATGTAATCCATTTACAATTTATTATTTCTTTTAGATTTGTATCAAGGAAATTTGCTACAATATCTTTGCCATCAATTGGCGGAATAGAAACTAAAATGTAATCTGCTTCCTCTATTTTTTTTTTTACAGAGTTATCAAACTTGTCGTCAGTAAATTGGTATGCATTTATCTTAATTTTATTAAACTCTATCTGATGAGTTTCTTGTCTAGAAGTAATACTTAAATCAAATTCTTTATTTTCATTAATTAACTTATTAATGAAACTTTCTGCGACTTGACCAAAGCCAAAGCAAAAGACCTTAGTTTTACCCATTAACCTGCTTTCTTAGTATTAGATCTTAAACTAATAGGATTGTCTAGTTTATCAAGCATTTCTATCGGACAAATTTGTTTAAATTTTTTAAGTTCATTATCAAAGTCATTTAATATTTTCTGAGCAATTTTTGAATTTGTTTCTTTGACAAAAGTATTTAAACTTTCTTTTAAAAACTTCCTCCAATAATCTGTTTCAACTTCTTGCCAAACTATTGAGGTTGGATTAACAAAATTTTCAAATGTATTATTATTATCATAAACAAACGCCATTCCACCCGTCATTCCTGCTCCAAAATTGTCTCCTACTTCTCCTAGTATTATAGCTGTTCCGCCTGTCATGTACTCACAACCATGGGCTCCACATCCTTCAACTATCGACAAGCTTCCAGAATTTCTTACCGCAAATCTCTCTCCCGCTTGTCCTGACGCAAATAGTTTTCCTGAAGTTGCTCCATAAAGAACAGTATTTCCGATTATTGTATTTTCATTCGAAATTAATGAACTTTTTGATGATGGATACACAACAATAGTACCTCCTGATAATCCTTTGCCAACATAATCATTGCAGTCTCCTTCGACGGTAAGTTTAATTCCTTTAGTTAAAAAAGCACCAAGAGACTGTCCCGCTGAACCCTCTAATTTAATATGAATAGTATTTTCCTCTAATTTATTATTACCAAATTTTTTATAAATATGATGAGATAATCTTGTTCCTACTGATCTTGATGTGTTTTCTATCTCGTAATTAAATTTATTTTCTGAATTTGTTTTAATCTTATCTTTTATCTCAGACCAAATCTTTTCGTCGAGAGTATCTGGTACTTCATTTATATGTTTGTCTTTACAATATCTTAGGTTTTCACCTGGATCTGCTTGAACTAATAAAGGATTTAAGTCTAAATCATCTAAGTTAGATGCGCCTTTGTTTACCTGAGCCAATAAATCTGTTCTTCCTATAATTTCATTAATTGATTTAAATCCAAGAGAAGCGAGAATTTCTCTTACTTCTGTTGCTGCGAACTTAAATAAATTTACAACTTTTTCTGGGGTTCCTGTAAATTTTTCTCGCAAAGCCTCATCTTGACTGCAAACTCCAACTGGACATGTATTTGAATGGCACTGTCTTACCATTATGCATCCCATTGCAACTAAAGATGACGTGCCCATTCCATATTCTTCTGCTCCCATCATTGCCGCCATCACAATATCGCGGCCAGTTTTTAATCCCCCATCCGTTCTTAAGGTAATGTTATGTCTTAAATTATTTAAAGTAAGAATTTGGTTTGCCTCTGTTAAGCCCATCTCCCAGGGAATACCCGCATACTTAATACTTGTTTGAGGACTAGCGCCAGTTCCTCCAGAATGTCCTGAAATCAAAATGATATCTGCTTTTGCTTTAGCTACACCTGCTGCTATTGTCCCAATACCAGTTGATGCAACTAATTTGACTCCAACTCTTGCACCTGGATTGATTTGCTTTAAATCATAAATTAGTTGAGCTAAATCCTCTATAGAATAAATATCATGATGTGGTGGTGGTGATATTAAAGTTACACCTGGCGTCGAATGTCTTAATCGCGCTATTTCTTTTGTAACCTTAAAACCTGGTAGCTGTCCTCCCTCACCTGGTTTAGCACCTTGAGCAATTTTAATTTCTATTTCGTTAGCATTATTTAAATAATCAACAGTTACTCCAAATCTAGCAGACGCAATTTGTTTAACTCTCGAGTTTGCGCTATCTCCATTAGGTAATATTTTAAATCTTTTTGCATCCTCACCCCCTTCTCCGCTACAAGAGGCGCCTTTAATTCTATTCATTCCCATTGCTAAAGTTTCGTGAGCTTCAGCTGATAGTGCTCCATGAGACATACTCCCACTTCCAAATCTTTTTAAAATTTCTTCAATTGGCTCTACTTCTTTAATATCGATAGGTTTTCTTTGTTTTTTAAATTCTAGTAAGTCTCTTATATTAATTGGAGGTAAGTTATGAATTCCAGCTGAATACTTTTTATATAGTTCGTATGAACCGCTACCTACAGCACTTTGCAATAAATGAATTAATTTTCCTTGGTATTGGTGATTTTCTCCACTTTTTCTATATCTGTATAATCCGCCTATAGGTAAAGTGAATACATTTTTGGAATTAAATTTTTCATGAAGTTCTTTAATTTTTTTCTCGATTCCGATTATGCCTATTCCTGAAATTCTCGAAGACATACCTGGAAAATAATCTGAAACAATAGCTCTACTTAAACCTACTGCTTCAAAATTACATCCACCTCTATATGAACTAATTACTGATATTCCCATCTTTGACATAATTTTTAAAAGACCACCGTCAATTGATTTTTTAAATTTAGTTACGCATGTTTCAAAATCTGATTTACCAAACAATTTCTTTTCAAATCTTTGATAAATGCTATCTATTGCTAGATAAGGATTTACCGTTGTAGCTCCAACTCCGATTAAAATTGCAAATGAGTGTGTATCCATTGCATCAGAGCACTCAACATTCAGAGAGCAATAGCCTCGTAAACCATGTTTTACTAAGTGAGAGTGAACTGCTCCTACAGTTAATATACTTGGGATACTTGCTTTTTGATTTGAAATGTTTTTATCAGATAATACTAAACAAGTACTTCCTTCTCTAACAGCTGTCTCCGCCTCTTCTCTAATTAATTCAATCCTTTCTTTAAGGGAACCTTGAATATCAAATGTACAGTCGATTACTTTTATTTTTTTTGAAAAAAATTTTTTAAATTTTTTAAACTGTGAATTCGTTAGTATAGGACTATCTAAAACATAAATATTTTCTTCTGTAAGGTTATCAAAATCTAAAATATTACCTAGGTTTCCAAATCTAGTTTTAAGACTCATCACTTTATTTTCTCTAAGAGAATCTATTGGAGGATTAGTTACTTGACTAAAGTTTTGTCTAAAGTAATGTGAAACAGGTCTAAAATGACTTGATAATACCGCAACTGGAGTATCATCACCCATTGAACCTGAGGCTTCTTTACCTTCTTCAGCCATTGGATGAAGTATTAGCTCTAAATCCTCTATGCTGAGTCCTGACAAGTACTGTCTTTTTCTTAGGTCTTCGCCTGAAAAATTTGGCTTTTCACCTTCAGGTAAAATTTTTTTCTCTAAATCAATAATTTGTTTATTATATTTTTTATAATCTTTTGCCAGAAGATCTTTTATCTCTTTATCTTTAAATAATTTTCCTTTTTTTAAATCAATTGCTATTATTTGGCCTGGGCCAAGTTTTCCTTTTTCGATGATCTTTTCCTCTGGAATTTTTATCATTCCAGTTTCTGATCCTGCAAAAAATAAATCATCTGAAGTTATTGAGTATCTAAGAGGTCTTAATCCATTTCTATCAGAGGATGCTAAAACCCATTTAGCATCGGTTGCGCAAATAGCTGCTGGGCCATCCCAGGGTTCTATTGTGCTATTTAGAAAATTAAATAAATCTTGATGATTTTTTGGGACTGTTTTGCTTCTCTTAGACCATGAGTCTGGAATCATCATCAGTTTAATTAATGGCGCTAATTTTCCTGAGTGAGTTAAAAGTTCAAAAACATTGTCTAGTGCACCAGAATCCGAAGAACTTCTAATAACTGGTTTTAAACTTTTTACATCTTTAAAAAGTGGACTTGACATGTCTTGCTCATGAATTTTCATCCAGTTTATATTTCCTTTAACTGTATTAATCTCCCCATTATGTGCCAAAGTTCTGAAGGGCTGAGCTAAATCCCAGCTAGGGAAGGTATTAGTTGAATATCTTTGGTGAAAAATTGCAAATCTTGAAGTTAATTTTTCATCATTTAAATCTGGATAAAACTCAGATAACATTTCAGCAAGAAACATACCCTTATAAACAATTGATCTTGAGCTGAAAGAGCAGATATAGAAATCCTTAATTTGTTTATCTCTTGCAACTTTCTCAATTTGTTTTCTTGTTTCGAATAAATCCCTTTCTAAATCATTGGTTTGTAGTGTCTCATTTTTTTTAAACATTACTTGAGCAATTTCTGGACGATTTTGATCAGCTGTTTTACCTAAAACGCTTGGGTTAATTGGAACTTGTCTCCAGCCGTATATATAATAATTTTTACGTAATAATGTGGACTCGATAATCTCTCTACATTTTTCTTGTTCAGAATAATCCGTTCTTGGAAGAAAAACCATCCCTACGCAGACTCTTTTATTTTCATCAAGAGTATGTCCAGTTGATAAAATTTTTTCTTTAAAAAAATTTGGCGCTATCTCAATTTGAATTCCTGCACCATCACCAGATTTTCCATCTGCATCTACAGCGCCTCTGTGCCAAATAGCTTTCAATGCCTCTATACCATACTCAACAATTTTTCTAGATTTTTTTCCATTAGTCGATGCGATTAAACCCACACCACAAGCATCGTGTTCCATTTCTAAAGAATAATTAAAACTTTTTTCTAAAATTTTTTTATTTTTTTTATAATTTTTCATTTTTTTATGCCGCAGCTACTGATTTATTCTTATTAGCTTTTAATTGTAAATATTTTTCAATTTGAACGGCGGCGTCTCGACCGTCTCTAATTGCCCAAACCACAAGTGAAGCTCCTCTTACAATATCTCCTGCAGCAAATATTCCATCCAAATTAGTTTGCATTGATTTCAAATCAATTTTTAAAGTCCCCCATTGTGAAACCACTAATTCTTTAGCATTGAATAATCTGGGTAGGTTTTCAGGATCAAATCCTAAAGATTTAATTACAAGATCTGCGGGAATTTTGTATTCGGATCCCTTATCAATTTCAGGTCTTCTCCTACCCGAAGAATCAGGTTCTCCTAATTTCATTTTATTTACTTCAACTGCTTCAACCTTATTTTTTCCGATGAAACTTTTTGGACTTGTAAGCCACACAAATTCTACTCCTTCTTCAATAGCATTTCCCACTTCTCTTGCTGATCCTGGCATATTTTCTCGATCTCGCCTGTACAGACATCTGACTGATTTAGCCTTTTGTCTTATTGATGTCCTTACGCAGTCCATAGCTGTATCACCTCCGCCAATTACGACAACATTTTTTCCTTCTGCATTTAAAGTACCATCATCAAATAATTTAACTTTGTCGCCTAAACCTTTTCTGTTGGATGCAGTTAGAAAATCCATTGCGGGAAAAATATTTTGAAGATTGTGACCGGGTATATCTATCTCTCTTGCTTTATAAACTCCTGTTGCAATTAATATTGCATCGTGTTTTTCTTTTAGTTCATATAAAGTTTTATTTTTACCAACTTCAAAGTTTTGAACAAATTTTATTCCCGAGTCTTTTAATAGCTTTGTTCGCCTTTCAACTACAAATTTTTCTAATTTAAAATTTGGAATTCCGTAAATTAAAAGTCCGCCAGGCCTATCATATCTATCGTAAATAGTGACTTGATAACCTGATTTCCGTAGTTCTTCGGCACAAGCCATCCCGGCAGGACCTGCTCCAATAATTCCTATTGATTGTTTAAGCTCTTTTTTAACTTTAAAAGGTTTGACCCAGCCTTTATCCCAAGCTGTATCCGTAATAAATTTTTCTATAGATCCTATAGTAACTGTTCCGTGGCCAGATTGTTCAATAACACAATTCCCTTCACAAAGTCTGTCTTGAGGACAAATTCTTCCGCACACCTCTGGCATATTATTAGTGCTTTGTGATACTTCGTAAGCTTCCTTAAGTCTGCCCTCTGCTGTAAGTTTTAGCCAGTCGGGTATATTATTTCCAAGTGGGCAATGTATTTGGCAAAAAGGGACACCGCACTGTGAGCATCTACTAGATTGTTCAGTTGCCTTGTTTTTTATGTAATCTTTATAGATTTCGTTAAAATCATCTTTTCTAGTATCCTGCCTTCTTTTTTCAGGCGTCTCTTGTTTAAGGTCCACAAACTGTAGCATTTTATTTGTCATAGCTTGCCTAAAATAATCAAGATTTATTATAATGATAGCTTTTAAAGGTCAATAATAATTACCTATATACTAAAAGCCTCAAATAATTAATGTCATTTATTGCATACCTGATATGCATTAATAATTGCCAATAAAAAAACAACCTTTAATTTTATTTTTTTTAAAGTGATTGAAATATTTATTTTATCTTTTATTCAAGGGGTCACAGAATTTATACCTGTAAGTTCCTCCTCCCACTTAATCTTAATGTCAGAGCTTCTTGATTTTGAAAATCAAAGTCTTTCAATTGATGTTAGTTTACATATAGGGTCATTGTTTGCAGTGCTTGTATATTTTTATAAAGATATAATAAGTTTTATTGATAATAAAATTCTATTTTTAAAAATTTTAATTTCTTCATTGCCAGTCATGATTGTCGGGTTTCTTCTTGTTGAAACAGGAATAATCAATCAAATTAGAAATATCAAAATAATAGCATGGACAACTTTGATATTTGGTTTTTTGCTTTATTTTAGTGATAAATTTAAATTAGAAAAAAACTTGGAAAAAAACTTTTCTTTTAAATCAGCAATTTTTATCGGTTTATTTCAAATTTTATCTTTAGTGCCTGGTGTCAGCAGATCAGGTATTGCCATAACGGCAGCTAGACTTCTAAATTTTAAAAGAGTAGATGCAGCGAAAATTTCTTTTTTGCTATCAATTCCTATTTTAAGTGCAGTATCTTTTTTTGGCTTTAAAAATGTGATTTCCTCAGACAGTGTTTACCTTGCTAAATTAAACCTTATTTCAATATTTCTTTCATTTCTATTTTCTCTTATTACAATCAAATATTTTTTAAGATATATCTTGAAATTTAATTTAAATGTTTTTGTATATTATAGAGTTTTTTTAGCTCTAGCCCTTTTCGCTATTGCTTATCTATAGTATAAAAGTAAAAATTAATAAAATTAGTATTATAATAAGAAAAAAAAATATTACAGATTTTTGTAAAGATAAATTTAATAAAAATTTCATATAAATATAGTTAATAATATTGAAGAAAAAATCAAACTAAATTTGGTGCGCCTGCTAGGATTTGAACCCAGAACCTCCTGGTCCGTAGCCAAGCGCTCTATCCAATTGAGCTACAGGCGCTTAATAAAAAATCTTTGTATTGAACAAAAATTAGATTAATTTAATATCATTTTATGTTAATTCAAAGAAAATATTATCCCTATTACGTAACAAATAGTTTACTGGCTTTGCTCCCTGTTAGCTTCATAGCTGGAAATTTAATTTTAAATGCAAATATTGTAATACTTATTCTTGCTAGTTTAGCTCTTTATAAATTGGATATTTTTAAAAGAAAACTTAGTACTATCGATAAATTAGTAATAATTTTTTTTTTTTATACGTCGTTAAATGGTTTTTTCAACAATTTTTTAAATTTTAATTTTTCCAATATTCCTTATGACAATATTGTTTTGATAAAATCGTTAGCATTTTTAAGATTTTTTTTTCTATATTTCACTATAAAATATTTAATTTTAAATAATATAATAAATTACAAATTTTTATTTTTTATCTTCGGTTGTTGTAGTTTATTTGTAAGTATCGATATTTTAATCCAATTTTCATTTGGAAAAGATATTTTTGGATATGCGCCTAGTGGAAGGCGATTGTCAGGACCATTTGGTGATGAGCTTGTTGCTGGATCATTTATACAAAGATTTTTTATATTTATAATTTTTTTTATTGTAATTTTTTTTAAAAATCAGAACAAAAAAATTATCAATTTGTTTTTTTTTTCAACCTTAATTTTAATATTAATTGGTATTTTACTATCAGGAAATAGAATACCTGTATTAATGTTAATAATAATGCTTTGCCTAATTTTTGTTTACGAAAAAAATTTAAGAAAAAATTTAGGTCTTGTTTTTTTGTGTTTTTTTCTTGCTTTAAGTTTTCTTATTCTAGAAAAATCAAAATTCCGACCGCATTATAAAAGTTTTATCGTGAAAAGTGTTGAAATTGTAGATTATGTAAAACAAAGATTAATTTATGGAGAGGTAAAAGTTAAAAATGTTTATATCAAAGAAATCGAGTCCGGCATTTTAACCTGGGAAAGAAACAAACTGTTTGGAGGTGGAATTAATTCATTTAGATGGAATTGTAATAGTGTTGACCGTTCAAAAATGTTAAGTTTTGTAAGTAAAAGAGGTGAAGTTAATTGCAACAACCATCCACATAATTACTACTTAGAAATAGCAGCCGAGTTGGGTATAGTTGGATTGATTTTTGTATTGTCGATTTTTATAACGATTATATATCATTCAATAAACAAATTGCATTTTTCAGGTAAAAGAAATGAAAAATTTGAATTTTTAAAAGTTTTTTTCATATTATTTATCGTTGAAATATTTCCTTTTAAAACCACTGGAAGCTTTTTTTCAACTTTTAATGCGAATTTTATTTTTATTATTTTACCATTTGTTGTAGGCTTAATTGAATATAAAAATAACAAGTCCTAAAATGAGTTCAAATAAAATATATATTGTTGATGCTTGTAGAACCGCAGTTGGATCACTAGGAAAATCTCTTAAAAATATTTCAGCTGATGCTTTAGGTTCTGAGATAATAAAAAATACAATAAAAAGAAGTAAAATTGAGGATACAGACATTGATGAAATAATTATGGGTCAAGTTTTAACTGGTGGTGCAGGACAAAATCCTGCAAGGCAAGCAGTTATTAAAGCCGGTCTGCCTAAAGAGTTACCAGCATATATTGTAAATCAAGTTTGTGGTTCAGGCATAAGATCAGTGGCTTCGGGTTATCAAAGCATTGTATCGGGAGACTCAAAAATAGTTATAGCTGGTGGTCAAGAAAACATGTCTTTGGCTCCACATGTTGTTCATTTGAGGGATGGTAAAAAATTAGGTGATACTGAATTAATTGACTCTATGATTAAAGATGGATTATGGGATGCTTTTAATGGATATCATATGGGAATTACGGCTGAAAATGTAGCTGAAAAATTTCAAATCACAAGAGATGAACAAGATAGATTTGCTTTAAAATCTCAAGAAAAAGCTCTTAAGGCGCAGAAAGAAAATAAATTTAGAGATGAGATAGTAAATTACAAAATTAAATCAAAAAAATCGGAAATAAATTTTAATATCGATGAACACCCTAGAGAAGGTATAAATTTGGACGCTTTATCACGATTAAAACCTGTTTTTAAAAAGGATGGCACTGTTACTGCTGGAAATGCCTCTGGTATAAATGATGGTGCTGCAGCTGTGACGTTAATGATAGAAGAAGAAGCTAAAAAGAAAAATATTGAAAAATTAGTTTCGATAAAATCCTGGGCTAGTTGTGGAGTTGATCCAGCTTTGATGGGTACTGGACCAATTCCATCTTCAAAAAAAGCTTTAGAAATAGCTGGGTGGGATGTGAAAGACGTAGACTTATTTGAAATCAATGAAGCATTCGCTGCTCAAAGTCTTGCTGTGCTAAAAACTCTTTCTATACCAGAAGAAAAAGTAAATGTGAACGGTGGTGCTATTGCTCTAGGTCATCCCATCGGAGCTTCAGGAACAAGAATTCTTGTTACACTCATTCACGAAATGATAAAAAGGGACGTAAAAAAAGGTTTAGCAACTCTTTGTATCGGAGGTGGTATGGGAATTGCAATGTGTGTTGAAAGATAAAATTTTTTTCAATGGAGCTTCCTGTTGTAAATCATCCTGATTACGTTGCTAAAATTAATGACGATAACAAATTCCCTATACAAAAGTTTGGTGCTCTGGCTAAGTATCTTTTAAAAGAAGGTGTAGTTAAGAAATTTTATATACCTAAAGAGTGCTCAATAAAAACAATGCAAACTTCACACTCTTTAGAGTACATAAATCATATAAAAAATAAAAGTTTAGATATTAAGCTGCAGAAAAAAATTGGATTTCCAATTAATGATAGTGTTGCTAGAAGATCTTTTGTTGCAACTGGCGGAACAGTGCTGGCAAGTAAACTTGCACTAGACTCCAAACTAGCGTGTAATACGGCGGGTGGTAGCCATCATGCTACATTCGATTGTGGTGCAGGTTATTGTGTATTCAATGACGTAGCTGTAGCAGCCAATTATTTAAAAAATAAGAATTACTCTAAAAAAATACTCATAGTTGATTTAGATGTTCATCAAGGAAATGGTAATTCAGAAATATTTAGAAATGATCCAAATACTCTGACGTTCAGTATGCATTGTGCCTCCAATTACCCAGCAAAAAAATCAAAGAGCGATATTGATATTGAACTTAAAGATCACATGGAAGATGAGGAGTATTTGAATATTCTTTATAAAAATTTAAAAGAGCTAAACAAAAATAAGTATGATTTTGTATTTTATGTAGCTGGAGTTGATGTTCATTTTGATGATCGTTTAGGCAAACTAAAAATTACTGATGATGGAATTAATAAAAGAGATCAAATAGTGATTGAAAATTTTTACTCAAAAAATACTCCTTTATGTGGTGTTTTAGGTGGGGGATACAATAAAAATTTTGATAAATTAATTGAATTGCATTCTATGCTTCACAAAAATTGTGCTAAATTTTTTTAAAACTCAGCCCTAACTACCTTTTTATAGGAGTTCCAGGGGTTAGAGCCGAGCTTATTGGAAAGTTAAACTAGTATCTGATTAAAATGAATACTTGAAAATGACGCGCTACAATTTTAACTGTGGCAAATTTTCAAAAAATTTTAAACTCTCTGGGTTAGCTATTGCCTCTTTATTATTGATAGTTTCTCCATGAATTACTTTTCTAACCGCTAGTTCAACTATTTTACCGCTTTTAGTCCTAGGAATTTCTGGTACCTTAATAACCACTGAAGGAACATGTTTCGGAGAGCAGTTTTTTCGAATTTTTGATTTAATTGTTTTTATTTTTTCATCATCTAACTCTTCATTGTTTTTTGTAGTAATAAATAAGACAATTCTTATGTCATCGTTATAATCTTGCCCAACAACTAACCCTTCAGTAATGAAATCAATGTCTTCAACTTGCTGATAAATTTCTGATGTTCCTATCCTAACACCTCCGGGATTTAACGTAGCATCAGATCGTCCTTTCATGATAAAACCATTATTTATAGTTCGCTCAATGAAATCACCATGATGCCAAATATTTTCAAATCTATTGAAATAAGCCTTGTGATATTTTTGTCCGTCGTCATCTCCCCAAAATTTTACTGGCATGGATGGAAAAGGTTTTTTAACTACTAACTCCCCCTTCTCTCCATCTTTTACACTTTTTCCCTCATCGGTAAAAACGTCTACATCAATACCCAGGCTCTGACCTTGAATTTCTCCCATGTGTACATTTGAGTAAAGATTTCCTAAAACTAAACAGCCAACTAAATCTGTTCCTCCTGCAATAGAAGCAAGATGAACATCTTTCTTTAAATTATCATATACATACTTAAAGCTTTCCTCAGCTAAGGGAGAGCCTGTTGAAGTTATTATTTTTATTGAACTTAGATCTAGATTTTCACTATTATATTTTTCATTCTTTAAATGATCGATGTATTTAGCGCTAACTCCAAACAGATTTATTTTCTTATTTTGACAATACTCTAAGAGAACATCTATTTTTGGATATACAGGTGCTCCGTCGAATAAAAATATAGAAGAACCTGTTGCTAATCCTCCAACCAACCAATTCCACATCATCCAGCCCGTAGTAGTATAATAAAATAATTTTTCATTATCCCTGATATCACAATGAAGCATGTATTCTTTATTATGTTCAATTAAAACGTTTCCAGCTCCATGTGTTATACATTTTGGTTTTCCAGTAGTACCACTTGAATAGAGAATATAAATAGGATGATTAAATTCAAATCTTTCAAAAGTTTCATCCATTTTTTCTTTTTCTAAAACCTCATCAAAGTTTATATAATTTTGCAGATTAATCTTTTCTTTCTTATTATATGCAAACACTAATGTTTTTTTTATCGATGGAATTTGTTTTAAAATATTTTCAATTTTTTCAAGAATGTTAATTTTTTTACCATTATAAAAATAGTGATCACTAGTAATTAAAATACTAGGTTCAATTTGTTTAAATCTATCTACAACTCCTTGGGTTCCAAAGTCGGGGGAACATGACGACCAGATAATTCCATTTTTTGCACAAGATAAGAAACCTATTATAGACTCAATTTTATTTGGGACATAAGCAGCAACACGATCTCCTTTTTTTAAACCTATAGATTTTAAGTAGTTAGAAAATTTACAAACTTTACTATAAAGTTGTTTCCAAGAAATCTCTTCTTCAAACCCTTTCTCGGATAAAAAACTTATTGCTATTTCTGATGACTTTTTCTTAAGAATATTTTCAGAATAATTTAATTTAGAATCTGGAAAGAAATTAGTTTTATTAAATATCTTATTATATTTAATTATTTCTTTTCCTTTATCTCCAATAATCTTTGAATAGTCCCAAAACTTTGACCAAAATTCCTCTGGATGTTCTACTGACCATTTCCACAATTTTTTAAAATTGTAGTTTGATTTTATATTTATATATTTTGAAAAATCCTCAAGAAGAGATTCTTTTTTTCTTTTGCCAGAGGGTTCCCACAGAAATTTTTCCATAAAAGCTAGCTTAGCTTTTATTTTTTTATCTTAATAGATATTTTTTAAGAATAATTTTCTGAACTAAAACTGCTCTATTTGTTTTAATATCTCTTTTTTTAAATAAAAAATTTATTAACCAACGCATGTCACATATGAATAAAACTAATTGACGAAAAAAAGCAGAAAATGTGACAAAAATTGATCTTATCCGACTATTTGCCCTATTCTTTAATGTTTATTAATTATTTATTTTTTAATATGTTGCACCCAGTTTATAATAGCTAATTATGGCTCAGAATATTTCAGTTCCAGATATAGGTGATTTTAAAGACGTAGAGGTCATAGAAGTTTTAGTTAAACCTGGAGACCAAATAAACAAGAATGATCCTATTGTTACAATTGAGAGCGACAAGTCCAGTGTGGAAATACCTTCTCCTGCTGCCGGAGAAATTAAAGATTTAAAAGTTAGAATTGGAGATAAAGTTTCAGAGGGAAGCGTATTAGCAACAATTGAAAATGGTCAAGCTGCATCAGCTCCAAAAGAAAAAAAAATTGAAAAAGAAGTTCAAACTCAAGAAAAACCAAAGACTAATGGCGAGGTTAATCAGGTAAGACAAGTTAAGAAAGTCTTTGCTGAACCAGCCTCAAAAGATGATATCGATCCTATTGAAACAAATGAATGGATAGACTCGCTAAATTCAGTCATTGAAAATGATGGTTCTTCAAGAGCAAGTTACTTATTAAACAAAGTTATCGATCAAGCTTATAAATCTGGTCTTGTTCTTCCAGATACTAGAACTACTCCTTACATTAATACTATTCCTCCAGAGGCTGAGATCAAGTCACCCGGTGATCAAAATATTGAAAAAAAAATACGGGCATATGTAAGGTGGAACGCGGCAGCAATGGTTGTTAAGGCTAATAAAAAAAGTCCTGAACTAGGTGGCCATATCGGTACTTTTGCATCTGCAGCTACTCTGTACGATGTAGGAATGAATCATTTTTGGAGAGCAAAGAATAATAAATTTGGAGGAGATTTAATTTATTTTCAAGGGCACTCAGCGCCAGGAATGTACGCGAGAGCTTTCTTAGAAGGAAGACTTACCTCAAAACAACTAGATGGTTTTAGGCAAGAAGTAAATAAAGGAGGTTTGTCCTCATATCCTCACCCTTGGTTGATGCCAAAGTTTTGGCAGTTTCCAACTGTCTCTATGGGACTTGGGCCTATCATGGCTATCTATCAAGCCAGATTTTTGAAATATCTTATCAATAGAGGATTAGTTAAAGATGAGGGAAGAAAAATTTGGGTATTTCTTGGTGATGGTGAAATGGATGAACCAGAGTCACTTGGTGCAATTGGTTTAGCTGCGCGTGAAAAATTAGATAATTTAATTTTTGTTGTAAATTGTAATTTGCAAAGACTGGACGGTCCCGTTCGAGGAAATAGTAAAATTATTCAGGAACTAGAGGGTAGCTTTAGAGGTTCGGGTTGGAATGTAATAAAAGTTATTTGGGGATCATACTGGGATCAATTATTAGCTAAAGATAAAACAGGCCTCCTTATAAAGAGAATGAATGAATGCGTAGATGGGGAATATCAAGCGTTTAAGGCTAAAGGTGGTTCATATGTTAGAGAAAAGTTTTTTGGAAAATATCCTGAGCTTACTGAACTTGTTTCTTCATTAACAGACAAAGATATTTGGAGATTAAATAGAGGTGGCCATGATCCTCACAAAGTTTATGCAGCTTACTCAGCTGCGATGCAGAATACTGGATCGCCTACGGTTATCCTAGCAAAAACAATCAAAGGATATGGAATGGGTAAAACAGGTGAGAGTGTAAATACAACTCACCAGCAAAAAAAATTAGATGAAGAAGATCTATTGTATTATAGAGATAGGTTTAAAGTTCCGCTTACGGATAAACAAGTCAAGAATATAGAATATTATAAACCAGACGAAAATTCTGAAGAGATAAAATATTTAAAAGAAAAGAGAATGAAACTTGGAGGTTTCATTCCTGAACGATCGTCTTTTGCAAAACAAATTAAAGCTCCACCAAAAGATATTTTCGATGCCTTTATGAAATCTACTGGAAAAAAGGAAATGTCTACAACAATGGCTTTAGTTAGAATGATGACTGCACTGCTTAGAGATAAAAATGTTGCTCCAAGATTAGTGCCAATCATTCCTGATGAAGCAAGAACTTTCGGAATGGAAGGTTTCTTTCAGAAAATTGGTATTTATGCTCATGAAGGGCAAAAATATGAACCGGTCGACTCTGAACAACTAAGTTCATATCGAGAAGATAAAAGTGGTCAGGTCTTAGAGGAAGGTATAAATGAGTCCGGGGCAATGTCATCTTGGATTGCAGCTGGAACTGCTTACACTAATCACGATATAGAGATGATACCTGTTTATATTTTTTATTCTATGTTTGGATTCCAAAGAGTTGGAGATCTAGCATGGGCAGCTGGTGACTCCCAAGCTAGAGGGTTCTTAATTGGAGCAACAGCTGGAAGAACCACGTTAGCTGGAGAAGGATTACAGCACCAGGACGGGCACAGCCAATTATTGGCATCAAATATTCCAAACTGCATTAGTTATGATCCAACATTTGCTTATGAGATGGCAACAATATTTAGAGAAGGCTTAAGAAGAATGCATGAAAAGAAAGAGAATGTCTTCTACTACATCACTGCAATGAATGAAAACTACTCTCATCCAGAAAAACCTAAAGGTTGTGATGATGGAATTTTAAAAGGTATGTACTTATTCAAAGAAGGAAAAAATAAAGGAAAAACTAAGGTTCAATTATTAGGTTCAGGAACAATTTTAAGAGAAATCATAGCTGCTTCTGAAATCTTATCAAAAGAATATAATATAGATGCAGACATTTGGAGCGTGACAAGTTTTAATGAATTAAGAAGAGATGGAATGGAAACTGAAAGATTGAATCTTTTAAATCCAAATAAAAAACCAAAAAAATCTTACGTTCAAGAGTGTTTGTCTAAAAGAGATGGGCCGGTCATAGCTGCTTCAGATTATACAAGAGCATTCACTGATCAAATAAGACCTTACACAGACAAAAAGTTTTATTCATTCGGAACAGATGGTTACGGAAGAAGTGACACTAGAAAAAATCTTAGAAAATTTTTTGAGGTAGATAAAGAGCATATAGTAGCCTTTACTTTAAGTGCATTAGCAAAAGAACAGCTTGTTGGTTCTGAAGAAGCAGAAAAAGCGATAAAAAAATATAAGATAGATAAAGAGAAAGATTTTCCAGCGAATTTATAAAATGACAATTCAAAAAATTTTAGTTCCAGATATGGGTGACTTTAAAGATGTAGAAGTCATCGAAGTTCTTGTTAAAAAAGGTCAAGTTATAAAAAAAAATGAATCTTTAATTACTTTAGAAAGTGACAAATCAAGTGTTGAGGTACCATCAACTCACGAAGGCAAGATAGAAAAAATTAATGTTTCTATAGGTGATAAAATTAACAAAGGAGATTTAATTCTTACTTTAGAGTCAACGCAGAAAACAAATGAGCCTGTAAAAGAAAAATCTAAAAAAGAACCTATAAAACCAAAAAAACAAAACGAAGTAGTCCAAGTACAAATGCAACAGACTGCACCTAGTGTTCCTGCTTCAGGAAAAAGCTCTGCAAGTCCAAAAATAAGAAAGTTTGCAAGAGAACTGGGAGCGGACATTTCTAAAATTTCTGGCACACAACGAGCTGGAAGAGTGTCAGCAGAAGATGTTAAAGATTTTATAAGGTCTCAAGTTACAGTTTCTCAAGGTGAAGTGCAAAAAAAAGAAGTTGCAAAATATGTGGAAGAATATTCTCACGAAGAATTTGGAGAAATAGCAACACAAGATTTACCACGTGTTAAGAAACTTTCGGGACCACATTTAGTTAGATCGTGGACAGAAATTCCACACGTCACTCAACATGATGAAATAGATGTTACTGACATGGAGCAGTTTAGAAATTCTTTGTACGATTATTATACTGGTGAAAAAATAAAAGTAACTCCTCTTGCTTTTATTGCAAAAGCCTTAGTGAGCGCTCTAAAACAATTCCCAAATTTTAATGCATCATTAAACCCTGAGAGTAATAAAATTATTTATAAAAAATATTTTCATATCGGTTTTGCCGTTGATACTCCTCATGGTCTAATGGTTCCTAAATTAAGAAACGTTGATCAAATGAGTATTCAAAAAATTGGGGAAGAGCTTAAAAATACAAGTCAACTTTGCAGAGAACTTAAAATTGATAAAAAAGAATTTTTTGGTGGATCGATGACTATCTCAAGTTTAGGAGGAATTGGTGGAACACATTTTACACCTATCATTAATCCGCCAGAGGTAGCAATTTTAGGAGTTGGAAGAACTTTTGATCGACTTGTTAAAGAAAAAAATCAAATAGTTTCTAGAAAGATACTTCCGATATCATTATCTTATGATCACAGATTAATAGATGGCGCGGAAGGTGCTAGATTTTGTGTCTATCTTGGAAAATGTCTTGGAAAAGATTTTGCCTTTAAGCTTGCTGTTTAGATCTTCTTAAACTATTAACCCCTGATGGATAAAAAATCGTTCTCACTAATTTGCGCTGTTGTTACGTCTGTTCTTTGGGGTTCAGCTTTTGTGGCTCAAGACATGGGTATGGATTTTATAGGGCCACATACTTTTAATGTAGGAAGATTTTTAATCGGGTTTTTAACTTTGCTTCCTTTCTTTTTCATTTTTGAATTTAAAAAAATAAATTTCAAACAACTTGATAAAAGAAAAATAGCTTATTTTTTATTCTACTTAGGATTTGTTTTAGCTATAGGCCAAGAGCTACAACAAATTTCTTTAATATATACCGATGTAGCAAACACTGGCGTTTTCACGGTCTTCTATGTTTTAGTCGTTCCTGTAATTTCTTATTTTATCTTTTCAAAAAAAATGCACTGGTCAATTTGGCCGTCAGTTTTTATCTGTATTCTTGGTGGCTTGCTCCTAAGCGAACTTAATAATTATTCGGTAAGACTAGGTGACAGTCTCGGGATACTGAGTGCCTTTTGCTGGGGAGTTCATATTTTGCTAATTAGAAAAACAATTGAAATGTTTAACTTTCCTATAACAATAGCAATGTCTCAATGTTTAGTTGCATGTTTAGTTTTGATAGGTCCAATGTTCTACTTTGAAGACCCAACGTTTAACAATTTTTTAAAAGACTCATATGAAGTTTTATATGTGGGAATTTTATCAAGTGGCCTTGCTTTTTTATTACAAACATACAGTTTGCAAAATATATCTCCAGCTCCTGCTGCGATAGTTTTCTCGTTGGAAGGAGTTTTTGCAGCGATATTAGCTTGGTTAATACTTGATCAATTTTTAAATGAAATTAAAATTTTAGGAATATTCTTGATTTTGGCTGCTGTAATTTTCTCACAACTAATGCCAATATATGATAAAAAAAATTATGGACGAAACTAATAAAGGTTTTATGAAGCATTTAGGTGGGCTGGAATTAAAACAGATCAGCGATACTCAGTACGAATTTATAGTTGAAGTAAAAGAAATTCATTTGAATACTGGAAAAATTGCCCATGGCGGTTTCTTGTCAACAATAGCAGATACGGGAATGGGCACTGCAGCACATAGGGTAGCTGGTGATAAAAGATGTGTAACTATAAATTTAGATATGAAATTCATTTCAGCAGGTTTGTTAGGTGATAAACTCAAAGGGAATGTTAACATTCTAAAAAAAACAAAGACACTCGTGTTTATAAACTGCGAAATTTCAAATGATAAAGATATAGTTGTTTCTGCCTCTGGAACTTGGAAAATTCTTTAAACCTTTTTTCTAATCTTTTTTATTCCACAATCTTTACATTTTATCGTTTCAGTTGAACCTCCTGGTCCAAAACTATAATTAATATCAATTTTTTCATACCTGTGGATACCAACTTTACAAAACAATAAATACAACCATCTAATCATAATTTTAACAAAAAGATTATTAATTATCTTCTTAGGGGGTAATTAAATGTCGGGTTGGGAAATTTTAATAGTTGTAGCTGTTCTTTACGCAATAATTAACTAAGTTAATTTTAAAGGCAAGAAATAATAAAATTTTAATTTGGAGATATTTTTCCAGATTTAAAATTCATATATCCAAAAAATAATAAAAATATTAATGCAAAAGGATAAACTATTGCTTTATTCGGTCTTTCTGGATTTTCAATTTTAAAATTACTTATGATGTCACCCATTTGAATACCAGATTTTTTTGCCTCCCCTTTCCAATTTAATTTATCAATTGTCAATTGATTGTTCTGATCTGTTAAAGTCACACCATATTCTTCTAGATTATAATTATTTTCAAATTTTCCTTTATCAATAACAAATAGTTTATATCTTTCTCCATATTCGGTAACTCGTGTCACTTTTATATGAACTTCTTTTGAGGGATCAAAAGATAAATTTTGAATACTTTCTGCTGAAAGTTTTTGTTCGTTAAATTTTGGATAGAATTTACCTAATACATAGTCTGGAGCTAAGAAAGATAAAGATATGATTAAGAAAGCTATAGTCTCATACCATCTTAATTTATTGATGAACCATTGTTGTGTAGCTGCTGTAAACACTAAAATACCAATTAGAGAAGTTACTATTACCAATAAAGCTTGCCAGATACTATCTACGCCAATTAATAAAAGTTCATGATTAAATAAAAAAACTATAGGTAAAATTCCTGTTCTTAAACTATACCAAATAGCTTGTAGTCCTGTCCTTAAGGGATCACCACCAGATATTGCTGCTGCCGCATATGATGCCAAACCAACTGGAGGTGTAACATCGGCCATCAATCCAAAGTAAAATACAAATAAGTGAACAGCAATTAACGGGAAAATAAAACCTGAAGCGTTTCCAACGTCAACTAAAACTGTAGCCATTAGTGAAGCCACTACTACATAGTTAGCAGTTGTAGGTAGACCCATTCCTAGAAGTAAACAAAGAATAATAGTTAATAAAATTAATATGATTACATTATCTCTTGCTATTGTCTCAATGACTATAATTAAATTTGTGCTTAATCCTGTAGAACCAACTGCTCCTACTATTATACCTGCGGTAGCAATTGCTATTCCAACTCCCACCATGTTAATTGCACCTTTTTGAAGTCCTACAATTGTTTGGTTCCACCACTCGATTAAGCCAATTTTATATTCTGAGTTTTTAATTATACGATTTATCAAATTCACTAAGATTAAAGAAATTGTTGCATAAAAAATTGAAAAACCTGCTGTGTATCTCATGTAAACAAGTAAAAAAATTAAAACAAAAATTGGTATTAGAAAATGTAATCCAGATAAAAAAGTTCTCTTAAGATGAGGAACATCTGCATCATCCATTCCTTTAAGTCCTAGTTTGAGAGCCTCTAGATGGGATATATAAAATAAGGCAATGTATGAAATAATAGCTGGTAAAAAAGCATGTTTAACAACTTCAAAATAAGTAACGCCAATAAAACTTGCCATAACGAAAGCTGCAGCTCCCATAACTGGAGGCATAATTTGACCATTAACTGATGATGAAACTTCAATAGCTCCTGCTTTCTCTTGAGAGAAACCAGTTTTTTTCATTATAGGAATTGTAAAAGTTCCTGTTGTTACTGTATTTGCTATTGAGGAACCTGATATCATACCTGTCATTCCAGATCCTAGAATAGCAGCTTTAGCTGGTCCTCCTCGCATCTTACCCACCATTGCAAAAGCTAAATCTAAAAAATATTTTCCTCCACCTGCTGTTTCTAACAATGCTCCAAAAAGAACGAATAAAAATATAAAATCAACAGAAACACCTATAGGTATTCCAAAAATAGCCTCTTGATCGAACCATTGAAATCCAACTAATCTTTTTACAGAGAGACCCCCGTGAGAAATGATATCAGGTGCATATTTTCCAAAATAAGAGAACAAAAGAAAGCATATAGCGATAATCACTAAAGGTAAGCCTATTGCTCTTCTTGTGGCCTCTAAAAGTATTAAAATACCTATTGCACCAATAATGAGCTCAACTGGAACTTTGTATCCAAATATCTCTTTAACTAAGAGAATACCGCCCCTATTAACAAGATCGTCATAAAAAAAATAAATATAAAGACAACAAAATGCAGCGACTATACTTATAAGAATGTCAAAAACTGAAGTTTTCTTTCCTCGTACAATAGGAAAAATTAAAAATGTTAATGTAAGTGCAAAACCTAGATGTATGGCTCTAGCAGGTAAACCTTTGAACATTCCGAAGTTAAACCAAAAAGGGAAAGGAGAAGCGTACCAAAGTTGAAATAAGGTCCAAAGAATAGCTATTCCAAAAACTATCTTTAAATGAATACCTGATAAATTTCTTGTTGGTGAAATATCTTCTTGAATTTTGTCTTTAATCTTACTTTGAATAGTTTGATTCATTTCGTTTAAGATACATTATTCTAAAAAAAAAGGCCCAAAAAATATTGGGCCTTTTTTAATTAAACTAAAAAGTTGAATTACATTAATCCAGCTTCTTTGTAGTACTTAATTGCACCTGGGTGTAATGGAGCCGATAAACCATCAGCTATCATATTTTTCTTTTCCAGAGGTCCAAAGGCAGGGTGTTGAGCTCTGAAGTCATCAAAGTTCTCCATTACCGCTTTTGTTACTAAGTATACAAGTTCTTCAGAAACATCTGCGCTTGTAACAACTGTAGCTTTTACACCAAACGTTGTAGCGTCTTTTTTCTGATTAGAATAAGTTCCTTTTGGAATTACAGCTTTTGCATAGTAGTCAGCTCCATCAATTAAGCCTTGAACTGGCGCACCAGTTAAGTTAATTGGGCTAGCTTTTGCTTTACAAGTGGCTGCTTGCTCCATAGCACCATTAGGAAATCCAACAGAATATCCAAATGCATCTATTTTGCCATCGCAAAGAGCTTTAACTTGTTCAGAAGAAGTAAGTTCAGTAGTTGCTTTGAACATACTCATATCTGCTCCCATTGCTTTCATTAATTCTTCCATAGTTCCTCTTTGACCAGAACCAGGGTTACCAATGTTTACTGTTTTTCCTTTTAGGCCTTTGAAATTTTTAATTCCAGATTTTTTACTTGCCCAAATTTGGAACGGTTCATTGTGAACAGAAAATACAGCTCTTAAATTACTAAACTGTTTTCCTTCCCATTTGCTTGAACCATTGTAAGCATGATACTGCCAGTCTGACTGAGCAACACCAAATTGAAACTCACCATCTTTGATTTGTCCAATATTGTAGTTAGAACCACCTGTTGAAGGTGCAGTACATCTATAAGCTTTAGCTGTACCTTTTTTTCTACCGTGATCAGCACTGATTGCTGACTTGTGTAACATTTTACAGATAGCGTTACCTGTTTGGAAATATACTCCAGTAGGTCCACCTGTTCCTATTGTAAAGAACTCTGCTGATTTAGCAATTGAAGTGAATGGGCTTGAAAAAGCTATCATTACTAAAAAAGCTGAAATCATTGATATCATTTTTTTCATGTGTACATCCTTTTGTTAGTTAGTTAATTTAACTACTTAATTGAATTGAGGTCAAAGAGATTCTTATAAATTTTTAACCCAATTTGACAGTTTAGAAACACCTTCAACTACATTTGGGGCATACTTTTTAATCATCGCATTATCTATCATTTTGCAGTTTGTAACATTTCTAAAAAATTCTACTCCATCAAAATCAGTATAGCTTAATCTCGTTAACATTTTTTTTGGCTTAAAACCAAAATCTGAACCTGGCAACATTGCTACTCCTGTATCTTTTAAAATAGCCTCACATAGTTCTGAAGATGTTTTGTATTTCTTATTTTTAAATTCTGGCATTAAATAAAATGCACCTTGGGGAGGAGCCATTAATATCTTGTTTGATTTTAAATTATTATAAACATAATTTCCTACAGCTGATAATATTGCTCTAACTTTAAGTTTATAAAGATCATGTTCATTAGCATATGCTTCCACAGATGCATATTGTGTAGGTGTATTAACCGTTGAATATGATTCACTAGCAAGGGATTTTAAGCTCTTTAAAAATTCAGTTAATTTTTTTGGAACAGCTAAAAATCCTAATCTCCAACCACCGGCTCCACACCATTTGCTCAATCCTCCAGTTATAAAAGTTAATTCAGGATAAAATTTTGATATAGAATTATATTTATTTGAAAATGTAAGATCAGTGTAAATTTCATCTGACAAAACCATAATCTTATATTTTTTAGCTACTTTAGCTAGCTCTTCTAAATTTTCACACACGGCTCCCGATGGATTGTTTGGAGAGTTAAGAATCAAAATTAAATTTTTGTTTTTTCCAACCGATTTGATTTTTTTTTCAAGTTCTTTACCAGTTGGGAACCAATTGTTTTCTCTTGAGGTTTCAAGCCAATGAACTTTATTTGAACCAATTTCTGCCTGCGGTTCGTACGAGACCCAACCGGGTGCTGGAATAATTATTTCTCCATTAAAAGCAATGTGTATTAATAACATTGCCTCTTTCGAACCAGGTGTAATTAATATATTTTCTTTTGGATAATCATTTCCAGTTCTTTTGTATAAGTATTTTGAAATATTATCTCTTAATTCAGGTAAGCCTTGTATTGGCAAGTATTCTTTTCTATGAGCGTTATTTTTTAGTGCTTCTACAATTTTTTCTGGAACCGGAAATGGTGATTGACCAAAACCAAATTGATATACTTTTTTTCCCTCAGAAATAAGTTCTTTCGACTTTTCGTTTATTACAAGTGTAGAGGACTCTTTTAATTTAAGAATTTTCTTTTTAACTTTAGAAGACATTTTATCTTAAAATTACCTATACGGGGACTGCCTATTAGAAGTCAAATTAATTATAAAAAATTGGAACATTTGACAAAACGATTCGGTCATGTTTTAATCTTATTTTGTTCTCAATTTAGATCTACATGTAGTGTAAAAAAAATAATCTAACACAAATATGAATATCACTTCGCAAAAAATTGTTGCCTTACTTGGACCTACGAACACAGGAAAAACTCACGTGGCTATTGAGAAAATGCTTGAGTTTGATTCAGGAATTTTTGGTCTACCATTAAGACTTCTTGCAAGGGAAGTTTACGATAAATGTGTAGGAAAGGTAGGGGTAGAAAAGGTTGCTTTAATCACTGGTGAAGAAAAAATAATACCAAGCCTTGCTAAATATTTTATTTGCACGGTTGAGTCTATGCCAAAAAATAAGAATGTAGATTTTATCGCGATTGATGAAATTCAAATGTGTGCTGATAGAGAAAGAGGTCATATCTTTACTGAAAGAATGTTGGAGTCTCGGGGAAATAAATTAACTATGTTTCTTGGCTCTCAAGTAATGGCAAAAATTATTGAAGAATTAGTTGATAATGTTGTCTTTGAAAATAAAGAGAGGTATTCAAAATTAGGTTATTCAGGAATAAAAAAAATATCAAGATTAGATAGAAAAGTTGCAATTATAGCATTCTCTATCGAAGAAGTTTATGCAATAGCAGAATTAGTTAGACGTCAAAAAGGTGGTGCAGCAGTTATTATGGGATCTTTGAGTCCTAAGACAAGAAACTCTCAAGTTGGTCTTTATCAATCGGGTGACGTGGATTATTTAATTGCTACAGATGCAATAGGTATGGGGCTGAACATGGATATTAATGAAATTTATTTTTCAAATTTAAAAAAATTTGATGGAAAAAAAACAAGAAGGCTTAATTTAATCGAATTATCTCAAATTGCAGGTCGAGCAGGAAGATATAAAAATGATGGCGGGTTTGGAACCACGGGAGATTGTGAAACTTTAAATTCTGATGAAATAGAAAAAATTGAGAAACACCAATTACCAGACACCAAGACAATCTATTGGAGAAATTCAAATTTAGATTTTAAAAGTCCTGAAAAATTAATTAGCACATTAGAATTAAAACCAGCTAAAAAAAATCTTTTAAGAACGAACGACTCTCTTGATGAAAGTGTTTTAAGGTTTTTTTTAAAAAAAGGTGCAAATAATATTATTTATCATAAAAATTTAGAACTGTTATGGGAATGCTGTCAAATACCAGATTTTGAAAAAAAGGCTTATGGCCAACACATTAATGTGATCGATAAGGTGTTTCAATTTTTATCGACTAGAAAACAAAGAATACCAAGCACATTTATGAAAGAACAGCTTAAAGGCTTAGAGAAAGAACACGGAAACGTAGATTTATTATCTCATAGATTGTCTAACGTAAGGACTTGGTCTTATGTGGCTAATAAGAAAAATTGGGTAGAAAATTCAGATTATTGGGTTCAATTAACTAAAAGTATAGAAGATAAGTTATCAGATAAATTACACGATGAACTAACAAAAAGTTTTATTGATAAAAAAATAAGCATTCTCTCAAGAAGCTTAAAACAAGATCTTCTTTTAAATACAGAGATTAACGATAAGAATAAAATATACATTGATGGACAGTTGATAGGTGAGCTTAAAGGTTTAAAATTTTTAATTGAAGTTAATTCAAAAACGTTAGACACTGATATTAAATCAATCAAAAAAGCTGCCAGAAAAGGTGTTGAAAAAGAGCTTGTAAAAAGAGTTGATGAAATTGTCAATTCATCTGAGATTGATATTAATAAAGAAAGCAAAATTATTTGGAAAAAAAATCCAATTGCTAGACTTAAAAAAGGTAACAATTACCTCAACCCTGATTTGGATATAATCGCTGATGATTCATTAAGCGATGATGCAAAATCAAAGTTAACCTTATTTTTAAATAAATGGTTAGAAAATTATATTAACGAAGTATTAGGAGATCTTATTAAATTAACTAAGCATCAAATAGACAATCAATATTTGAGAGGTTTGGTATTTCAACTTTTTGAAAATAACGGAGTTATAAAAAGAAGTGAGGTGGACAAAATAGTGAGATTAATTCCAACTAATGAAAGAAAAAAATTATGGAGCATGGGAATTAAAATTGGAAGATATCATATTTATTTACCTAAGATGCTGAAACCTAAAGCAGTAGAATTTCGTATAGGCCTTTGGAAAATATTTCACAATCTATCAGAAAAAAATGAAATTCCTAAATCAGGATTAAATTTTTTGACAGGAACAAACCTCGAAAAAAACTTTTTACTGTTATGTGGATTTGAAAAATTCAGGGAATTTTTTGTAAGGATAGATATTTTAGAGAAATTATTTTTAAAAATTATTAATAATACGAAAGACAGAAAATTTAAGATTAACGCAGAAATGATGAATTTATTAGGCTGCTCTAAAGAAAATTTTTATAAATTAATGAATTATATGAATTATAAAAAAGATAAATCAATTGATACCTATGTATTTAGAGGTGAAAAAAAGAGAAAAGAGAAAATAATACAGTTTGACAAAAAAGAAAATCCATTTAAAAAACTCCTTTCTTTAAATATAAAATAAATGAATAAATTAGATAAAGAGAGTATAATTGGTATTTCTGCTTTACTTGTTCACGCAGCGAATATAGATGAAATTTATTCTGACCATGAAAAAGATTTAATTAAGAGTTTTATTAAATCATATTTAAAAGATGAAGATTCCATTAAAATTTTAAAAAAGGCAGAAGATATAGAAAAAAATTCTAATCAACTTTTAAATTATACTAATATTATTAAACAAAATTCAATGGATATAAAAAAAGATATAGTTAATCACCTCTGGAAAGTAATTATTTCTGACAATACAGTGGATCAGTACGAGTCTAATTTAATGCGTAGAATATGTGGCCTAATATATTTTCCAGATAAGGAGTGTGCTGAAATAAAGTTAAAATTAATGGAAGAGAAATGACGTATATTGTAAAAGATGAATGCATAAAATGTAAGCTCACTGATTGTGTGGAAGTTTGCCCTGTAGATTGTTTTTACGAAGGTGAAAATTTTTTAGCTATTAATCCTGATGAATGTATTGATTGTGGTGTTTGTGAACCTGAGTGTCCTATAGATGCGATAAAGGCAGATACAGACGAGAGTGTTAAAGATATGGATAAATGGTTATTGATTAACAAAAAGTTTTCTGCAATATGGCCTAATATTTCAAAAAAAAAAGAGCCAATGAAAGACCATGAAAAATTTAAAAATATGAAAGATAAGTATGATAAACATTTCTCTGAAAAACCTGGAAAATAAATATGCCTAAAAAGAAAAAAGTAAAAAAAGTTAAAAAAGTTAAAAAAGCAAAAAATTTAAAATCACTTAAAAAAGCTAAACAAAATATAAAACCGATAGATAAAAAAAGTGCTGTGCCTGGATCAGATGAAAAGCCAGAAATAAAAAAGATTAAAAAACAGGCAACAGAAAAAAAAATCTACAATTTGAAAGATTTTGTGGTTTATCCGAAGCATGGGGTGGGAAAGATTACTTCTATCGAAAAAGCTACAATTGGAGATATTGATATTCAATTTTATAAAATTTTAGTAGAAAAAGAAAAATTAACTTTAACTGTTCCAATTAATCAACAATCAAAATTAAGACCAATTGCATCAATTAATCAAATCAATAAATGTGTATCGATATTAAAAACTAAGCCAAAAATTAAAAGAACAATGTGGAGTAGAAGAGCCCAGGAATATGATCAGAAAATTAATTCTGGAAAAATTTATGAATTAGCTGAAGTTGTAAAAGATTTAAACAAAAATACTGATATTATAGCCGATCAATCTTACTCAGAAAGACAGCTATTCGAAAAAGCTTATGAAAGATTAAAATCTGAGTTTGAAGCTGTTCTAAAAATAAGTCCTGAAGAGGTTCAAAAAAAAATGGATAAGGCTTTAGGAAGAACAATTTCTACAGAAAGTTCAGAATAAAAAAACGCCCTTTCTAAATTAATTAAAAAGGGCGTTTAGTTAAAGAGAAAACTATCTTCTTCTTTTTTTTCTTCTTTTAGCTTTCTTTTTAGTTTTCTTTTTAGCTTTTTTTCTTCTTTTAGCCATCTTTTCTCCCTTGTTATTAAACAAATCTTAATGATTCGTTTGTTAATTAAACATTAGTTATTAAAAGATTCATGTCAAACATAAATTAATTTGCAAAATTGATTCAAAATTTAAATTTTTTAATAATTTTTTTTAATTTTAATAAACTTTTAAAAAAGTTAGTAATATCAATGTTTTTTTAAGCAAATTATTAAACTTTTTTTGTAAAATTAATAAAGATTTTCTAATTGTTGTTTATAATTTTTAATTATTTCTTTTCTTTTTAACTTTAAAGTTGGTGTTAACATTCCGTTTTCAATTGTAAATTCTTTATGAATTAAAACAAATTTTTTAATTTTTTCTATTAAAGTTAAACTTTTATTTATATTTTCAATTATAAGTTTAATTTTATCTTTATTAATTTCTTTTTCTGTAACTAATATTGCAACTAAATAATTTTTTTTGTCTCCATAAACAAAAGATTGTTTAATGTTTTCATCTAAACATAAAATATTTTCAATTTTACTTGGCGAAATGTTGTCACCACCTAAATTAACTATAATATCTTTTTTTCTGTCTGTTATTTTTAGATAATTATTTTGATCAAACTCACCAATATCTCCGGTATATAACCATCCATCTTTAATTACTTTTTCAGTTTCTTCTTTAAGATTCCAATAACCCAACATCACATTTTCACCCTTTATTAAAATTTCACCATCCCCTGCTATTTTAACTTTATTAGTCCTAAATGGAGGACCGACTGATTCGACTTTGACTAAATCTGGTAAATTGCAGCTTACAACAGGAGAGGCTTCTGTAAGACCGTAACCTTGCAAAGTTGGTAATCCTATAGCATTTAAAAATTCACCAATATTTTGATCTAAAGCTCCACCCCCAGAAACGAAGGCTTGAAGATTTCCACCAAATTGATTTCTGATTTTTTTTCGCACTAATTTTTCACATAAAAAATTTACTATTTTTTCACTTAGACTTAATTGCTCTTTTTTAAGTATTTTTTTTCCTAATTCTAAAGTTCGATTAATTAATTTTTTTTTAAGACCTATTTGTTTATCAAAATTCATATTTATTTTAGTAAAAAGGTTTTGATAAAACCTTGGAACAGCTGTCATGATGGTGGGTTTAGCGACACCCATATTTGAAATTAATTTTTCTAAACTTTCAGCGTAGAAAACTTTTGCGCCTACAATGATTTGAATAAATTGAACTGTATGTTCATATGAATGAGATAAAGGTAACCAAGTTAAAAAAATAGGATCTTTTTTTTTAGTTAAAGTTTCAAGTAACTCAACTGCTCCTTCGCAGTTTGATAAAATACCGCCGTGGCTTAAGATAACTCCTTTAGGATTTCCCGATGTGCCTGATGTATAAATAATACATGCAGGCATATTTCTTTTTAATTCGTTATTAATTTCTTTTTTATAAGTTTCTTCATTTAAAATATTGTTAATTAATAAGCTATCAACATCTATAGCTTCAAATGAAATTATATTTTGCTCATTTAAATTAATGTAATTTTTTATTTTTTTGAATTGATCATTATTTGAAACTATAATTAAAGATGGCTTGCAGTCATTTAAAATATATTCGTAATCATTTGATGAGTATGTTGTAAAAATAGGAACCGATATTCCTCCTGCATTCATCACAGCAAGATCTGCCATTAACCAGTACGGTCTATTTTCAGATAATATTAAACAACGATCTCCCTCTTGAATTAAAGATTTTATCTTTGAAGAAAGTTTAAATATTCTCTCTTTTATATCTCCCCAGCTATAAGTTGGTTTTCCTGGTTTTAACCATTTTAAAAAAGGTCTGTCGGGATCAACCTCTTCACACTTTTTAAAGTATAGTTCTACAAGACTATTAAGTTTATCTATTTCCATAACTTGGTGGGCGAAGAGAGACTCGAACTCTCAAGGTATTGCTACCACCGGATTTTGAGTCCGGCGCGTCTACCAGTTCCACCATTCGCCCATTTTTTGAAATAATCTAATTTATTTTTCGAACTATGAGAACAAAAATAATTGAGGTAACGAACATAATTAGTGCATATGCTGCTGTGGGCACCATAAATACTATATCGTCAAATAATTGTGTAGCTACAAAAACAGCTAAAGTTCCATTTTGTAAACCGCACTCAAGTGAAATGCATTTTCTTTGTTCTAATCCTGAAGCTAAAAATTTTGCCATGTAGTAACCTATTAAAATCATTGTAATATTTAAAATGAAAGCTACTAAACCTGCTCTTGTAATAAAGCTAATAATTCTATCCCACTCTTCTACCCAAATAGAGATAAAAACAACTAAAAACAATATTACTGACAATCTCTGAGTAAACAGAGTTTTAGATACAATAAAATCTGTCATTAAACTTCTTACAATCATGCCAAAAATTACGGGAACTGTTACTACAAAAAACATTTTAACAGCAATATTAATCATGGATATTTCTTTAGTTATTTCAAAACCAAGGAAACTTGCTGAATTATAAACAATTAAAGGAACTGTAATTACAGATATTAAACTCACCACTGCAGTTAAAGTAACAGAAAGTGCAACATCACCATTGGCAAATTTAGTTAATATATTTGAAGTAACTCCACCAGGAGCCGCTGCAATGACCATTACACCAAGTGCTATTTCTGGAGGCATTGAAATAATATGGATTAAGATAAAAGCGATAATTGGAAGTATTATAACTTGACCAAAAAAACCTACTATAAAATCTCTAGGGATTGTAATTACTCTTTTAAAGTCTGCTACGGTTAGACCAAGACCTAATCCGAACATTATTATGGCTAAACACACCGGAGCTATTGTTTTTGCTATTTCCATAATATTTTTGAATAAGTTTAGATACTAAATTTTGAAAATTTCATCAAGTTAAACATTGTAGAAGCATAATCACTAAATGCTCTTTGACTAATAAGATAATTTTTTTCTATCATTTTTAGATCATCTCGTTTTGTCCCCATAGAGTATTCTAGTTTTTTATTTCTATTAATAAGTTTCTTTTTTTCTAGTGTTTTAAGTTTTCGAATTACTGTTGCTCTTGGGATAGATGATATGTCTGAAATAGAAGAAGCATTTATTCCTCTTTTTGCTTTATGCTTTAAATTCATTAAAAAGAAGTCTCCGTAAGTCTTAGGCTTGGTTGATACATCATTAGTAATTTCCTCAATGAAACTTCTTATTTGAACTAAACCTATAGACCCCCATACATTCCAGGATTCTAGATCACCAAAAAATGCTCTGTGTCTTGTTAAATAAGGTATTTGAAATCTGTACCAGTATTCCCAGCTTACTGTGAAATGCTCTGTAATAAACTTTTTGATATCCTCTTTTTCTAAGGCTTTACCAAACCAGTCTTCAGCTGATAAGTAAATTGAAAATTTTGATAGCAAACTTGCCATGTTTTCTATCGTAGCCATGGGTTTTTGAATTTCTAATCCTTTTGAATTTAAAAAGATTGTTTTCCCCGTTCTAATAATAATATCGTGTTTTTGTAAATAATTTATCTTTCGTCTAACTGTTTCTTTTGGAATATTTAGATCTTTTGAAATCTCAATTAAGTTTAATTTTTCAATACCTACTTTTTCCTGACTATAGAAAGCCTCCATAGACATATAATGAAATCGATCTGAATAGTTAATATAAACTTTGTTCATTAGATACATTAAAATTAAGTACGTATCGAAGTCGTTAAAATTTAAATAAGAACGGTTAACCCAGTCTTGCTGTAGTCTATAAAAACCTTTTAATATATCGTTGATATTTCTTTGAAAAACTTCAAATACTTTGTCTTTATCTAAGCTACCTTTTAGATCTTCTTGATTGTTTATGTGAGCAATTTTTATGTCTACAGGATTGCTCATGAAGATTATTTATTCCAAGTAACGCTTTGATTGATAAGAATGGCCATTAAAATCCAAATGATAAACGTATCACCTGGAGAAAAACCGTAATCTGCTCCAAACATTCCCGCAACTATTACGATAGCGTAGATCACAACTGTCGATAAAATTAAACTTGCGAGGTATCTAAGAATTGTGCATTTTAAATTCATGTTGAAAAAATTATACGATAGATGTGTTGAACTTGCTAGGCATAAATTTTCTAAGCCTTTACTTGGTTTTGTGTCCTTCATCGAAAGTTTCTTTTTTCCTGTTCCACCAGATTTGATGATCGTTCCAATGGTCGTGGCTAAAAGAGAGGATTATTTAAAAATATTTCTAATAGCTACAGTTGGATCAGTTTTAGGTGGATTGTTTGGTTACATGTTGGGTGTGTTTTTCTTAGATGCTTCAATGGTCATTATTGAGTTTTACGGCTATGAGGAAAAAGTTTTTCAAATTCAAGATAAGATGTCTACAAGGGGAGGTTTTTTAGCTTGGCTGGGTATCATGTTTTTGGCTGGCTTTACGCCTTTACCTTTTAAAGTGTTTACTATTACGAGCGGTGTAATTGGTTTTAATCTTACGGTTTTCTTTTTTATATGTCTTTTTACAAGAGGTTTGAGATTTTTATTAGTTTCTTACCTTACTTATATTTTTGGTAAAAAATTTGGTGAATTTATCGAAAAGAAAGGTGCGTTATGGTTTACAATTACTGGAATATTTATTGTAATATTAGCAGCCGTCTTATACATAATTTTTGTTAAATGAATTCAAACAAATTATTATTAAATGGTATTTTAGCCTTTAGTATTCTCTCACTCTCAATAGCTTACTTCATACAATATGTACTTGGTCACAAACCTTGCAATTTATGTATAATTGAGAGAATTCCTTATATTGCTGCGATAATACTTATTTCACTTATCTTTATTTTAAACAGATATCAAAAAATAATTTCTAGCCTCATTTTAATATTCTTTATTTTTGGTTCTGTAGTTTCGTTTTATCATTTTGGGATAGAGCAAGGTTTTTTTAGCGAATCTTTAGTTTGTGATTTAGGCAATAGCCAGCCCACAAATAAAGAAGAGCTTCTAAATCAGCTTAAAAAAGCAGAGATAGTAAGCTGTAAAGATGTAACTTTTAGATTTTTAGGACTTTCACTTGCTACAATAAATACAATTATCTCAATAATACTTAGTGGTATTATGATTAAAGTTATTAAAAATTATGGAAAAAACTAACAAAAAAACGTTAGAAGAAATTATAAGAGTTGACCATGCGGGTGAGCGCGGTGCTATTAAAATATATGAAGGACAACTTCTAGCCCTTAAAACTTTCAAACAAGATGAATTTTTGAAAAAGAAAATTGAAGAGATGAAAGAACATGAAAAAGAGCACTATGAGTTTTTTGATAAAGAAATTAAGAAAAGAAATATTAAACCAACAAAACTATTGCCTCTCTGGGATATAATGGGTGTAACCCTTGGATTTGGAACTGCAATGCTAGGAGAGAAAGCGGCAATGCTTTGTACGGCTTCGGTAGAAGAAGTAATTGATGGTCACTACAAAGATCAAACTTATAAACTTGGTGATGATGAAAAAGAATTAAAAGAAAAAATAAAAAAATTTAGAGATGACGAATTACATCATAAAGATATTGCCTATGATAATGGGGCTACTAAAAAAGGTTTATTTGGAGTTTTGGATAAAGTGATCAAAACTTCTTCTAGAATAGCAATTACAATATCAGAAAAAATTTAACTAGGGTTCTAACTCGATATCCCAGTATAAATAATCCATCCAACTTTCATGTAAAAAGTTTGGTGGAAAGTTTCTCCCGTTTCTATGTAAATCTTCTACAGTCGGTGCGTACGGTTTATTTGCTAATTTAAGATCACAGTCTTTGTAAAGCTTTCCACCTTTTTTAACATTACAGCTCGAGCAAGCTGTCACAACATTGTTCCAATCAGTTAAGCCACCTCTTGATTTAGGTAATAAATGATCAAAAGTTAAATCTTTTTTATCTCCACAATACTGACAAGAAAACTTGTCTCTTAAAAAAACATTAAATCTTGTAAAGTTCGGATTTTTTGATGGTTGTATAAAATTTTTAAGTGCAATAACGCTTGGTAAGTTCATTTCAAATGAAGGACTTCTAATTTTTCTTTTGTAATTTGAAACTATACTTACTCTGTCTAAAAAAACTGACTTAACTGCATCTTGCCAACACCAAATTGAAAGTGGGTAATAACTTAAGGGCCTAAAGTCAGCATTCAATACTAGCGCTGGACACTTTTCAAGTGGGACTTTATCGACCGAAGAAATAATCATGTTTTAAAGCTAACTGATACAAAAAATTATATCAAGTTATAATTATGTATCACTATAAATAATTAAGAATTAAATTGTTTTTTAATAAATTGTAGGCCCAAACTTGACCCTTCAGTTGGTATACGATGTTCACAGTTTTTGAAAATATGTGTTTCAATTTCGTAATTATTTTTATTAAAAAAGTCTTTAGCCTCTAATAATGAGTCGATAGAAACAACTTGATCTATGTCCCCATGCATTAAACAAATCTTTGGTCTAGAATTAATATTTTTTGAAAGATGTTCAGCGTCAATAATTCTACCTGAGTAGCCAATTACAGAATTCACAGAGTCTTTTCTTTTTAAACCTGTCTGTAAAGTAATCATGCAGCCTTGACTAAATCCTCCAATGATAATTTGATCAGTTTTTAAATTATTTTTTGTTTTTACCTCGTCAATAAGCTTATTTAATTTATTCTCTGCGACTAATGATTTAGCTAAAACTTGTTCAGGGGTTTGATCCATTAAATCAAACCATTGAAAACCTGAAGGGCTTGCCGCACATTTCTCAGGGGCATCTGGGCAAATAAATATTGTGTCTGGTAAATGAGCACGCCAGTAATTTGCAAGGATTGAGATATCATTACCATCACCTCCATAACCGTGGCAAAGTATTACGGCGTTTTTGGGTTTATTTTTAGAAAGAGGTTCTAAAACAATTGTATTTAATGAATAGGTCATGATAGTAGATTATTAAATGTCTGAATTTTTTTTTAATTTTATAGGTTTTACTTTATTAGGTGCTGTAGCCATAGTTTTAATAATGGGTATATATACTTTATTTAAGGGTGGAAGTACTAGTAAAAAATATTCAAACAAATTAATGCAATTACGTGTTCTACTTCAGTTTATTGCAATTATAGTTTTGGTTTTAATGGCTTATTTTTTTAAAAACTAAATATATTCTTTTATTAAGCTTATAAAATCATCGCTCACAAAATCAATTTCGCCGATGACTCTACCAAATTCATTGCCATTTTTATCGATCAAAATACTTGTGGGAAGTCCTCGCATTTTGAATTGTTTTACTAATTTTAACTTTGGATCATAGTAAGTGTCTAGACTAGCAACGCCAATGCTTCTGAAAAAATCTCTTACTTTCAGTTTATTGGGTTGTTCCATGTTAATGGCGTAAACTTTAACTTGTGGAAATTGATTAGTTAATTCTTCAAGCGAGGGCATCTCTCGTTTACATGGAGCACACCAGGTAGCCCAGAAATTTAAGATCATGATGTTGCCTTTTTTGTTAGTTAAATCGACATCATTAAGATCTGAATCTTTGAATTTTAATTCTTTAATTTGAGTCGGTTTTTCGTGAATTACTATATTTTTTGAAAAATCTTCCGCTCCATAAAGATTGTGGCTAATCAAATATAGAAGGATTATGTGAATATAGATTTTAAAAGATTTACTAATTTTCATATTAATTTAAATTAGAAATAACACAGTAAAATGAAAAATAAAACAATTTGGTCTAATAGATTTAAAAACAAAACGTCTCAATCTTTTCAAAAGATTGGGTCTTCAATTCATATTGATAAAAGACTTTATGAACAAGATATAGCTGCATCTGTTGTACACACGCAAATGCTTATAAAACAAAAGATCATTAAAAGTGAAGACGGCAACAAAATTATCAATGGGCTTAAAAAAATTAAAGCTCAGATAGATAGAGGAAATTTTGAGTTTAAAGAAAAGTTCGAGGATATTCATTTAAATATAGAAAAAGCATTATTTGAGATCATTGGTCCCTCAGCTGGATTCTTGCACACTGCAAGATCAAGAAATGATCAAGTGGTAACTGATTTTAAACTATGGGTTAAAGAAGCATCAAACGAAATTATAAAAGACATTTCAGTTGTTATGAAAAATCTAATTAAAAAAGCTGAAAAAAATACAGATACGGTTATGCCTGGATTGACACATTTAAAAAATGCGCAACCTATTTCATTCGCTCATTATTTGTTGTCGTACTATGAAATGTTAAAAAGAGATAAAAAAAGATTTGAAAATAATCTTGAACTTTTAGACGAGTGTCCACTTGGATCTGCGGCTCTCTCAGGAACATCTTATAAAATAGATAGAACCTATACTGCAAAAACACTTGGTTTTAAAAAACCTACAGATAATTCTATGGACTCTGTGTCTGATAGAGATTTTGCAATCGATTTTTTATATGCTTCTGCTGTTTGTGCAATGCACTTATCAAGATTAGCTGAAGATTTTATTATTTATAATTCAAATGCCTTTAATTTAATTTCATTTAAAGACAGTATGCTTACAGGATCTTCAATTATGCCACAGAAAAAGAATCCTGATCCTGCAGAACTAATTAGAGGAAAAGTTGGAATAAATTATGGAAAGTTAAATGCAATGCTAACAATAATGAAAGGTCTTCCCATGTCATATTTTAAAGATATGCAGGATGATAAAGAGTTAGTTTTTGGCGGCTATGATACTTTAAAAGATACACTAACTATAAGCGCTGAATTGATAGGTTCTGTAATTCCTAATAAAACAAATATGCTTTCTATGGCTAACCAAGGTTACACCACAGCAACTGATTTTGCAGACTATCTTGTTAAAAATAAAGATTTATCGTTTAGAGAGTCTTACGCTATTTCAGCAAAACTTGTTAACTACGCAGAAAAAAATAAAAAAATGTTATCTGACTTAAGTCTAGAAGAAATTAAAAAATTTTATAAAGATTTAGATAAAAGTACTTTAAAAGTGTTTGATGTTAAAAATTCTATGAATGCAAAAAAATCTCATGGAGGAACATCTATAATTAATGTTAAATCAATGATAAAAAAATATAAAAGGGAAATATAATGAGACTAATAACTGCTTTTTTCTTGATAGTTTTTATTTTAACAAGTTGCGGAAAAAAATCTGAGCCTAAGTACCAAGGTAAAATAGATCAGGTCAATATAATTTCATAATCTTATGCAAAATTTAAGATATGTAGGTAAAAATTTATTTGTTGAGAAACTATCAATCAAAAATATTTTAAAAAAAAATAAAACACCCTTTTATATTTATTCAGAAAATCAAATTACATTCAATTTTTTAAAATTTGCCAATACTTTTAAAAAAACTAATCCTTTAATTTGTTTTGCTGCAAAATCTAATAGTAACTTAAATATACTTCGTATACTTGGCAAACTAGGTGCTGGGGCTGATGTGGTTTCTGGTGGTGAATTATTAAAAGCTTTAAAAGCAGGCATTAAACCTAATAAAATTGTTTTTTCTGGAGTGGGTAAAACTGAAGAGGAGCTTAAAATTGCTATCAATAAAAAAATATTATTAATCAATTGCGAGTCTGAAAGTGAAGCCAAATTAATAAATAATTTATCAAGAAAATTAAGGAAGAAAGTTTCAATAGGATTTAGATTAAATCCAAATGTTGATGCCAAAACACATAAAAATATATCAACTGGTAAAGCAGAAAACAAATTCGGCTTATCAATTAAAAATTTTAAGGCATTTCTTAAAACAATTGAGTCTTTTAAAAACGTAAAATTAGATGCATTGAGTGTGCATATTGGTAGTCAAATTTTAAACGATGCACCTTTTAGAAAAACTCTAAATGTAATGAGTAAATTAATAAAAGAATTAAAACTGAATTTAAAATATGTCGATTTGGGCGGTGGTTTTGGAATTAATTATACTGATAAAGAAAAACCAATTAATTTAAGTAAATATTCTAAACTGGTACATAATTTTTCTAAAAAGTTAAATTGTAGAATAATTTTTGAACCAGGCAGATCTATTATTGGTAATACTGGACTACTAATTAGTAAAATACAATTTATTAAAAAGGGCACTAATAAAAATTTTATTATATTAGATGCTGGTATGAATGATTTTATGCGTCCGGCTTTGTATGAAGCTTTTCATAAAATTATCCCTATTTCAAAAAAGTCATCAAGAATGAGAGGTAAAATAGAATTTGTAGGGCCAATATGTGAGAGCACTTGTAAATTTGGAGTTTATAAAAACTATCCTAAAATAAATGAAAATGAGTTTGTGGCTATAACTAATGTTGGAGCATACGGATCTTCGTTGTCTTCAAATTATAATACTAGACCTTTAGTCGCTGAAATTTTAATCAATAAAAATAAACTTAGATATATAAGAAAAAAGCAAAATTTACTTAAATTGATTAATTCTTAATGCAATTTATTAGATCATTAATTTTTAATATTTTTTTATACGTTGGTCTCATAACAATTTTTATTTTAGCAATTCCAACCTTAGTTTTACCTAGTAAGTTTACAATTTTTTTTGGAAGGTTATCTGCAAAATATATAGTGCTGATTTTGAGAATTATCTTAAATACAAAAGTAATTTTTCATGGTGAAGAAAATCTCAAAAAAGTAGAAAATTATTTTGTAGCTTCTGCACATCAATCTATGTTTGAAACTTTTGCTCTACAGATACCCTTAGATGGTCCAATTTTTATTTTAAAAAAAGAACTCCTTAATATTCCATTATTTGGGTGGTACTTGAGAAAAATAGGTTCAATAGCAATAGTAAGAGAGACAACAACAAAAGAAAATTTAAATTTTTTTGATAGAGTGAAAGAAAGAATTGAGAAAAATAAAAGACCACTTTTAATATTTCCACAAGGAACAAGAGTAAAAATTGATGAAAATCCACCTTTTAAAAAAGGAGTTGGTAGAATTTACAAAGCTCTAAATTTACCTTGTATTCCTGTAGCTCTTAATACTGGTAAAATCTGGCCAAAGAGTAGTTTTATGAAATACCCAGGTGATATTCACATTTCATTTTTAGAGCCAATCATGTCGGGTAAAGATAATGAAGAATTTGTTAAAGATATAGAAAATAAAATCTATACTGAAATTAAAAAATTTAATTAAACCACTTAATGCTTATTTTTTAATATTGCGTGAAAAAAAATCAGACATACGTTTAGCAACTTCCTCAGGAATTTCTTCGGCCAAATAATGTCCCGCCAGAAGTGCTTCGCCTTCAACTTTATCTGCGCGTAAACGCCAGAGTTTAAGAGCATCGAAACAAGTCTCGATTACACCTCGCTTTGCCCAAAGAGCCAAGATAGGCATTAAAAGTTTTTTTCCTTTGTCTGCATTGTCGTGCTCAATATCAATGGTTGCTGCCGCGCGATAATCTTCACAACTTGAATGAATTGTATCAGGATGTTTAAAAGCTTCTAAATACTCCGCTAATGCTTCTTTAGAAAAAGGATTTTCACCTCGTGTTTGGTTGAAACACTTCAGTTTCCAGAAAGCTTCAGGATCCTTTGATATAATTTGTTCTGGTAGAGGATGTGGTTGAATTAAAAAAAACCAGTGCCAGTAAGCGCGTGCGAACTTCGTGGTAGTTCCATCATACATCTCTCGGGTAGGTGCAATATCTAGAAGAACCATTGAGTCAACACTATCAGGATGATCAAGCCCTAGTCTATGTGCCACCCGTGCTCCACGATCATGAGCTCCAACAAAAAATTTATTATGACCTAAATTTTTCATCACTTTGATTATATCCTGGGCCATTGCACGCTTGGAAAAAGTAAGGTGTGATGTGTCAGAAGCTGGTTTCTCAGATTTTCCATAACCTCGCAAATCGGGACATACAACTTGAAATGATTTTGCAAGAATTGGGGCCACAAGGTGCCACATAGCTGATGTTTGCGGGTAACCGTGAAGAAGCACAATAGGTGGGGCTTCTTGAGGTCCTGCACGGCGGACAAATAAATTTACTCCATCTCCTTTAATATGTTCCTCAGTAAATTTCTTAAAAATTTTGAACTCCTCTTAATTATTTTCTTCCGAATCCTGGTTTGTCAGTGTCTTGACCGGCTTCTATAATTTCTTTTCTTACTTTTTTAGTTGATGAAAAAATCTCTAAAAGCTTTTTGCTGTCCTTATTTTTTATAGCATCTTTAATTTCATTAAGATTCTTTGAGTAATTTTCTAAAACTTTAAGAATGTTATCACTATTATCAACAAATATGTCTTTCCACATTAAAGGGTCAGATGCTGCAATTCTTGTAAAATCTCTCAATCCACCAGCGCTATATTGAATAACATCATGCTTAAATTTATCTTCATTGTTAATTGCTGTTTTTACAATACTGTAAGCTACAGCATGTGGTAAATGGCTTGTTAATGATAAAACATAATCATGATCTTCAAATGTCATAAATTTAGTCTTGCTTCCGAGCTTTGACCAAAATTGTTCTAAAGATTTTATCTTATCTTTGGAAACTTTTTTGTCTGCTGATATTATGCACCATCTATTTTTAAATAAACTTGCAAAACCAGCTTCGGGACCACTGTATTCTGTTCCAGCTATAGGGTGTGAAGCAATCCAATTAACGTTTTTAAGATTTAAGTTGCTTATAATTTTATTCACCTCTTTTTTTGCAGATCCTGTGTCAGTTAAAATTACATTTTCTTTTAAGTTAGACTGAATAGAGAGTAATATTTCTTTGTAGCTACTCAAAGGAGAGGCAATTATTACTAAATCAGAGTCCTTAACTACATCTGAGACATTGCTACAAATTTCAACTGAAAAGTTCTTTTTTAAATAATCAGTTACTTTCGGTGCTTTGTCATAAACACTAATTTTAGAAGCTAATTTTTTTTCTTCTACTGCTCTCAAAATTGAAGAACCAATTAAACCACACCCGATTATACTTACCTTACTAAACATTTAATATACTTTTCATTTTGGAAATTAATTTTCTATTTTCCTCACTTTTTCCAATCGTGATTCTTAATGAATTCTTAATACCATAAACATCCATTTTACGAACTAAAATTCCTGCTTTAGCTAATAATTTAAAAA
>CACGEW010000007.1 GCA_902572345.1 uncultured Pelagibacteraceae bacterium | reverse complement strand
ATATTTGATAAAAAAAGTTGAAAAAAATTTATCAGGCAAACATGCGGTTATAATTGGCAGATCAAATTTAAATGGTAAACCTATGGCTCAATTACTTTTAAAAGAAAATTGTACAGTTACTATTGTCCATTCAAAGACAAAAGATTTAAAACTAGAGTGTTTAAAGGCTGATATTTTAGTTGCTGCAGTTGGAGTAGCTAAATTAGTAAAAGAAGATTGGGTAAAAAAAAACTCAATAGTTATTGATGTTGGAATAAATAAAGTGGGAGATAAAATTGTAGGGGATGTTGATTTTGATGCTGTAAAAGAAAAATCCAAAGCTATAACTCCGGTTCCCGGCGGGGTAGGACCAATGACTATTGCTTGCTTGCTAAAAAATACTTTGGACTGTTTTAAAGCTCGTTAGACTTTGATTTATCAATTTTTAAGTATTTACTATTTCTAAATCTAATTATTACAGTAGCTAAAGCCACAATCAATATTGCTACTGATATATAAATTAAATTTGTTGGGTCACTCTCTTTATCTTGCAATATAATAAATCGTGCCAAAGCTGTAATTGCAATTACTAAAGGATAGGTAATTCTTACTGCTCTTGTTTCCCAATAAGATCTGACTAATCCGATAACCTCTATGTAAATAAACATTAAAAGTAGATCAGCTAATGTAATATCTCTATTCACGTACATTTCTCTCATCTCTAAAAAGAAAGCAATGATTGTAGAGATAAGCACAACTACAACTGCAACTAGCTGAATATTTCGAATCGAATTGTTCATTTAATAATATTGTATCAAAAATTTAACCTTTATTTAACTGTTTAGAATGAAATTTAATAAAATTTTCAACTTTTTTCTTATTAAAGGTTTTGTTTTCTTCAAAAGAAACTTTTTTCATTGAATAGGCTTTATTTTTTGTTTTCCTTGAAAGAATTGTGATATTTCCCTTGTACAAGCTCAAAACTATTTCACCAGAAACTTGATTTCTTTTTTTATCAATTATTTTTTGAAGTTTAATTCTTTTTTTTGAAAACCAATATCCATTGTAAACTAATTCAGCATACTCAGGCATAACCCTTTCTTTTTCATGGGCTGTTTTTTTATCTAAAGTTACCGACTCAATTGCTCTATGTGCAGCATATAACAAAGTCCCACCAGGTGTTTCGTAAACACCTCTTGATTTAATACCAATAAATCTATTTTCAACAAGATCTACTCTTCCAATGCCATTTTTCCCAGCAAGAATATTCAATTTATTTAAAAGTTTATCAGGCCTTAATTTTTTCCCATTTACAGCAACAGGATCACTATTTTTAAAAGTAATTTTTACTTTTGTTTTTTTGTTTGGAGCTTTTTCTGGTGAAACGGTTCTTTGAAAAATAAACTCTGGTGCAGAATTTTTAGGGTTTTCTAATACTTTTCCTTCAGTAGAAGTATGAAAGATATTATCATCAATAGAGAAAGGTGGGGCACCTTTTTTATCTTTTGGAATTGGAATATTATTTTTTTTAGCATATTTAATTAAGTCTGCTCTAGATTGTAGTTTCCACTCTCTCCATGGCGCAATGGTTTTAATTTTTTTTCCACCAAAAAAAGCATAACCAAGTTCAAACCTAACTTGATCATTACCTTTTCCTGTAGCTCCGTGAGATACTGCGTAGGCTTTAAATTTTTTTGCAATAGCTATTTGTCTTTTAGCTATCAAGGGTCTAGCTATTGAAGTGCCTAGTAGGTAGACACCTTCATAAACAGCATGCGCTCTTATCATTGGAAATACATAATCTTTTACAAATACATTTTTCAAATCTTCGATTATTATATTTTTAACCCCAAGATGTTTTGCATTGGTTATAATTTTTTTTCTATTAATTTCTTGGCCAATGTCTGACGTATAAGCAATTACTTCTGCGTTATAATTTTCCTGTAACCATCTTAGAATAATTGAAGTATCTAATCCACCAGAGTAGGCTAATACAATTTTTCTCATTTAGCCGCAGGTTTTTTTTGCGGTGTTATATGCCTTTGTAAATCCCATCATCGAATAATGATCTGTAGTTTCCGCACCTTTTGTTGTTCTAGCTTTAACAATAAGATTTGTTGCTCTTTTCATTAGTTTAATAAAATTTCTTTCTTCTTGATCATCTAACAGCCAAGCGAAATTTTTTTGCGAGAAAAAGGAATATCTTTTTTTCCCTGAGCTAGCCGTAACAGTAGAACTTTTATAATCATGACCACTTGTAACGCTAACTTCATCTTTAATGTTTTCTCCAGGTCTAAAAGTTACAAACAATTTAGACTGATCTCTTTGAATTGCCCCAGGGGCTCTTTTTGTTGGAACAGTTTGAGCAAAACATATTTTACCTTTTTCCGTCTCAGCAACAAAGCTTTCCCAATTTTTATATTTACCAGTTGATCTTGGTGTATTAGCAAAGGCGCTAAATGAAAAGATTACGAGAGCAATTATAAGGAATATTTTTTTGACCACCATAATTCGTTTTTATACTAAATTAATTTGATTTCAACGCTCGATTAAGGTGATGGATTTGGGTTGTTGTTGTGAATTTCATTCACTCTTTCCATCATTTCATCCGTAAATTCTATGTTTATGCTTTCAACGTTTTCTTTAAGTTGATCCATTGTGGTTGCTCCAATAATATTACTTGTTACAAACGGTCTAGAATTAACAAAGGATTGAGCCAGTTGAACCATTGTTAGATTAAAATCTTTAGCAAGTTCAAAATATTTATCATAGGCTTTCATTGCCAAAGGATTCAAATGTCTCTCCCAACCCTTGAACAGTGCCATTCTTGAGTCTTTAGGCATTTTACCATTCCTATATTTTCCAGATAATCCTCCTGCCGCAAGAGGATAATAGACGAGTAAGCCACATTTCTCCCTAATAGAAATTTCTGACATACCTATTTCGTAAGTTCGGTTCACTAAATTATATGGATTTTGTACTGACATCATTCTTGGAGCACCTTTATTTTTTGAGATTTCAAGATACCTAGATAATCCATATGGTGTTTCATTAGACATACCGATATGCCTAATCTTTCCACTCTTAATATATTTTTCTAAAGCTTCAAGTATACTTTCAAAACTATTCCAATTTCCCTCTTTATTATTAAATAGATAGTCTCTTCTTCCAAAGAAGTTTGTTGAACGTTCAGGCCAATGTAGTTGATATAAGTCAATATAATCTGTTTTTAATCTTTTTAAGCTACCATCAATAGCTTCGCCAATTTTCTTTTCATCAAAATTATTACCTCCACCTCTTATCCAGTCACATCCTGGCCCAGCAATTTTAGAAGCTAAAATAATTTTATCTCTATTTTTTCTTTTTTCGAACCAATTGCCAATCATTACCTCTGTTTTGCCGTAAGAGTCAGAAGTTGGCGGTACAGAGTAAATTTCTGCAGTATCAAAAAAATTTATTCCTTGCGTTACCGCGTAGTCCATCTGCTCAAAAGCATCTTTTTCAGTATTCTGAGTTCCCCATGTCATTGTACCGAGGCAAATTAAACTTACATCAATATCTGTGGTTCCAAGTTTTCTAAATTTCATAAAAATTAATATTTATCGCTCTTTTTTAGGTCAATTTTTGACTATTGAAAAGTTTTTAAAAAAACATATATATAAAGTATGGAATCTAACAAACAAACATCGACTGTAAGATCATCAGCTTCTGAAGCAATTATAGATCAGGGCTTACGTTCTTACATGCTAAAAGTCTATAACTACATGGCGTCGGGTGTTTTGTTGACTGGTTTTATAGCTCTAGCATTTTTTAAAATGGCTGTTGTAACTTCAAGCGAAGGACAAATCATTGGTTTAACAAATTTTGGAAATACAATTTACGCTTCGGGACTTAAATGGGTGATCATGTTAGCTCCTTTAGCAGTAGTCTTTTATATGAGTTTTGGAATTGCAAAAATGTCTGCAGCTAAAGCTCAAACAACCTTTTGGATATTTGCAGCGTTAATGGGTGCATCGCTTTCATCAATATTTTTAATGTATACAGGAGCAAGTATAACTAGAGTTTTTTTCATAACTGCCGGAACATTTGGTGCAATGAGTATTTACGGCTACACTACCAAAAGAGATTTAACTAAGTTAGGATCTTTTTTAATGATGGGTCTTTTCGGAATTATAATAGCATCATTGGTAAACATTTTTATGAAATCTACTATGATGTACTTTGTTATTTCTATAATTGGTGTGCTGGTTTTCGTAGGTTTGACAGCTTACGACACTCAGAAAATAAAAAACATGTATTTAGTAAGTGACAGCGGAGAGATGATGGGTAAAAAAGCTGTCATGGGTGCCCTAACATTATACTTAGACTTTATAAATCTATTTATAATGCTTTTAAGACTTTTCGGTCAAAGAAGATAATTATTTAACTAATTTTAATTTATTCCAACTAGTTTTACTTATCAGCAGATTTAAATTTTCAGATTTTTTTAGAATTGCTCCGTTTTTATCCTTGATGAGATATTTTTCATTAAAGTATCTTGGTTTTAGATTCTTTAAAATTCTCAAGACAGGTTTCTCAGAAGCTCTTTGATAAACATCGAATGAAACTTCTTTTATACTAGAGGTAAACGAATAATCTTTCCATGAACCGTTTGAAACCATTTTTGCATACAAATTTAAAATACTTTGTAATTCTTTTTTAATAAAAAATTTTTCTTTTTCATTCCTTTTAGACTCATTATTAATTACTAGTCTTATTTTATTCATAACTTATATCTATTTATTAGCGGCAACTGCATCGCAGTAAAAATTATTGTAATTGGCAACATTCCCCAAACTTTAAAGTTAACCCAAGTTGCTTCAGGCTGAGTTCGCCAGACAACTTCATTTAATAAAGCTAAAAATATAAAAAAATAAGCCCATCTTGAATTAAGTTTTCCCCATCCTTCTTCGTTTAATTGAAACGCGGTCTGCAAAAATAGTTTTAAAAAATTTCTATTGAAAAAAGATTTACTAATTAAAAGAATAGCTGCAAATATTAAATTTACTATTGTTGGTTTCATGTAAATAAAAATTGGATTATTAAAATATAATGTCAATCCACCAAATAATGAGATCACTACAGCACCAATTAACGGTACATATGGAATTTTTTTTTCAACAAAATACATGATAACCACTGCTATTAATGTTGAAATTATTAATGGAGGAATAGCTGCACTTAAGTTATTGCCACTTTTATAGTAAATAGTAAAAAAAATTAATAATGGGCCAAAGTCTGTAATAAATTTCAAAAACGACTTATTCACAAACAATTATTAGCATATAATAAAATTTTATTAAATTAGATATTGATTTCTGAATAAAAATTACTAACTATTTGATATGGGTGCAAATAATACAGCTAAATTTTCAATCGGTGAAGTCGTTAAACACAGGCATTTCGATTTTAGAGGCGTAATTTATGATGTGGATTTTGAATTCAATAATTCAGAGGAATGGTATCAGTCTATCCCGAAGGAAGTGAGACCAAGAAAGGATCAACCATTTTACCATTTACTTGCTGAGAGCAATGACGTTACATATGAAGCTTATGTTTCTGAACAAAATCTTCTTTTGGATCAATCAAAAGAACCAGTTAAGCACCCGCTTATAGAAGAGATCTTTTCAGGAAAAAAAGGCTCAAGTTACCTCAAAATATCCAACTAATATTTACTGCCTAAAATTTAACAATTTTTATTCAAACCTCAGACACAGAGAATCTATATAATTTTTATGTTTTAGCCCAATTGAGGATAAACTTCTTTAGTTATACTCCCTCCTAATTCTCAGTTGGGCCCATAATATAACTTCCCATAAAAAAAATATTATAGTAGTTAAAGTCTGATGTTTAAAATTTTAAACCTAAGCAATATATTTTATTGGATTGAGAAATTAATAGGATTTATTAATTCAATCTTTTTTATTTTGCTTTTGGTTGCACTTTCTTTTGCTTTAATTTTTTCACCGCCCGATTATTTGCAGGGAGATAGCGTAAGGATAATGTATGTACATGTTCCTTCAGCATGGATTGGCTTAGCATCTTTTTCTTCAATTGCAATATTATCTATTGCTCATTTTATTTTTAAAATTAAAAATATTAAATTAATAACTAAAAGCATCGCTCCGATAGGATTAATGTTTACCTGCCTAGCATTAGTTACAGGTTCTATTTGGGGCCAACCAACATGGGGGACATGGTGGGCTTGGGATGCTAGAATAACATCAATGTTGATCCTTGCTCTTTTTTATATTGGATTTATCTCAACTCATAAATTTATTTCAGATGAAAACAAAGCGAACAAAATTTCTAGTATTATTGCGATAATAGGTTTAATCAATATTCCTATAATTAAGTACTCCGTTGATTGGTGGAATACGCTTCATCAACCTGCCAGTATTAAGTTAACAGGAGAGAGCTCAATTCACTCTTCTATGTTAATGCCATTATTGTTAATGTTTTTTGTCTTAATATTGTATTGTGCGCTAATTTTTCTGATGAAATACAAGACAGAAATCATTAGAATAAAGAAAAAAAACTTAAAAAGAACATGATTCAAAATTTTTTAAATATGAGCGGTTATGGATTATTTGTATGGGGATCTTTCGCAATTACTTTTATTGCATGTGGATTGCTTTACTACAAAACATTAAAAACACTTAAAAAGTACGAAAGAGATTTTGCAAAAGAGATTAACGAGCTTTCAGCGGAGAGAAAGAAAATAGTTATCGAGAATTCAAAAATAGCTTCACAAGTTCTATCCTCATCTAGTAAAACTATTTAAAGCAGTTGATGCTTCCAAAAAAAGTAAAAAAAAGAGCATCACTCTTAGCCATAACGTTACTAATATCGGTAATTGGAATATTCTTTATACTTCAATCATTAAACAAAAATATTTTATATTTTAAATCTCCTACAGATATAAAAAATAATCAAAATATTAATTTTGATAAAAAAATTAGAGTAGGCGGAATGGTCAAAAAAAACTCATTAATAATTAAAGAGGAAGAAATAAAGTTTATAATCACTGATTTTAATAATGAGCTAAATATTAGCTTTAGCGGTACAGTTCCAAACTTATTTTCAGAGGAAAAAGGTGTTGTTGCTGAAGGAAAATTACAAGATAAGACTTTTTTTATTGCTGATAGAATTTTAGCAAAACACGATGAAAATTACATGCCTCCAGAATTAAAAGATATGATGAAAAAAAATGCTAAGTAACCTAGGAAATATATTATTATTTTTAAATGTAATCTTAAGTTTAAGTATTATTTATGCCGCTAACAGAAATCTAAAAATATCTGGAGGAGTAGATAAAAATATTTTTCAACTAAGTTTAATCCAGAGCACCTCAATAATTATTTGCTTTTTTGTATTGATAGCTGCTTTTATTGTATCAGATTTTTCTTTAATTACAGTTTATCAAAACTCGCATTCTTTGAAGCCTTTATTTTATAAGATCGCAGGAACATGGGGAAATCATGAAGGAAGCCTGTTGCTTTGGGCAATCATCCTCTCAATATTTTCTTTTTTATTTTTAGTTTACAATAAAAATCACCCAAAAAAATTTAGACTTTTAACTTTAATAATTCAAAATATTTTAATACTTGGTTTTCTTTTTTTTATTCTTTTTAATTCAAATCCTTTCAGTAAAATTTCTCCAATTCCATCAGAAGGTTTAGGTTTAAATCCAATACTGCAAGATCCCGCTTTAGCTATTCATCCTCCATTACTTTATGTAGGTTTTGTTGGTGCATCTATTTATTTTTCAGCAGCAATAGCATCATTAATTACGAATTATTCAGAGAAATCATTTTCTCTTTCTATAAAAAATTGGGTTTTAATATCTTGGTGCTTTCAAACACTTGGAATTCTTGTTGGATCTATATGGGCTTACTATGAATTAGGCTGGGGAGGCTTTTGGTTTTGGGATCCAGTTGAAAACGCTTCTTTGTTACCTTGGTTTGCTATGACTGCTTTATTTCATTCATTAATTGTTTTCGAAAAAAGAAATCTATTTTATTTTTGGGTTATTATTCTCTGTTTAATAACATTTACTTTAAGTGTTACAGGCACCTTTTTAGTTAGATCTGGGATTTTAAATTCTGTTCACACATTTGCAAGCGATCCAACTAGGGGGATTTATATATTAATATTTTTAAGTTTAATGATATTTGGATCTATTTTTCTCCTTTTTCAAAAGTATAAAAAAGAAAATTATGATTTAAATCGGAACAGTAAAGAAACATTCATTTTAGTTAATAACTGGTTTATGATGTTTTACTTGATTACTGTTTTGCTGGGGACCATTTACCCAATTTTTACTGATGCTTTAACAGATAATAAAATTTCGGTAGGCCCACCTTTTTACAACGCAATTATATTTCCAGTCGTTGTTGTATTTCTTCTATTTATGGCTTTAGGACCCAGAGCAAAATGGATAAAAAACAAATTTGAAAATATTAGAATTTATATTCTAATACTTACCGGCGCGATTGGTTTGAATGTAGCAATAATATTTTTCTTAAAAAGCTATTCCCTATTATCTAATTTTATTATTATCAGCGCTCTATTTTTGATTATTTCCTCTTTAATGGATATAGCAAAAGCTCTTAAAAAAAATAAATTAGATTTTGCTAGAATTATTTCACACACGTCTTTTGGTTTTTTAGTTTTATTCATTGGATTGAATGATATTTTCTCGTTGGAAAAAGACTATAATATTAAATTAGGGGAAACAAAAAAATTTGATAATTACTCTATTCAGTTACAGAATTTAGAATTAAAAAATTATAAAAATTATCAAGCAGTTATTGGAAAATTGGAAATAAAAAATATAAATTCAAATCACACTAATATTTTAAATCCTGAGATAAGAATCTACGATAAGCCTAAAACTTTAACCTATGAAGCAGCTATTAAAACTAGTCTAATTAAAGATTATTATTTAACTATGAGCAATATTGATAGATCAGATTACTACAACATTAAGTTTCAAAAAAAACCATTAATGGCTTGGATTTGGATATCAGTAATTATGATTGTTGTTGGTGGCTCTATAAGACTATTTAGTAATGCAAAAAATAATTAAGATAACAATTTTATTCATTTTTTTATTTGTGATAGGCATATTTTACATAAGTCTAACAAGAGACACAAATTATAATACCTCAAGTCTAACAAATAAGGAGGCGCCTGAATTTAAGATTATTTCTTTTGATAATTCAAACTTCTTTACAAGAGATGATATAAAAAAAAATAATTACACACTAATAAATTTTTGGGCGTCATGGTGTGCTCCTTGCAAAATTGAACATCCTATATTAATGAAATTATCTCAAACTAAAAATTTAGTGATACTAGGTATCAATTTTAAGGATAAAGAGCCCCAAGCTAAAACTTTTTTGAGTGAGCTAGGCAATCCATACGATTTATTAGCAAAAGATAAAAATGGGAAGCAATCAGTTAGATTTGGTGTTTACGGTATTCCAGAAAGTATATTAATTAACAAAGACTTAATGATAATTCAAAAATTTGTAGGCCCACTATCATTTGAGGATTATAACAATATTATAAAAATTATAGAGTAATTATGAAATTAAATTTTTTTTTATTATTATTTATTTTTTTTTCAAAATTTTCTTTTGCAGTAGAGAAGACTGTTGATCCAAATTTAATTCATAAAAATTTACGCTGTCTAGTTTGCCAGGGTCAATCTATATCAGACTCAAATTCTGATTTTGCGCAGACAATAAAATTAGTCGTGAAGGATTTAATTGATGAGGGCAAAACAGAAGATGAAATTTATGAATTTATGTCTGATAAATATGGAGATTGGATTGTGTTTAAACCTCGATTTAATACTCAAAATTCCTTGTTATGGATTTTGCCTTATATAGCACTAATTTTTGGAGGGTTTTTCATTTTCTCTTTTCTAAAAAAAAGACAATAAGGCACTAAAGGAAACTGTACATATTAAACATTTAGTTGTATTTTTTTATATGAAATTCAAACTGCTAATAAGTTTATTATTCACTTTCATTACGTTTGTTCATGCACAAGCAGAACAGGGAGATGCAGATATCTCATTTTACACTGGTACTTTCGATGTAATAGATAAGGAAGGGGATGATCAAACCACTCTATTTGGAATAGAACACAAAAATCCAAACTTATTTAGGGATACTATTCTTGGAAAGTTCAAACCTGTTACTGGAGCTTTTATGACAGGAAATAGTTCAGTTTATCTTTACACAGGGATAGAAGGACAGTATGGAATTGGTCCATTAAAAATTTTGCCGAGTTTTACCCCTGGTTATTATGAGAAAGGCGACGGAAAAGATTTAGGTAGTGTACTAGAATTTAAAAGTGAAGTTAAAGTAGGTCTGGATATTTTCGAAAATTCTAAATTAAGTTACAGTTACAGTCATATTTCAAATAATGACTGGGGTGATACTAATCCAGGGACAGATAATCAACACATAACATTTTCGAAAAAATTTTAATAATAATGAGTCTTGAAGATTGCTATAATTTTGAAGATTTTAGAAGATTAGCAAAAAAAAATTTACCAGCCCCAATTTTTCATTATATAGACGGAGGCTCTGATGATGAAACTACCTTAAAAAGAAATACGGAGTCATTTTTAAAATGTGATTTGGTGCCTAACATACTTGCTAGTGTTGGAGAACCTGATCTTTCAACAACTGTTTTTGGTCAAAAAATTGATATGCCTTTATTTTTGGCACCAACTGCAATGCAAAGATTATACCATCACGATGGAGACAAAGCATCCGCGAGAGCTGCAGAAAAATTTGGAACCTTTTATAGTATGTCGACTATGGCAACTTCTTCTATTGAGGAAATAGCCAATGTTGCAAGCGGACCTAAGATGTTTCAACTCTATATTCACAAAGATCAAGGTTTAACAGATAATTTAATAGACAGATGTAAAACAGCAGGATTTAAATCTTTGTGTTTAACTGTTGATACAGTTGTAGCAGGAAACAGAGAAAGAGATCATAAATGGGGTTTTACCACGCCACCAAAATTAACTTTAAAAAGTATTATGAGTTTTGCAATGCATCCTAAATGGGCATTAAATTATTTAACTAATAAAAAATTTGAGTTAGCAAATGTTTCTCATTGGACAAAAAAAGGATCTAGTATCGCAAAAGGAGTAATGGATTATATCAACGAACAATATGATCCAGCTATGAGCTGGAAAGATGCTGAGTATGTTGTAAAAAAATGGGGAGGACCATTTGCATTAAAAGGTGTTATGTCGGTCGAAGATGCAAAGAGAGCAATTGATATTGGAGCTTCTGCAATTTTATTATCCAATCACGGCGGAAGACAACTTGATGGTTCACGATCACCCTTCGATCAACTGCCAGTAATAAAAGAAGCAGTTGGAGATAAATTAGAAATAATTTTAGATGGAGGAATAAGAAGAGGCACCCATGTTTTAAAAGCGTTATCATTAGGTGCAACAGCTTGTAGTTTTGGAAAAGGTTTTTTATTTGCCTTAGGTGCTGGCGGCCAAGCTGGTGTGGAGCAAATTTTAAAAAGAATGAGAGAAGAAATAAGAAGAGATATGATTTTATTAGGCTGTAAAAGCATAAAAGAGCTTAATAGCTCGAAAATTGCATATAGGTGATGCAATTTGCGAATTTGAGATATAATTTTAATTAAAATAAACTTGTATTATGAAACTGGCGAAAAATTTAGATAGATTAGGAACCGAGACTGCTTTTAGCGTTTTAGCAGAAGCTAAAAAACTAGAAGCACAAGGAAAAGAAATGATCCATTTAGGATTGGGTCAACCTGACTTTAAAACACCTCAGCATATTATGGATGCAGCAAAAAAAGCCATTGATGATGGACATCATGGATATGTTTTAGCAAACGGAATTACAGAATGCAGACAAGCTGTTTCTAGAAAAATTAAAAGTTTATACAAAAAAGATGTAGATCCAGAGAGAATTATGATTATGCCAGGAGGAAAACCTACAATGTATTATGCTATTCAAATGATTGGTGAACCTGGCGCAGAGATAGTTCATCCTACACCTGGATTCCCAATCTATGAGTCGATGATAAATTATACCGGTGCTAAAGCTGTACCCTATGATTTAACAAAAGAAAAAGATTTAAAGTTTGATCCAGAAAAAATTTTATCTTCAATAACTGATAAAACAAGATTAGTAATTTTAATTAATCCAAATAACCCAACAGGAAGTTTTGTAGAAAAACCTGCAATAGATTTTCTTGCTGAGGGTTTAAAGAAACATCCGCATGTCTACATATTGAGTGATGAAATTTATAGTAGACAAATTTTTGATGGAAAAGAAATGCCAACTTTTTTTAATTACCCTGATTTACAAGAAAGATTAATAGTGCTTGACGGATGGAGCAAAGCTTATTCTATGACAGGTTGGAGAATGGGTTGGAGTGTGTGGCCAGAAAAATTAATTCCTCACGTAACAAAACTAGCTATTAATAGTTTTTCTTGTGTGAACGCACCTTCACAATTTGCCGGTATAGCCGCGCTTGACGGACCTGATGATTCTATTCATCATATGATGGAAAAATTTGATCAAAGAAGAAAACTAATTCACAAAGGTTTAAATGATTTACCGGGAGTTACTTGTAGTATGCCTGGAGGAGCCTTTTATGCCTTTCCTAATGTTAGCGGAACGGGAATGAATGGATCAGAATTCTCGAAAAAATGTATGCATGAAGCTGGAGTAGCAATTGTGCCAGGAACTGCTTTTGGTAAAACTTCTATAGATTTTGTGAGGTTCAGTTTTGCCGCATCTAGAGACAACATTCAAAAAGCCCTCGAAAAAATAGGAAAAATGCTCAAGTAGGATATTTAAGTATTTTGACCAAAAACAATTAAAATTATAAAGTAAATTTATGAGCAGTTTAAAAATGCCAAAAGTTGATAGTTCAATCTTATCTAACAAAGATAAGATTCTCTCGGATATTGAAAAAATCATTGATCCGAAAAATGTACTATCACACACAGATGAAATCAGGCCTTATGAAACTGATGCATTAGCGGCATACAAGCAAGCTCCTTTACTCGTTGTTTTACCTGAAACAGTGAAAGAGGTTAGTGAGATTTTAAAATACTGTAATGATAATAAAATAAAAATAGTACCTAGAGGCGCGGGAACTGGTTTATCTGGTGGATCGTTGCCATTGGAAGATTGTATTTTATTGGCAATGGGAAAATTCAACAAAATTTTAGAATTAGATTATGAAAATAGATGTGTGGTTACTCAGCCATGTGTTACTAATTTAGCTATTACACAAGCTGTTCAAGATAAAGGTTTTTATTATGCACCTGACCCATCAAGTCAGATAGCATGTTCAATTGGAGGTAATGTTGCTGAAAATTCTGGAGGCGTTCACTCTTTAAAGTATGGAGCAACAACAAATAATTTACTTGGTATAGAGGTGGTTCTCATGGATGGAACAATAACAAGATTTGGCGGTAAAGCCATGGACTCAGAGGGTTATGATTTTCTTGGATTGATGACAGGTTCCGAAGGTTTACTTGGTGTGATAACAGAAGTAACAGTAAAAATTTTAAGAACACCCGAAGTTGTTAAAGCAGCGTTGATTGGATTTCCTACAATTGAAGATGCTGGAAATTGTGTTGCAGAAATTATTGCTCAAGGATGTATCCCCGCCGGCATGGAAATAATGGATAAAGCTTTAACCAAAGCTACTAATGATTACTCTAAAGCTGGCTACCCTACGGATGCAGAGGGAATGATGATTGTAGAGTTCGATGGCACAGAACACGAGGTAAATGCTTATATTGAAAAAGTAAAAAATATTGCTGAGAAAAACAATTCTTCGAGTTTAAAAATTAGTAAATCTAATGATGAAAGATTGAAATTCTGGGCAGGAAGAAAAGCTGCATTTCCTGCTTGCGGAGTTTTAGCACCAGATTATATGTGCATGGATGGATCTATACCTAGGGGAAAATTGGCAGAAGTGTTGAACGAGATAACAAAATTGTCAAAAAAATATAATTTGCCGGTGGCCAATGCTTTTCATGCAGGAGATGGAAATCTTCATCCTCTAATTATGTTTGACGCTAATGATCCTGAAGAACTTAAAAAATGTGAAGAATTTGGTGCAGATATATTAAAGTATTGTGTGAAAGTTGGCGGAGCTTTAACCGGAGAACATGGAGTTGGAATCGAAAAAAGAGAATTAATGTGTGAAGCATTTAATGATAAAGATATTCAACAACAACTTACAATTAAAGTTGCACTAGATCCTAATTCTCTTTTAAATCCTGGAAAGGTATATCCAATTCTTAGAAAATGTGCTGAGGAAGGAAGGGTTCATGTCCATGGAGGAAAAACAAAATTCCCAGACATTCCTAGATTTTAATCAGAGCACTTTTAATCCATCAACTAGAGAAGAGATTGTTGAGATTATAAAAGATTGTTACAAAAAAAATATTCCGTTAGAGATAAACGGCACGAAATCAAAAAATAAAATTGGAAGAAATTTTCAGTCTGAAAAAACTTTAAGTCTTTCAAAGTATTCTGGAATAATCGAATATAAACCTGAAGAACTATATATAAAAGTTAAGGCAGGAACACCCGTTAAAGATATTGTTACTGAGCTAGATAAAAATAATCAGCAACTTGCTTTTGAGCCAATTGATTTTGGATTCCTATTTAAAGGATCAAGCGATGCAGGAACTATTGGCGGTGTAGTCTCATCAAACTTTGCTGGCCCAAGAAGATTTAAAGTTGGAAGTGCTAGAGATCATTTGTTAGGTTTTCAAGGAATTAATGGTAAGGGAGAAATTATAAAATCTGGTGGAACAGTGGTAAAAAATGTAACAGGATATGATTTATGTAAACTCCTTTCAGGGTCATTTGGTACGCTAACAGTTTTAACAGATCTTTCAGTTAAAGTTTTACCTAAGCCTGAAAACAGTAAGACTCTTATAATAAATAATCCTCATTTAAAAAAAGCTTTAGAGTATTTAGGAATTGCACTTTCTTCATCTACAGATCCATCAGGAGGTGTTTTTTACCCAGAAAAATTTGATAATAATTTTACATTCAACGATTTAACTCATAAAGGTGCTCTAACTGCTATTAGAATAGAAGGTCCATCAAATTCAGTAGACGAAAGGATAAAACGATTAATTAAAGAATTAAGTCTTCTTGAGAATGAATTTTCTATTTTAGAGTCAGTACAAACAAATATTTTTTGGAATAAAGCAAAAAATTTAGAGGTATTTTCAAATAGCAAAAGTAATTTATTGAGAATTGTAGTTCCTGTAAGTGAAACTTTAAATGTAATTCAAAAACTTAAAACTTTTGATGTAAATTACTTTTTGGACTGGGGAGGTAGTCTGATCTGGTTAGAACTAGAAAAAATAAATTTAAAAACACTTAGAGAAATAAAGGAAATTGCCCAAGAACATTCTGGTTACTATACAATAATTAAAGTCGAGGAGGACCTCAAGGCCTCAGCAGATATTTTTACTATTGATCCAATCAAGTATAAAATATCAGAAAAAATTAAAAAAAGTTTTGATCCAAAAAGGATTTTTAACCCGGGTAAAATGTATTCAGGAATATAATGCAAACATCTTTTTCAGATAAACAACTTGAAAATAAAGACAATAAAACGAGCGAGAGCATTGTAAGAAAATGTGTTCATTGCGGAATGTGTAATGCCACATGCCCAACTTATGGAATTAACGGTGATGAGTTAGAGGGTCCTAGAGGTAGAATTTACTTAATTAAAGACATGCTTGAAAATAACAAGCCAGCAAATAAAAAAATAGCCCGACACATTGATAGCTGTTTATCTTGTTATTCTTGTATGACAACTTGTCCATCAGGAGTGAACTATATGCACCTGATAGATCATGGAAGAAATTATGTTGAAGAAACATATAAAAGACCTTTTTTAGATAGAACTTTTAGATCTATTTTATCTTTTGTGCTTCCAAGGCCAAAAGTTTTTTTAATGTTAGCTTTAGTTTCAAAAATAATAAAGCCTTTTAGTTTTTTATTACCTCGATTCTTTAAAAATTCACTTAAGTTAATGCCAGATAAGATACCTTCAAAAAAATTGAAGGTACAAAAAGTCTACACTCCACAAAGTGGTAAAGTAATTTCTAGAGTAGCTCTTTTAACAGGATGCGTGCAAAGAGTTATTTCACCTGAAATAAATGAGTCAACTATCAGATTACTTAATAGACACGATGTCGAAGTAGTGGTTATGCCTGATATTGAATGTTGTGGATCGCTAAACCATCATTTAGGAAAAAAAGATCTAGCTAAAAGTTCATTTGTAAAAAATATAAAAAGTTGGCACGAAGAATATTTATCTAATGGACTTGATGCAATTATAAGCAACACATCTGGATGTGGAACAACTCTTAAAGATTATGGACATATTTTTAAACATGATAAAGAGCTTAAAAAAATGGCTAAAAAAATCTCTGAGCTTACAAAAGATGTAACAGAGTATTTGCATGAAAATCTTAAATTAAATTTCAAAAATGATGAAGAAAAAAAATATAAGGTAGCCTATCATTCAGCTTGCTCTATGCAACATGGTCAAAAAATTCATAGTCAACCCAAAGAATTAATTTCCAATACTGGTAATGAAGTTTTAGAAATTCCTGAAGGTCATTTATGTTGTGGTTCAGCAGGCACTTACAATATTTTACATCAAAAAATGGCTAAATCACTTTTAAGAAACAAAGTGAAGAATATTGAAAAAGTATCTCCAGATTTTATTTCAACTGGTAACATCGGATGTATCACACAAATTTCTACAGGCACAAGGATACCGATTATACATACCGTAGAACTTCTGGACTGGTTTACTGGAGGGCCAAAACCCAATAAATTACAAAATCTTTAATTATGAAAAAAATATTTGTTACACGAAAACTTTTAAAAGAAAATGAAGAAAAGTTAAAAGAATTATTCGATGTAAAGCTCAATCCAGATGACAAAATTTATTCTGCGGCAGAAATTATTGAAGGATCAAAAAATTTTGATGGAATTTTGAGTTCTGTAACAGATCCAATTAATTCCGAAACAATTTCTAAGCTATCAAGCTCTATTAAAATTATTGCTAATGGTGCAGTAGGTTTTGGAAATATTAATATCAAAGCTGCTCGCGAAAAAGGTATTACCGTAACAAACACACCGGATGTTCTTACTGATGCGACTGCAGATATTCAAATTTTACTTTTATTAGGCGCCTCTAGAAAGGCATACGAGGGAAGAATAGCAGCAGAAACACAAAGCTGGAAATGGTCTTGGGACTTTTTACTAGGTAAACAAATGTCTAATAAAAGATTAGGTATTTTAGGAATGGGTAGAATTGGAAGAGCTGTTGCAAAAAGAGCTAAAGCTTTTGGTATGGAAATTCACTACCACAACAGATCTAAATTATCCTCAGATTTAGAGGATGGAGCAATTTATCATAAAACTATTAAAGATCTTTTTGAGCAAAGTGAATTTTTGTCTTTGAATTGTCCAGCAACTCCTGAAACCACAAAAATTGTAAATAAAGAAACTCTTAGCTACTTAAAAAAAAATACTGTTATTGGCAATGCTGCTAGAGGAGATATTGTTGATGATGACGCCATGGTAGAGGCAATTAAAAATGGAACAGTGTTTGCATATGGATTAGATGTTTATAATGGTGAGCCAAAAATTCACCCTGAATATCTTAAATTAAAAAATATCTTTTTATTACCTCATTTAGGTAGTGCGACTAAAAGAACGAGATGGGACATGGCTTATCGAGCTACAAAAAATTTGCAAGATTTCTTTTCCGGGAAAAAACCACAAGATCAGGTAAACTAATACACCTTTAGATTGAATCTAAATAATTTTACTTTAAAATAATTCTAAAAATATATGAAGACTCTGAAATCAGTTTATGTTTAAATATTTTAGTTAATTAACAACGGAGGACATATGTCAAAAAAAATAAAGGGAGTAAAAACTCCATCAAGACGTAAGTTCTTTAAAGCAGCAGCAGCTACGGGTGCTGCAGCGGCAGCAACTGTTGCAATGCCAAACATTGCATTAGGTGCTCCTCAGACTTTAAAGATGCAAGCGGCTTGGCCGTCAGGCGCTAACATTTTCTTTGAAATGGCTGGCGACTACGCAAAAATGGTAAGCGACATGTCTGGAGGTGAATTAAAAATTGATCTTCAGCCAGTTGGAGCTGTAGTAAAAACTTCGGAAATTGGACAAGCAGTAAGTTCAGGTGTACTTGATATGGGACACTGGGTAACAGCTTACTGGTATGGAAAAAATCCAGCAGCTTCTCTATTCGGTACTGGTCCGTCATACGGAATGTCATCTCAAGAAATTATGGGATGGATAGAGTATGGTGGAGGTAGAAAACTTTATGATGAAACTCTTGCAAAAGTAGGTTTCGATTATATTGGTTTCTTCCATATGCCAATGCCTGCACAGCCTTTTGGTTGGTTCAAAAAGAACGTAACAAAAGTATCTGATGTAAAAGGTATGAAGTACAGAACAGTAGGTTTAGCTACTAACGTATTAACAGCAATGGGAATGGTTGTAAGACAATTACCAGGTGGTGAAATTCAGCCTGCAATGAAGACAGGTTTGATTGAAGCTGCTGAGTTTAACAACCCAACATCAGACTCTCAGTTTGGTATGCAAGACGTTTCTAAGCATTATCACTTAGGAAGCTTCCACCAATCACAAGAGATGTTTGAAATTCCAGTAAATAAGAAGACATTTAATGGATTATCGCCTAAGCATCAGGCTATTCTAAAAAATGCTGCTTATGCTGCAAACAGTGATAACTACTTTAAAGCATTAGTAAGATACTCTGCTGACTTATCTAAATTGATGAACCAGCACAAAGTAAATGTGTATCAAACATCTGATGCGATCTTAGCTCAACAATTAAAAGGTTGGGATAAAGTAATCGGAGACTTCAATAAGAAAGATCCATTCTTTAAAAAGATTGTAGATTCACAAAAAGCTTACGCGAAAAGAGTTATGAAATACTTACTCATGAACCAACCAAATTATAAGTTGGCTTACGAGAATGAATTTGGCTCTATAGCTAAAGTTAAAATTTAATTATATTTTAAACGTAAAAAGGGGGTGATTTATCGCCCCCTTTTTTTATGGAAATAACAAAAAAATTAGAATAGTTTAAAATTTCATGAGGGGATTTATTCACTTTGCAGACACTTTAAGCACTTCCGTTGGAAAGGCATTTTCTTGGTGTATTGTAATTTTAATGGGAGGAACTTGCTACGAAGTAGTTATGGCATATGCATTTAATGCCCCTACCTTATGGAATTTTGATTTCAGTTTACAAATGTACGGTGCGATTTTTATGATGGCAGGCGCGTACACTCTCTCTACAGAGGCTCATGTGAGAGGTGATGTAATTTACAGACTTTTTAAACCCAGAACTCAGGGTTACATCGATTTAGTTTTATATTTTATATTTTTCTTTCCAGGTGTGCTTGCTCTCGCGTTTTATGGCTACGAGTACGCTTCGCTTGCATGGAAAATTAAAGAAACAAGTTGGAATAGTCCTGCACAAATTCAAATTTATATGGCTAAATCTTTAATTCCTGCTGCAGGAATTTTATTAACGATACAAGGTATCAGCGAAGTATGTAGAGCAATCATTTGCATTCAAACTGGTCATTGGCCTGCTCGGATGGTTGTAGCAGAAGAGACAGAAAAAATGTTAATGAGAACTTCACAAGACGAGGATCAAAAAGATGTTATTTAGTTTAACAAATCCTGAAATAGCAATTTTAATGATGGGAATATTCCTGTTTGCAGTGCTACTTGGATTCCCAATAGCATTTACATTAATGGCAATGGGAGTTGGTTTTGGTTATTACGCTTACTTTGACCCAACAAGAATGGAACACCTTCTTGATAATAGAATCTTCCAATTATTCGTCCAAAATACTTATACCGTTATGGACAATACAGTTTTGACCGCGGTTCCACTCTTTTTGTTTATGGGGTATTTAGTTGAAAGAGCTGGAATAGTTTCAAGATTATTTTTTGCGATTAGACTAGCCTCACACAGACTACCAGCTTCAATGGCAGTAGCTGCATTAGTTACTTGTGCTTTATTTTCTACAGCGACTGGAATTATCGGAGCCGTGGTAACTTTAATGGGGCTTCTTGCTTGGCCTGCGATGATCAGAGCGGGATATGATAAAAAATTTGCATCTGGAGTAATTTGTTCTGGAGGTTGTTTAGGGATCTTAATTCCACCAAGCATTATGTTAATCGTTTATTCTGTAATTGCTCAACTCTCTCCTTTAAGATTATTTGCTGCAGCAATATTTCCAGGATTATTATTAGCAGGATTATATATAGGTTATGCGGTAACTTTAGCTTATTTTAATCCTTCGATCGCACCTAAACCACCTAAAGAAGATATTCCGCCAAGATCAGTTATTCTAAAAGAGGTAATGGTTTCTTTCTTACCACTTTTTTCTTTAATAATTTTAGTTTTAGGAACTATTTTAGGAGGACTTGCAACTCCTGCAGAAGCTGCAGCCGTTGGAGCATTTGGAGCATTAGTGCTCTCATATTTTTATAAAACGCTTAAGTGGAAAAATTTTAAAGAGTCGGTATTTTTAACTGCAAAAACGACTGCCATGATTATGTGGTTGTTTATAGGATCATGGACCTTTGCTTCAGTTTTCTCTTATTTAGGTGGACACGAAGTATTTGAACATTTCTTTAAATCAATGAATCTACAACCTTGGCAGTTCTTGGTCATTACTCAAATTATAATTTTCTTGCTGGGTTGGCCATTAGAGTGGACAGAGATATTAATCATTTTTGTACCAATATTTTTACCTTTAGTGGCATTTTTTGAAGTTAACCCTTACTTTTTTGCAATGTTAATTGCTTTAAATTTACAAACTTCATTTTTAACTCCACCCATGGCCATGTCCGCGTACTATTTAAAAGGTGTACAAAGTAAAAATGTAGAGTTAATGGAAATATTTAAAGGTATTATGCCTTTTCTAGGTATAGTTATATTAGCTATGTTTTTAATGTATCTCTTCCCGGGAATAGCTCTTTGGTTGCCAGATACTTTATTTGCTAATTAATAAATTTAAATGATAGACGTTACATCTTTAAGTGCATACGAGTTATCTCAAAAACTTTATTCAGGTGAAATATCATCCGTCGATCTTTGCACAGCATATTTAGATAGAATAAAAAAATTTGAAAAAGATGTTCAAGCTTGGCAATTTATAGATAAGAAACTTTTAATAGAAAAAGCTGAAGAAGCGGATACTTATAGAAAATCTGGAAAACCTCTAGGACCATTGCACGGGATGCCAGTTGCAATAAAAGATATTATAGGAACTTATGACATGCCGACTGAATGTGGGACAGTATTTAGAAAAAAAATGTCTAATTCACAGGACTCTGAAATTGTTAACTTATTAAAAAACTCGGGTGCAATAATAATGGGTAAAACTGTTACTTGTGAACTTGCTTACATACACCCCTCTAAAACAAAAAATCCTCATGATTATGCAAGAACTCCGGGAGGTTCATCAAGCGGATCAGCAGCTGCAGTTGCTGCACATATGGCGCCTTTATCGGTTGGTTCTCAAACTGGAGGTTCAGTAATTAGACCAGCATCATATTGCGGAGTTGTTGGCTATAAACCTTCTTATGGATTGATCTCAAGAAATGGTGTTCTAAAAGTTTCAGATAAATTAGATACAATGGGTGTGTTTGGTAAAACTGTAAAAGATGTTGCTTTACTTGCTAAGTCACTAATTAGAAAAGATTTACACGATCCCTCAACGGTTTATTTTGCTGCAGAAAAGATGGTGGAGGAATGTGAGAAAGGCCCTGTTTTTGATCCTAAGTTTATTTTTTACAAAACAAAGAATTGGAAAAATATCAATAAGAAATCTCAACAGGCTTTTGAATTTTTAATTAAAAATTTTAAAAAGAATATTGAGGTCTTTGATACACCATCGTATTTTGAAGATATTCCAAAGTATCATCAAATAATTCATGAAGTTGATATGGCAAATAATTTTCAGGTTTATTATAAAAAAGATAAAACAAAACTATCAAAAGAAATGAGAGAAGCTATTTCCAGAGGATTAAAATATTCCGCAAAAGAATATGGAGATGCTGCAGATTTTATGAAGCAAAGCTATGAATCTTACAAAGAAGTTTTTGAGGACTATCATGGAATTATTACTCCTTCATCAAGCGGAGTAGCAGATAAGGGATTGAAATCTACAGGTAGTGCAGACTTCCAAAAAATTTGGACATACCTTGGATTACCCACAATTTCCTTACCTTTACTTACAGGTGAAAATGACCTACCATTAGGCGTTCAGGTAGTTGGCGACAAACTAGATGACTTAAGATTCTTGGGAACAGCGAACTGGCTAGAGAAAAATTGCAAAGATGAAGGATAAAGTTACAATAATTATTGGAGTTGCACTCTGTACGTTTTTTTTAATTGGTCTAGCTACGACATTAACTAGATCAATGATGATAGGTTTTTTTGATGTGCTTCCTGTTTACATTTTAATGGGCATGGTAATTGTAATGATGTTTTATGAAGCCTTCATTGACAAAAAATAATAGTTACTTTCCTTATTTATTATTATTCATTCAGCCAATCTTTATGGCAACAAATATTATAGTTGCGCGTGGGGGAGTAGAGTATGTACCTCCAGTATCTTTAGCTTTTTGGCGATGGCTAACTGTATTTTTAATTTTATTGCCTTTTTTCTATAGTGAAATTCTTTCAAATAAAAAATTTATAAATAAAGAGTTCTGGAAACTGTTTTTTCTTGGGTCGATGGGTTGCGGTGTTTGTGGTGCATTTCCTTTCATAGCTGGAATGTCAACTACGATGGCGAATATGGGTATTATTTATACTTCATCACCAGTTTTTATAATTATTCTGTCGGTAATGTTTTTCAAGGATAAAATAAATTTTTCAAGAATTTTAGGTTTGGTTTTATGTCTCATTGGTGTTCTTGCAATTATTAGTAAAGGAAACTTAGATTTATTAATAAATTTTAAATTTACATCTGGGGACTTATGGATGATAGGAGCTGCGATGGGATGGGCGATCTATTCGATCTATCTTTTAAATTGGAAAAGTAAATTTAGTTTGATGGCTAGATTTACTCTAATAGCAATGTTTGGGGCTATATCTTTGTTTCCTTTTTATATTTTAGAAGAAGTTTTTTATTTTAATACTAGCTTCAACATTAATTTTATATTTTGGGTATTGTTCGCAGCTATATCGCCGGGCATCATTGCTTTTACTTTATATACTAAAGTGCAAAAATATTTGGGAGCTTCATTAACTGGTTTTACTCTTTATATTTTTTCAATTTATTCTGCTATTTATGGCATTATACTTTTCGATGAAGCTCTTTTAAATTTCCATTATTTTGGAGCAGCTTTTGTCTTCGCTGGTGTATATTTAGCAAGGAAGATTAAATCATGAAATATTTTTATTTAGCAGCAAGCTCAATAATCTTAGCTTATATCGGAATAACTATTTTTATATATTTTTATCAAAGAAATTTATTATATCACCCCAGTGAAAATAATTATCTAAACGACAAAATTATTTTTGAATATGAAGAATTATTTATTAATACAGATGAAAATATTTCACTTAAATCTTGGTTTATAAAAAAAGATTTATCTAAATTTAAAACAATACTTTTTTTTCATGGAAATGCTGGAAATCTCTTAAATAGAGTACATAAACTTAATGAGCTTAATAAACTTGATGTAAATATTTTATTGATTTCATGGAGAAGTTTTAGTGGAAATAAGGGCAAACCCTCAGAGAAAAACCTCTATCACGATGGTAATAGGGTTGTTGAATGGCTTAATGAACAAGGAATAAATAAAAATGATATTATTTTATATGGAGAGTCTTTAGGAACTGGTGTAGCTACCGAACTAGCCTCAAATAATAAATTTGCCGGAGTTATTTTAGAATCTCCATTTACTTCAATAGCTGATGCAGCAAAAATCTATTATCCATACTTACCGATTAATTTACTACTTAAAGATAGATATGACTCTAAAAATAAAATCAAAAAAATTAATTCTCCAATTTTAATTATGCACGGAAAAAAAGATAATATCGTGCCCCAAATAATGGGACTAGAACTTTTTGAAAAAGCTAATAATCCCAAATTTAGTTATTTTCCTGATAACGATGATCACATGATGGAGTATAACGAAGAATTACTCTCTAAGATTAAAAATTTTATCAATAAACTTTAATTTTCAATTCCTAATAAAGCTTTTGAAAAATATTCAGCATTAAAGGGTTGTAGATCAGTTTCCTTCTCACCCATTCCTACAGCAACAATTGGAAGTTTAAATTTTTTACAGATTGCTAAAACAACTCCTCCCTTAGCAGTACTATCAAGTTTGGTAACAATTAAACCTGTCAAATCATGTATCTTACTAAATTCTTCAACTTGATTAAGTGCATTTTGACCTGTAGTTGCATCTAAGACAAGAATTACTTCGTTAGGATAAGAAGGGTCGATTTTTTTAAGGACATTTATAATTTTTTTGTACTCTTCCATTAAATTTTTTTTATTTTGAAGCCTGCCCGCTGTGTCAATCAAAGCTACATCAATTTCATTTTTTTTTGCAAATTCAGCAGTCTTAAAAGCCACAGAAGCTGGATCACTATTGATTTCAGATTTAATAATATCAACTTTGACTTTCGCAGCCCAAACTTGCAGTTGATCTATGGCAGCTGCTCTAAAAGTATCCGCAGCTCCAAAAACCACAGATCTATTATTGTCTTTAAAATACTTCCCAAGTTTTCCAATACTAGTTGTTTTTCCAACCCCGTTTACTCCGGATACAACTATCACAGCAGACTTTGCATTTCCCATTAGGCTTAGATCTTTTTCGTACTTTTGAAGATTAATTGCTAATTTATCCGCTATCAGTTTTAAAATTTCTTTATGATCTTCTAATTTTTTATCAACTTTGAAATTCTCAAAATCTTTTCTTAGTTCTTTTGCAACTTCTACTCCTGCATCAGAAGTTATAATTAATTCTTCAAATTCTGTAAGGACATTTTCATCAATTTTTTTTTTGGAAAATATATTTTTAAAGCCGGTAGTTAGCCCATCTGAACTTTTACCTAATCCTATCTTAAATTTATCAAATAAACCCATTTAGATTTCAAGGCTAGTATGTTTTATTTCTGAAACTGGACCTCTCATAAATATATTAAGATCTGAATCGATTTTAATATTTAAACTTCCTTCTTCAAATTTAATATTGATATCATTTTTTGTTAACTTCTTGATAAATGCTGCAACAGCAGTAGCACAAGCTGCTGTTCCGCAAGCTTTTGTTAATCCTGCGCCTCGTTCCCAAACATTGACTATAATATTATTTTCGTCGTCTATTTGTGCAAAAGTAACGTTAGTTCTTTCAGGAAATAATTCATGAGTCTCTATTTTTGGTCCTAATATTTTTAGATCATATTCAAAACAATCTTTAACAAAAAAAATTATATGTGGGTTTCCAACATTGAGGCTAAATCCATCGGTAAATTTTTTACCATCAATATCTAGAGTTATATTTTTGTGATCTACCTTTTCTTTTAATGGAATTTTATTCCACTCAAATACAGGTTTCCCCATTTCCAGTTGAACATCTGACTTCCCAACAATTTTTGCATTAAGCATTCTATTATTTGTTTTTAACTTAATTTCTTTATTATTTAAGTCTTTACCTAACAAGTAAGCCACACACCTACTTCCATTTCCACATGCACTTACCTCGCCTCCATCTGGATTAAAAATGGTTATGGGAAAAGTATTATTAATTTCTTTTTCAATAAATATAATTTGATCAAATTCAATGTTACGATGAAAAGATTTTAAATTTCCCAAATGAATTATTTTTTCTTTAGGTATATTTATGGATTTTTCTCTTCTATCTATGATAATAAATCTATTACCTAAACCATCCATTCTAAAAGCTTTAATCAAAGGCATATTAGTAGATTAGTATAATTATTCATTGACTTTTAAAACCCCAAATTGTAGTTTCCACAAACTTTCCGCAAATACTTAAGTTTTTGCGGTGCTCTTGAAAACAAGAGTGTCGACACTAGTCAGCGAAGGTTCGCCCACTAGTGCGATAGGTGTTGGACGTTATAAAAATGTTTGAAAACTTAACAAATAAATTAGAAAATATTTTTTCTAAACTAAAAAGTGCTCCTTCCTTAACGGAAGAACAAGTGGACTCTGGACTTAAAGAAATACGCTTAGCTTTATTAGAGGCCGACGTAGCGCTGCCAGTTGTTAAAGATTTCGTTGAAAATGTAAAACCAAAAGCTATTGGCCAAGAGATTATTAGATCAACTTCACCTGGTCAAATGATAGTAAAGATTGTTTACGATGAATTAGTAAACATACTTGGTTCTAAGAATGAGGAGATCAATCTTAAAGCAGTTCCACCAGTTTCTATATTATTGGTAGGTTTACAAGGCTCAGGAAAAACAACCTCAGCCGCAAAATTAGCTAAGTTAATTGAAAAAAATCATAAAAAAAAAGTTATGCTTGTAAGCTTGGACGTTTACAGACCTGCTGCTCAAGAACAATTAAAATTATTAGCAGAAAAAAATAATATACAAAATTTACCGATCATAGAAAAACAACAACCTATTGATATTACTAAAAGAGCACTCAACGCTGCAAATCTAAGTGGTTCAGATGTCATAATTTTTGACACCGCTGGTCGAACGCAAATAGATTTACCAATGATGTCTGAGATTAAACAAATTAAAGATTTAACCAAACCAGCCGAAACTATTCTAGTTGCCGATTCTTTAACCGGTCAAATAGCTGTAAACGTTGCAAAAGAATTTGATACAGCAGTTAACCTTTCATCAATTATTTTAACTAGAGTTGATGGTGATGCACGAGGTGGAGCTGCGTTGAGTATGAAACACATTACAGGTAAACCTATAAAATATATTGGTGTTGGAGAAAAAGTTTCTGACTTTGAAATTTTTCACCCTGACAGGTTAGCTAATAGAATTCTTGGTATGGGTGATGTGGTTACACTTGTTGAAAAAGCAGCGCAAGATTTAAGTGAAGAAAAAATTAAAGAAACTGAGGAAGAACTTAAACAGGGTATTTTTACTATGGACTCTTACCTTTCACAATTGAGACAAATGAAAAAAATGGGAGGCATGGAAGGAGTCATGTCTATGTTACCTGGCGTAAATAAAATGAAAGCTAAAATGGATCAAGCTAACATAGATGAAAGAATGCTAATTGAAAATGAGGCTATCATTTTATCTATGACAAAAAATGAAAAAGAAAATCCAAAAATCATTAGCGGTTCTCGAAGAAAAAGAATTTCTCAAGGCGCTGGAGTAGATGTTTCCAAAATAAATAAGTTACTTAAACAATTTAAAATGATGTCAGATATGATGAAAAAGATGTCACAAGGAAAAAAAATTCCATCTGGAATGATCCCAGATGAAATGCTCAATAAACTAAAATGAAAGGTAAAACATGTTAAGAATAAGATTATCAATGGGAGGAGTAAGGAAAAGACCGATATACAAAATAGTTATCGCTGATGGAAGATATCCACGAGACGGTAAATTTATTGAAAAAATTGGTTCTTACAATCCATTGCTTCCAAAAGATAAAAAAGAAAGAATAAAGATAGAAGCTGAGAGAGTAAAATATTGGATGAGTAAAGGTGCTCAACCAACTCTTAGAGTTTCTAGGCTTTTAGGTGAGCTCCAAATAATGCCAATGCCGAAGCCGGGAAACAATCCTCAAAAAGCTATTCCTAAAAAGGACAGAAAAAAAAGTGCTGAAGAAACTAAAGAAGCACCTAAAACAGAAGGTAAAAAAGAGGAACCTAAAGCAGAAGCTAAAAAAGAAGAGCCAAAAGCAGAAGCTAAAAAGGAAGAGCCTAAAAAGGAAGAACCTAAAGCAGAAGCTAAAAAGGAAGAGCCTAAAAAGGAAGAACCTAAAGCAGAAGCCAAAAAGGAAGAGCCTAAAAAGGAAGAGCCAAAAGATAAAAAATAAGGTTTTAAAAAATGCTCGAAGTACAAATATTTACTTTGTATCCGGATTTATATCCTGGGCTTTTAGATGTGGGCATCTATAAGAAAGCTAAGGAAAAACAAAAATGGAATCTCAAAATTATAGATATTAGAGACTATGCTTTTGATGATAATCGGACGGTTGATGATACACCTTTTGGTGGTGGAAGTGGCATGTTATTAAAACCAGATGTCGTAGCATCTGCTTTAGATAAAAACATAAAAGCTAAAGAAAAAATAATTTACTTATCTCCTAAAGGCAAAAGACTAGATCAACAAGAAGTAAAATCTTTGAGTAAGCTAAAGAAAATAAATATTTTGTGTGGTCATTTTGAAGGAGTTGATCAAAGACTTTTAGAGACACGAAATATTGAAGAATATAGTATAGGAGATTTTATTTTATCTGGAGGTGAGAGCGCATCATTTGTATTCGTTGATGCGTTAGTAAGACTTCTTCCAGATGTCTTAGGCAATGCAAATTCTGCTAAAGATGAAAGTTTTGAGAATAATCTTTTGGAGTATCCTCAATACACTAAACCGAGAGATTGGGAGGGTAAAAAGGTGCCAGAAGTCCTATTTTCTGGTGATCATGCTAAAATAAAGGGGTGGCGTTTAGCTCAATCTGAGGCTATAACACAACGCCAAAGACCTGATCTTTGGAAAAAATACTTAGAGAAAAAAAATGAAAAACATTGAAGATATAAATAAAGCTGCAATTCAAAAAATAACAGCCAACAAGAAAATTACAGAATTTTCTCCAGGGGATACTATTAAAGTTGGTGTAAAAATCGTTGAAGGTAAAAGAGAAAGAATTCAATATTTTGAAGGTGTTTGTATTGCAAAAAAGAACAGAGACTTAAATTCTTCTTTCACAGTAAGAAAAATTTCTTTTGGTGAGGGAGTTGAAAGAACTTTCGCGCTATATAGTCCAAATGTAGACTCAATTAAAGTTATAAGATCAGGAAAAGTCAGAAGAGCAAAACTTTATTACTTGAGAGATAGAAAAGGTAAATCTGCCAGAATCGCAGAAAAAATCAAAAAAAAAATTGGTGTTGATGTATCTGTCAAAGCAGAAGAGCCTAAAAAGGTAGCTGAACCTGATAAAGTCGAGACAACTGCTGAAAAAGAAGCAGCTGTCGAAAAGAAAGAAACTTCGCCAGAAGTTAAAAACGAAAAACCGGCTAAAGAAAAAAAATAAAATTTTAATGTCAAAAACTCTATATGATAAGATATGGGAAAACCATCTTGTCCATGAACAGGACGACGGTACCTCATTAATTTATGTTGATAGACACTTAATTCATGAAGTTACAAGTCCCCAAGCATTTGAAGGTTTAAGAATGCAAAAAAGAAAAGTAAGAAAACCTGAATTAACTTTAGCTGTTCCAGATCATAATGTTCCAACTACAGATAGATCAAAGGGAATAGACGATGAAGAGTCTAAAATTCAAGTAGATACTTTAAGAAATAATTGTAAAGAATTTGGCATTAATCTTTTTGATGTTAATGACAAAAGACAAGGTATTGTTCACATTATAGGACCAGAACAAGGTTTTACTCAACCGGGAACTGTTATTGTTTGTGGCGATAGTCATACAGCAACGCACGGAGCTTTCGGAGCTTTGGCATTTGGAATTGGAACTTCTGAAGTTGAGCATGTTTTAGCTACTCAAACTCTGATTCAAAAAAAATCAAAAAATTTAAGAATAAATGTAAACGGCAAATTACCAATAGGTGTTACTGCTAAAGATGTAATTTTAAAAATTATTGGAACAATTGGAACAGCTGGTGGTACTGGATTTGTTATAGAGTTTGCAGGTGAAGTCATAAGAAATCTAAGTATTGAAGAGAGAATGACTGTTTGCAATATGACCATCGAGGCCGGTGCAAGAGCAGGACTTATAGCACCAGATGAAAAAACTTTTGAATATTTTAAAAATAAACCTATGTCGCCTAAAGGAGTGAATTGGGAAAAAGCTTTAACTTATTGGAAACAATTATATTCCGATAAAGATTGCAAATTTGATAAAGAAATTAATATTGATGCAAAAGAAATTGAGCCTCTAGTGACTTGGGGGACATCGCCTCAAGATGTTGCTTCTGTAACAAGTAATGTTCCAGATCCTAGCAAAGAGTCTAACGAAGATAGAAAAGCTGCAATGGAAAGATCGCTTACTTATATGGGTTTAAAAGCAAATACGAAAATTTCAGATATTAAAATAGATAAAGTTTTTATCGGAAGTTGTACTAATGGTAGAATTGAAGATTTGAGGAATGCTGCAAATTTATTAAAAGGCAAGAAAGTAGCAAAAAATGTAAGCGCCATTGTAGTCCCCGGATCCGGTTTGGTTAAAGCTCAAGCTGAAGAAGAAGGTCTAGATAAAATTTTTAAAGAAGCTGGTTTTGAATGGAGAGAGCCTGGTTGTTCAATGTGTCTTGCAATGAATGCGGATAAATTAAAACCCAAAGAAAGATGCGCATCGACATCTAATAGAAATTTTGAGGGACGACAAGGTCGTGGTGGAAGAACACATCTAGTTAGTCCAGGTATGGCTGTTGCAGCAGCAGTAAATGGACACTTAGCTGATGTGAGAAAGATACAATAATGGAAAAATTTTTAAACTTAAAGAGCATCCCGTCATACTTACCATTACAGAATATCGATACGGACATGATTATTCCAAAACAATTCCTTAAAACTATAAAAAGGACAGGTTTGGGAAAAAGTTTATTTTATGAGATGAGATATGACGAAAATGGAAATCTTATAAAGGATTTTACTTTAAATAATGAGCCTTACAATAAATCAAAAATTTTATTAGCAGGTAAAAACTTTGGATGCGGCTCTTCTCGAGAGCACGCTCCATGGGCATTATCTGATTTTGGCATAAAATGTATTATCAGCTCGAGCTTTGCAGATATATTTTACAACAATTGTTTTAAAAATGGTATTTTACCAATTAAAACTAGTGAGCAAATAGTATTAGAGCTATCAGAGTATTCAAAAAGAAAAGAAGAGGTTGAAGTAGATCTTCAAAAACAAGAAATTAAATTTGGAAATAAAGTTATCAAATTTGAAATAGATTCTTTTAAAAAAAAATGTTTGGTTGAGGGGTTAGATGACATTGGATTATCTATGGAAAAAATAAATTTTATTGATGATTTTGAAAAAAAATTAGAAGTCAATAAACCATGGTTGATTAATAATGATTAAAGTTAAGGATCGAAAATTACTATTGCTACCTGGCGATGGTATTGGGCCAGAAGTTATCAGAGAAGTAAGAAAAATAATTGAATGGTTTAATAAAAATAAATCATTAGACTTTAAAATTGAAGAAGGTCTTGTTGGTGGAGCTTCTTACGATAAACACAAAAATCCAATTACAGATGAAGTTTTTTATAAGGCACTTGAGAGTGAAGCTGTAATTCTAGGTGCTGTTGGAGGACCTAAGTATGATAATTTAGAATTTTCAAAGAGGCCAGAAAGAGCCCTATTAAAACTTAGGAAAGAATTAAAGTTATTTGCAAATTTACGACCAGCAATATGTTTTAAACAATTAGTAGAAGCATCTTCACTTAAACCAGAAATAATATCTGGTTTAGATATAATGATTGTGAGAGAGCTCACGGGTGGAATTTATTTTGGAGAACCTAGAGGTATAGAACCAATCGAAAACAATGAGAGAAAAGGAGTTAATACTCATACCTACACCACTAGCGAGATACAGAGGGTGGCAAGGGTAGCTTTTGATTTAGCAAAAAAAAGAAAAAATAAAGTAACTTCTTGTGAAAAATCTAATGTAATGGAAGCTGGTATTTTATGGAGAGAAGAAGTGCAGGCACTTAAAGATAAAGAATATAAAAGAATTGAATTAAGCCATATGCTGGCAGACAATTGTGCAATGCAGTTATTAAGAGATCCAAAGCAATTTGATGTAATTGTTACTGATAACCTATTTGGTGACATTCTTTCTGATGAAGCTGCGATGTTAACCGGGTCCTTGGGTCTACTACCATCAGCCTCTTTAGGAGCTAAAGACAAAAACGGTAAAATTAGATCAATGTACGAACCTGTTCATGGGTCTGCACCAGATATTGCTGGGAAAAATATTGCTAACCCTATTGCTACAATTTTAAGTTTATCAATGGCATTAAAATATTCTCTAGACCTTGATAAAGAGGCAGAACAATTAGATAAAGCTGTTCAAAGTGTTCTTGATGATGGGTTAAGAACCAAAGATATTATGTCAAAAAACATGAAAGAGGTCTCCACCTCTGTCATGGGTGATGCAATTATAGCAAAATTAAAATAAAGTAATAGTTATATGAATTTTGCAATTATCGGAGCATCAGGAAACGTAGGAAGAAAAACAATTGAAATATTAGAGAAATCTAAAATTCCATTTAAAGAGCTATATTTAGTTGCCTCTGAAAAAAGCGCTGGTAAAAAAATTAAATTTCGAGGAGAAGAAATTGTTATTGAAAATTTAGAAAACTATGACTTTTCAAAAGCTCAAATAACTTTTTTTGCTGCAGGTAGCCAAATTGCTAAAGAGTGGGCCCCTAAAGCTGCAAAAAAAACTATAGTTATCGATAATTCTAGTTATTTCAGAATGCAATCAGATATTCCCTTAGTTGTTCCTGAAGTAAACGCTGAAGCATTAAATAAGCATAACAACATTATCTCAAATCCTAATTGTTCAACAATGCAGATGGTTCTCGCACTTAAACCTTTACATGACGAATATAAAATAAACAGAGTTGTTGTTTCGACTTATCAGGCTGTATCCGGTGCTGGTAAAGCCCCAATGGATGAATTATTTGAACAAACTCAAAAATATTTAGAAAATAAAAAAATTAATTCAAAAAATTTTACTAAACAAATTGCTTTTAATTTAATACCACACATCGATACTTTTGATAAAGATGGATACACAAAAGAAGAATTAAAAATGACAAATGAGACAAAAAAAATTCTTGATCACGAAATTGATGTTACCGCAACATGCGTAAGGGTACCGGTTAGAACCGGACACTCTGAGTCTATAAATATTGAATTTGATAATTTATATGATTTTGAAAATGTTATAAAAATCTTAAGTAATGCACCAGGATGTAAAGTTATCGATGAAAGAAAAGACGGTGGGTATATTACACCAATTGAAGCAGAAGGAGATTATACAACTTACATTTCTCGAATCAGAAAAGATAATTCAAATGTAAAGGCTATAAATATATGGGTCGTATCTGATAACTTATTAAAAGGGGCGGCTTTAAACACTGTTCAGATCGCTGAGCACTTAGTGAAAAAATTATAACTTTAGTTTATAAATCTTATATGGAAGAAAAAAATAATCCTTTAAGCCCTCATCTTCAAATTTATAGATGGCAAATATCTTCTTTACTTTCCATTACACATAGAATTGTTGGAGTGATAAATATTTTAGCTATTACGATAATTTGTTTCTGGAGTTTGTCTTTATTTCTTGGAGCAGAGAGCTACTTAATTATAAATAATTTCCTAAAAAGTTTTTTTGGAAAATTTGTAGCTGTTGGACTTTGTTGGACTTTTAGTTTTCATATTTTAAATGAATTACGTCATTTATTTTGGGATTTAGGGTATGGTTTCGATTTAAAGATTTCGAAGGTCACTGGAGTTTTAGCTTTAGTTGGATCATTTGTACTTACAATTACATTTTATTTAATAGGAAAAAATATTTTTTAATATGCATGTTTCTACAAAAAAATGGTTATTTACAAAAATAAGTTCTTTTTTACTTATTCCCTTAATGATTTGGTTTATTTTAAATTTTATTTCTATTTATGAGAATGATTATCAAACAGTGCTTTTTTTCTTTGCTCAACAACCAACAAGAATTTTATTTTCAATATTTATAGTAATAGCTTTCTTTTTTTCAGCTTTAACCATAAGTGAGATATTCGAGGATTATATAAAAGATCAAAAAATCAAAAATGTCGCAAATAAAGTTTTGAATATATTTGCTATAATTATGCCTTTAATAACTATTACAGGTATATATAATTTATCATAATGAGCGCATATAAAATTATTGATCATGAATATGACGTTGTAGTTTTAGGAGCAGGAGGGTCTGGTCTTAGAGCCGCCGTTGGCCTATCAGAAGCTGGATTAAAAACAGCTTGTATTTCAAAAGTATTTCCAACAAGGAGTCATACATCTGCAGCTCAAGGAGGCATCTCGGCAGCTCTTGGAAATATGGGAGAGGATGACTGGAGATGGCACATGTACGATACCGTCAAAGGTTCTGACTGGTTAGGCGATCAGGACGCTATAGAATATTTATGTAAAGAAGCTCCAAGAGCAGTTGTTGAATTAGAGAGATATGGTGTTCCATTTAGCAGAACAGATGATGGAAAAATTTATCAAAGACCTTTTGGTGGAATGACAAAAAATTATGGAAATGGAACAGCACAAAGAACATGTGCTGCTGCTGATAGAACTGGCCATGCAATTTTACACACTCTTTATGGTCAAGCACTAAAACACAATACAGAATTTTTTATCGAATACTTTGCATTAGACCTAATAATGAAAAATGGAGAGTGCAAAGGAGTTATAGCTTGGAATTTAACTGATGGCACTATTCATAGGTTTAGATCACACATTACAATAATAGCAACAGGTGGTTATGGAAAAGTTTATTATTCAGCTACCTCAGCGCATACTTGTACTGGTGACGGTAATGCAATGGTATTAAGAGCTGGATTGCCCTTACAAGATATGGAGTTTGTGCAATTCCATCCAACTGGAATTTATGGAGTAGGATGCTTAATAACAGAGGGTGCAAGAGGAGAAGGAGGATTTTTAGTAAACGGTAAAGGTGAAAGATTTATGGAGCGTTACGCACCTAACGCAAAAGATTTAGCTTCTAGAGATGTAGTAAGCAGATCAATGGAGATGGAAATTAATGAGGGCAGAGGTGTCGGTAAAGATAAAGATCATATTAATTTGCACTTAGATCATTTAGATAAAGAGGTTTTAGAAGAAAGGCTTCCAGGCATAACCGAAGCCGCAAAGACTTTTGCAAATGTTGATGTGAACAAACAACCAATCCCAGTTGTACCTACGGTTCACTATAATATGGGCGGTATTCCAACTAATTATAAAGCAGAAGTTTTAACTTTAAACGGTTCAGAAAAAACAGTACCCGGGCTGATGGCTATCGGGGAAGCAGCATGCGTATCAGTTCATGGGGCTAACAGATTAGGTTCAAATTCATTAATTGACCTTGTGGTATTTGGAAGAGCGGCTGCTAAAAGAGCAGCAGAACTTGTAAAACCAGGTATGGCTCATGAAGAAGTTTCGAGTTCAGAGACGGATAAATGTTTAGATAGATTTGATAAAATTAGAAACTCTGGAGGGGCTACTAAGACCGCTGAATTAAGATTAAATATGCAAAAAACAATGCAATCAAAATGTGCCGTGTTTAGAACTGAAAAAACATTAAAAGAAGGTGTAGATCAAATACGAAAGCCTTATGAAGGTATGCAAGATATTTCAGTCAAAGACAAATCTCTTCTTTTTAATACAGAATTAGTTGAAACTCTGGAGTTTGATAATTTAATAAGACAAGCTCTTACGACTATGGACTCAGCTTATAGCAGAAAAGAGAGCAGAGGTGCTCATGCAAGAGAGGATTATAGCAAGAGAGATGATAAAAACTTTATGAAGCACACATTGGCTTGGCAAAGTGACAAAAAAGTAGAAATTAAATACAGAGATGTTCACTCAAGAACACTAACGAACGACGTTCAATACTTCCCACCAAAGGAAAGAGTTTATTAAGAATGGTTCAATTCAACTTACCACAAAGTTCAAAAATAGAAGTTGGTAAGTATTACAAAGACGAGACAAATTCAAAAAATTTAAAAAGGGTAAATGTTTATAGATGGGACCCATCTACAAAACAGAATCCTAGAGTTGATACTTTTGAAGTTGATATGAATAATTGTGGTCCAAAAGTTTTAGATATTTTATTTAAAATTAAAAATGAAATAGATCCTTCACTTACATTCAGAAGATCATGTGCTCATGGGGTTTGTGGCTCATGTGCGATGAATATAGATGGAGTAAATACCTTAGCATGCATTAAATCTCATACAGATATTAATGGAGATTTAAACGTGTACCCTTTACCTCATTTAAAAGTAGTTAAAGATCTAATCGGAGATTTGACTACACTATATAAACAGTATGAGTCAATCAAACCGTGGCTGCAAACAGAGCAAACAGGAAAAGAAAAAGAGGAAATCAAACAATCTCAAAAAGACAGAGAAAAATTAGATGGTTATTATGAATGTATATTATGTGCTTGCTGTTCAACTTCTTGTCCAAGCTATTGGTGGAATGGTGATAAATACCTAGGACCTGCAGTCTTATTACAAGCTTACCGTTGGATCAATGATAGCAGAGATGGTGATAAAAAAGAGAGATTAAGAAAAGTTGCTGACGAATTAAAATTATACAGATGCCATACAATAATGAATTGTACTAATTCTTGTCCAAAAGGATTAAATCCAGCAAAAGCTATTGGATCTATAAAAAAAATGCTTGCAACAAGTTAAAAGCTTATTTATTCAATATCAGCATGAAAACTATTGAACACTTTGTTGGGGGTAAATCATTTAGTGGGGACTCGAAAAAAACAGGTAAAGTATTCAATCCAGCTACAGGCGAACAAAGTTCAGAGGTAAAACTTGCTTCGACAAAAGATGTAAATCAAGCAGTCGATAATGCCAAGAAAGCCTTCGAACCCTGGGCAAATACACCTCCCCTTCAAAGAGCAAGAATAATGTTTAAATTTAAGGAATTAATTGAAAAAAATTCTGACGAGCTTACAAAAATTATAGTAGCTGAACATGGAAAAGTTTATGAGGATGCCAAAGGTTCGTTGACAAGGGGCTTGGAAGTAGTCGAGTACGCTTGTGGCATTCCTCAAATGCTTAAGGGCGAGTTTACAGAAAATGTTGGTACAAATGTTGATAGCTGGTCTGTACGACAACCTTTAGGAGTTTGCGCTGGAATTACTCCTTTTAATTTTCCTGCTATGGTTCCGATGTGGATGTTTCCAATGGCAATAGCGTGTGGAAACACTTTTGTTTTAAAACCTTCAGAAAAAGACCCATCATGTTCGATGCGATTAGCAGAGTTATTGAAAGATGCTGGACTGCCAGATGGTGTCTTTAATGTAATGAACGGAGATAAAGAAGCAGTTGATGCCTTAATTAATAATAAAGATGTAGTTGCTGTGAGCTTTGTTGGCTCAACACCAATTGCCAAATATATTTATGAGAGCTGTGCAAAAAATGAAAAAAGAGTTCAAGCTCTTGGTGGCGCTAAGAACCATTGTGTTGTAATGCCTGATTGTGATTTGGATCAAGCTGTTAATGGATTAATGGGAGCAGCTTACGGATCAGCTGGAGAAAGATGTATGGCTCAGTCGGTAGCAGTAGCAGTTGGCAATATAGGAGACAAGTTAGTAGGCTCTTTAGCAAAAAAAGTTGAGGCATTAAAAGTTGGCCCTGGTATGGATAAGCAATCTGAAATGGGACCACTAGTAACTAAAGAACATTTAGAAAAAGTAAAAAGTTACGTGGATATTGGCGAGAAAGAAGGAGCCAAATTAGTTGTAGATGGCAGAAATTTTAAGTTACAAGGTTATGAAAAAGGATATTACATCGGTGGATGCTTATTTGATCATGTTAAAAAGGATATGAAGATTTATAAAGAAGAGATCTTCGGACCTGTTTTGTCTGTTGTAAGAGTAAAAGATTTTAATGATGCACTTCAGTTAGTTAATGATCACGAATTTGGAAATGGTGTGAGCATTTTTACAAGAGACGGAGACTCAGGAAGAACATTTTCAAATAAAGCTAAAATTGGAATGGTTGGGATAAATATTTCGATTCCTGTGCCAATGGCTTTTCATAGTTTTGGGGGTTGGAAGAGATCTTTATTCGGTGACCAACACATGCACGGCCCGGAAGGTGTCAGATTTTATACAAAATTAAAAACGATAACTTCAAGATGGCCATCAGGACTAAGATCTGACCCTGAGTTTGTGATGCCAACCATGAAATAAACAAAAGGACATAATGAAAAAAAAAATTACTTTAATAGGAGCTGGACAAATCGGTGGAACTTTAGCTCATTTAATAGCATTAAAAGGATTAGCTGACGTGGTATTGTTTGATGTTGCAGCAGGGATTGCAAAAGGTAAAGCTTTGGATATAGCTCAATCCTCACCTGTTTCTGGTTTCAATGTGAATTTAACAGGAACAGATAATTATGAAGATACAAAAAACTCTGATGTAATAATAATTACAGCCGGGGTTCCAAGAAAGCCAGGTATGACCAGAGACGATTTACTTGGTATTAATTTAAAAATAATTAAACAGGTAGCAGAGGGAATTAAAAAAACCTCACCCAATGCATTTGTTATATGCATTACAAATCCGTTGGATGTAATCGTAATGGCTCTTCAGAAATACTCTGGGTTACCAAAAAATAAAGTTGTTGGAATGGCTGGGATATTGGATTCGTCCAGATTTATTTATTTTTTGTCAGAAGAACTAAGAGTTCCAGTACAAAAAATAAAGTCATTTGTACTCGGTGGTCATGGCGATAGCATGGTAGCCATGTTGGGTTCTACTGAAATTGAAGGAAAAAAAATAATGGATTTAGTAAGAGAAGGAAAATTAACTCAAGAAAAATTAGATAAAATAGTTGATAGGACGAAAAAAGGTGGAGCTGAAATTGTCAAATATCTTGAAAAAGGATCAGCATTTTACGCACCCGCTGCATCAGGCGTTGAAATGGCAGAATGTTATTTAAGTGATTTAAAGAAAAAAATTCCATGCGCTGTTCATTTAAATGGAGAATATGGAACACAAAATATATATGCTGGTGTACCAGTTATTATTGGCTCTAAAGGAGTTGAAAAAATAGTAGAATTAGAATTGTCTAAAGAAGAGAGAAAAAATTTTGATAATTCAATTAAAGCTGTGAAAGAATTGTTTGATGCAGCAAAAAAAATTGATCCAGAATTAGTCTAAACTATTTTTTATAAATAGCTATTATGCATTTTCCAAAATTGTAGTTCGTAATAAAATCAATAATAATTGTGAATGGAGTAAATATTTTATCCCAAATGAATATTTTTATACTTGAAGGAAAAGTTTCTTTTTTAAAAAAAATTCTATTAAAAAAATACAACATGTATCCCATTGTATCTAAAAATTGTAATTTTAATAAATTGAGCTGATCAAAATCTTTAAAGAATTTTTTGTCGTATCTTCGGAAATGTCCTATGGCTTTATCTAATTTTCCATACATTTTTTGATGTGCGGGGACTATGATTATTAAGTGACCATTAGGTTTAAGTTTTAGCTTAGCTTCCTCTATTTCTTTTATATCGTCTTCAATGTGTTCTAATACATGGAAATATAAAATTGTATCATAATAACCATCAATATTTTGAATCGATTTATTTGTAACGCTAATTTTTTGATTATTTTCAAAATTCTCTTTTAATTTTTTTATATTAATCGAGTCTTTTTCTGTTAGAATAACTTTTTCAATCTCTGGAGCTGTTATATAATTTCTAGTAAAACTTCCACAACCTGCACCTATTTCTAAAACATCACCCAAAATATATTTTTTTACTTTAGTCAAACAATATTTTATATGAAAATTTGCTTTATCAAATCTTTCTGTAGCTGTTTCAGGATAATTTTCCATTTTAAATTGTAATATTTATTATTAAATTATATAAAAATTTAGAATGCATATTTTACCAAAAAACAAAAATTTATATATAGATTTTTTAATATTATTAATTTTATTAATATCGTCTTTTTTTGTAAACTTCTATTATTCAAAGATAGGCACTTTTCCAATTGATACTTTTTTTCATTATGATAGCGCTTATAGAATTATCATTGGTCAATTACCAATAAGAGATTATTGGGTAGTTTCTGGATTGGTCATTGATTTTTTACAGTCAGGTTTTTTTAAAATATTTGGTGTTAATTGGACAGCTTATATAATTCATTCATCTATTTTTAACAGTTTACTAACAATTTTTATTTATCTTTTTTTTGTGAGTTATAAAATTGCAAAATTTAAAGCATTTTTATACAGTCTTACTTTTTCACTTTTAGCTTATACTATATCTGGAACACCTTTTGTAGATCATCATGCAGCTTTTTTTTTATTAATTGGAATATTTTTAATTCTCAAAAATATTGAAATTAATAAAGACTACATTTGGTTTATTATTGTTTTTGCTTTTTTTTTAAGTTTTTTTTCTAAACAAGTTCCAGCTGCTTATGCAATTATTGCCTATGGTGTTATTTTTTTAATCTATTCAATTTTGGAAAAAAAATATTATTTTTTAAAATCTTTAATTAAAAGTATAATTTTTAATATAATTATTTTATTTCTAGTAATTTTAATACTAGACTATAATTTTAAAAATTTCTTTATCCAATATATCGATTATCCACTATCAATCGGCTCTAATAGAATTGAAAATCTAAATTTTTCACTCAACAGTTTCTTTAATAAGTTCAAATTTATTTTGATACCACTGTTAATAATTTTGGTTTTAAAATTGAAAAAAAAAAAACTCACAAATAAAGAAATATTAAATTTTTTACTTTTAACATTACTTGTTACAATATTTATTTTTCATCAAATAATGACTAAAAATCAGGTTTATATATATTTTTTAGTTCCATTATTATTTGGCTTTATAGAAATTGAACTCAATCAAATAAATATCAAGTATAAAAGATTTTTTTCATACGGATTAATTGTAATATTGATCTTTGTTACTTTTAAATATCATATGAGATTTAATGAAACTAGAAAATTTCACGAACTTAAATCAGTAAATTTAAAAAATTCTATAAGCGCAGAACTTATAAGTGATAAATTCAAAGATCTATCGTGGATCAATCCTGAGTTCTCTGGCAATCCTTTAGATGAAATAAAAATTATAAATAAAGGAAGAGCTAAAATTGAGGAGTTAAGAAGTGAAAATATTATGTTAATAACCCATTATCAATTTCTCCAAAGCATCTCGTCAAAAAATTTAAATTATCCTAATAAATCATTCACCACTGATGGAGCAAGTATGCCAAAATCAAATAATAAATATTATGATTATTATAAAAATTTTCTTATAAGCATCATAAAGAAAAAAAATATAAAAAAGATATTTTTTTTTAAACACGAAAAAATTTCAAAAAAAGCTATAACAGCATACATTGACAAAAATTGCTATGATCTAATCGAAGAAGAAATATTTTTCATTTATGAAATAAAATGCTTTAACTAACTTATTTTTTTTATATATTTTTTATTATCAGATAAATTAGTTATCCTATGTTTATATTTAATGAAACATACACAAAAATTAAAAAAAACAATTGAAGCTATTATAATGCTTTCAAAAAGTGCGGGCAATAAAATTACGGAAACTAATGAGTAAAAAATAGACATAAAAAAAATATTTTTATAAAAAACAGAGTTTACTCTTAACGAATGTTCGACTAGAGAAAAAAAACTTAATTTAGATTTTCCAAAATATCTTTTTTCTCTCTTAGAATAAGTTCTTATTATTTCACAATTTTTAATTACAGCACTTGAATGAGCATACCAAGAGCAATTATTTGATAGTAATTTTTGTAAATTTCTTTTATGAAATGTAGAAAAATTACCAAAAGAGATCCATTTTAACGTAAACATAAAAGTCAAATTTAAATGAATTTTGTAGAAAAAAATCACAATCCACGACTCTTCTCTCTGCAGTCTATTTGAAGTTATTATAGAATTCTTAAAACGTTTGGCCTTTATAAGCATTGTTTTTAATTTAAGAGGATTGTCCTCCCCATCACAATCCATCACGGTAATATAAAAATCCCCTTTTACCTTTTTTAAATATTCTAAACCAATTGAAATTGCTTTTTGGCTACCTAAGTTTTTTTTTAAAAAGATAATATTAATTTTGTTTTTTTTTCTTAATTGCACTTTTTTAGAAGAATTATCGTTTATAATTAAAATTTTATTTTTGATAAATCGTTGATTTTTAAAGATATTATCAATCTTTGAAAGTAACTTATTCAAAGAATCCCAATCATTGTAAACTGGAATAATAATTACATGGTTAATACTTTTCAATTTAATTTCTTTTTTCTAAATCTGATTTAATCTTATCTAAAAATTTATTTATTAGAATCGCATCATCTGGTTTTATGAAATTTTCTTTATTTATTGCAGTCTTCATCTCATTTTTTATTTTTAATTTAATGCTTTCAACTTTTTCTTTAGAAATATTATTATTTAATTCTTGTTTAACAATTCTTACAGCATAATTAAAAGAAAAGTGGAATGCTAGAAGAAAAAAAATAAAAATTAAAAGAGCTTTGTAAAAAAATATTTTCATCTGGTTAGTTCTTTTTTAAAAATCTCATATACGATGATTTTATTAACTTTAAATGTATAAACTTTACTAAAATTTTCAGGAATTTCATATTTTTTATTTAGCCTACTATTGACTTCTGAAATATTATTTTTGAAAATATAATCTGCCATTTGATATTCCTGACCCACAATTATGAATTTTTTTCTATCTTTTGCTGGTAATCCTTCTATACCTCTCTGAAGAGGAGTGTGACTCGCTACTGCTACGTAAATTTTATCACTATCGTTTTTTGATAAAATTTTTTTAAAAAAATGTTTGGAAGCCATTCCATAATAATCACCTTCATACCCATTAACTGTTTTTTCAGATAAAAATTTATTAAAATATATACTTTGAAATGGATGAAATTTTATAACAGCATTTATATTTATCATAACGATAATCAATGAAAAAAAAATAAGAGTTCTTTTTGTAAATATATTTTTTACTTTACCAAATATTATGGAGATAAAATAAATTACAAAGTATGTAATAAATATATTAAAGAAATAAACTAATCTCCAGCCATTATATAACGGTGCTTCAAAAAATATAAATAAAAAATAGAATGAAATAAATATAATAAATATTATAAAATCTGTTTCTTCATTTTTACCTCTCCAAAAGTCATTATAAATGGATTTTTCTTTTATGTTTATAAATCTTTTTATTAACCTTAAAAAACAAAAAATGAAGCCAAGAAAAAAAGAAATGAATTGTAATACTGGAGTAGTAATAGCAATCCAATTTAAAATATAGGTGTTTGGCAAAAGTCTATTTGAAATAAACTCATTATTGTAAAGTATTTTAACATCAACTAAGTCTCTACTAAGATTTTTAAATAGATTTAAAAAATTATTTAAAGGATCAGACCATAGATAAGGCCAAAAAATTATTAAGAAGAATATAAAAAATAAAATGTAAAAAGAAATCTTTTTACAAAAATCAGTAATATTATTTAAATTATCTTTTTTTATAAATGATGTAAAAATAAATAAAAATGGAATTATAATTGCGAAGAATCTAAGGTTTACTGATAAAGAAGAAAATAATGATAACAAAATTATGTTTCTATAATTGAAAATATTTATAGATTTATTAAAATAATAAATGGTAATTGTAACAAAAGACAAAAATAATACATCTTTATATAAAAAACTATCTCCAAATATTCTTGGAGAAAATATAAATATTGCAACTCCGACAAAACTTAAAAAAAAATTATATCTAGAAAGTAAAAGTTTGTAAAAAAAAATTGAACTAATTAAAAAAATTAAAAAACTCAAAAGATGTTTAAGTGTATAAATTTTATTGACATCATCTATTGATAAAAAAATTTCTAAAAATGCTACTGGAAGATCTAGAACAACACCATATTTATTATAATATGAAGGTCTGTTTAAAGTATAGTCGTATATCTGATCGATTTTTGTTTGAGAAATTTCAGCTAAATTATTTAAACCCAAAAGATCAAAAATATAATTCACCCAAAATAAACCGTTTAATCTATGAAACTTCTCTTCTATGTGAATTCCATAATCATTTATATTCAAAAAAGTAATGAAAAATACTAAAAAATAAAAAAAAATTAAAAAAATTGAATTTTTATGTTTATTGTAATTTAATTTCATTGTAACTAATCGTTCAGTAACTTTATCTTATATACAAGTAAAATATAATAATTTTTATGAATATTCATGAGCACCAAGCCAAACAGATTCTGAGAGAATTTGGAGCTCCAGTCCCAACCGGCGTTGTTATTTTTGACTTAAAAAACATAAATAAAGAGATAACAAAATTAAAAACTCGGAATTATGTGTTAAAAGCCCAAATTCACGCTGGTGGCAGAGGAAAAGCAGGTGGGGTAAAATTATTAAATAACTTAATAGACTTAGAAACTGAAGCCAAAAAAATGATGGGAAAAATTTTGGTTACTCATCAAACGGGGATTGAGGGCAAACAAGTGAAAAGACTCTATATCGAAGAGGCTTCAGAAATTTCTAAAGAATTTTATTTATCTTGTTTGGTTGATAGACAAACTTCAAAGGTGGCTTTTATCAGTAGCACTGAGGGTGGAATGGATATTGAAAAAGTAGCATCAGAGTCACCGGATAAGATAAAAACAAATAAAATAGAATTTAGCAAATCAGGTCCAGATCAGAAAGAAATTGATAGTATAATTTCCATATTTGATTTTGATAATACTCAAAAAAAAACAGCCACAAAATTAATAAAGAGTCTTTATAAAATATTAGTAGAAAAAGATGCAAGCTTAATTGAGATTAATCCTTTAATTATCAATAAGAATAATGAAATTATTTGTTTAGACGCAAAAATAAATTTTGATGACAATGCTATCTTTAGACAACCTGAAATTAAGAATTTAAGAGATTTAAATGAAGAGGAGCCTGCTGAAATTGAAGCGAGTAAACATGACCTTGCTTATATTAAATTAAATGGATCAATTGGCTGTATGGTTAATGGTGCTGGATTAGCTATGGCAACTATGGATATAATTAAACTTTATGGAAAAGAACCTGCAAATTTTTTAGATGTTGGAGGTGGAGCCACTAAAGAAAAAGTCTCATCAGCTTTTAAATTAATATTATCAGATCAAAATGTTAAAGGAATTTTAATTAATATATTTGGAGGGATTATGAGATGCGATGTTCTTGCTCAAGGAGTAGTTGACGCTGCTAAAGAAGTTAATTTGTCGATACCTTTAGTAGTCAGATTGGCTGGAACAAATTTCAAAGAAGGACAAGAAATATTGAATAAATCCAACTTAAAAATTTTGTCTGCGTCTGATCTCAATGATGCAGCTAAAAAAATTGTTGAGGCAATAAAGTAATGTCAGTTTTAGTTGATAAAAATACAAAAGTAATTTGTCAGGGTTTTACAGGTACTCATGGAACATTTCATTCTGAACAAGCTTTAAAATATGGCACTAAGCTAGTTGGAGGCGTTACCCCAAAAAAGGGTGGTCAAAAGCACTTGGGTCTTCCAGTTTTCAACACCGTTATAGAAGCAAAAGATAAAACATCTGCAGACGCAACAATGATTTACGTTCCTCCAAAATTTGCTGGGGCAGCTATTGAGGAAGCAATAGATGCTAAAATAGAATTAATTGTTTGTATTACAGAAGGAATTCCAATTGTAGACATGCTTAAGGTAAAAAAAGTTTTAAATAAAAGTAGCTCAAGATTGATTGGCCCAAATTGTCCCGGTATCATTACCCCAGATGAATGTAAAATTGGAATTATGCCAGGGAATATTCATAAAAAGGGTTCAGTAGGAATAGTTTCAAGATCTGGAACATTAACATATGAAGCAGTGGCTCAAACTACTGCAAATGGAATTGGTCAATCTACTTGTATAGGAATAGGAGGAGACCCAATCAATGGTACAAACTTCATTGATTGTTTAGAACTTTTTTTAAAAGATGAAGAGACTAAGTCAATTGTTATGATTGGAGAAATAGGGGGTTCTGCAGAGGAAGAAGCCGCTGAATTTTTAAAGAGAGAAAAGATTAAAAAACCAATGGTAGGATTTATTGCCGGATTAACAGCGCCGCCGGGAAGAAGAATGGGTCACGCTGGTGCTATAATTTCAGGAGGCAAAGGTGGAGCTGAGGATAAAATAGAAACAATGAAATCAGCAGGAATTACTATTTCAAAATCACCAGCAGATATAGGCCTAACACTTTATCAAAAACTTAATGGTTGATTTATATAAATTTATGTTAGAATAAATTTTAATGTCTTCATCAAAAAATAATATTGTTTACAAAAAAACCTCTTTTTTAGCTGGTAATAATTCTGAATTTATCAAAGAATTTTATGCAGATTATATTTCAGATCCTAATTCTTTACCTGAAAGTTGGCGAAAGTTTTTTGATGGATTAAGTGATGATGAAAAATTAATTTATCAAGATTTGAACGGACCTAGCTGGTCACCAGAAAAAAAAATTAAAAAACTAAGATCTTTTACTGAAAAACAAAATATTCATGAAGAAGCTTCAGTAGATTTGAATTCATCTTCTGTAAAGCAAGCATCTAAAGATTCTGTTAGAGCAATTATGTTGATAAGGGCTTTTCGAATAAGAGGACATTTGATTGCCACTTTAGATCCTTTAGAAATTCAAAAAAAAGAAGAGCATCCAGAATTAAAGCCTGAGAGCTATGGATTTAAGAAGAGTGATTTTAGTAGAAAGATTTTTTTAGATGGTGTTCTTGGTTTACAATACGCTGATTTAAACGAAATATTAAAAATTTTAAAAAAAACTTACTGTTCAAATATCGGTTATGAGTTTATGCATATGGGAGATCCAGATGAAAAAGCTTGGATCAGAGATAGAATAGAAGGTCCTGAAAAAAACATAACTTTCACCGAAAATGGAAAGAAAGCAATTTTAAATAAGATCGTACAAGCAGAGGGTTTTGAAAAGTATTTACATGTTAAATTTGTTGGAACTAAAAGATTTGGCTTAGATGGAGGCGAGTCACTAATACCTGCTTTAGAACAAATAATAAAAAGAGGAGGAAATTTAGGCGCTAAGGAGATCAAAATTGGTATGCCTCATCGCGGTAGATTAAATGTATTAGCTAATGTAATGGGCAAACCTTTTAAAGCTATCTTTAGTGAATTTTTTGGAAAGTCTGTAAGTACAAGTAAAGATTTTGAGGGCGATGTTAAATATCATTTAGGTGCTTCGTCAAATCGAGAGTTTGATGGCAATTCAGTGCACATAAGTCTTACGGATAATCCATCCCACCTAGAAGCAGTAAATCCAGTGGTTTTAGGTCAAGTTAGAGCGAAACAATTTTTTCATAAGGATAAAGGTAGAAAAAAAGTTATTCCTGTTCTTATGCATGGAGATGCAGCATTTGCGGGTCAAGGCATTGTTGCAGAATGCTTCGCTATGTCTGGTCTTCCAGGACATAACATTGGTGGAACGATCCATATAATAGTTAATAACCAAATAGGTTTCACCACTGCTCCGAGATTTGCAAGATCTTCGCCTTATCCATCAGATGTTGCAAAGACAGCTCAAGCACCAATATTTCATGTTAATGGAGATGATCCTGAAGCAGTAGTTCACTGTGCTAAAATTGCGACTGAGTATAGACAAAAATTTAATAGAGATGTTGTTATTGATATGGTCTGTTATAGAAGATTCGGTCACAACGAGGGAGATGAGCCTTCTTTTACTCAACCAATTATGTATAAAAAAATTAAATCTCATCCTACAACTCTTTCAATTTATGGAAAAAAATTAAGTGAAGAAGGACTGACTTCTGAAACTAATTTGCAAAAAGAGAAAACAAATTTTAAGAAGTTTTTAGAAAAAGAATTTGAGTCATCAAAAAATTATAAATCAGAATTAAAATGGTATGATGGAGTATGGTCAAGATTTAAACCAGATCTTGGCAAAGATAAAAGAGGTGTTAGCGGTGTTGATAAGAATAAACTAATCAACATAGGAAAAAAAATCTCTGAGATCCCTCAAGACTTTAGTGTCCACAAAACCTTAAAAAAAATATTTGATTTAAGAATGAAAGTTATTTTAGATGGAAAATCTATTGATTGGTCTACTGCAGAAAGTTTAGCATTTGGAACACTGCTCACCGAAGGATTTTCGGTAAGATTATCTGGACAGGACTCAGGTAGAGGGACATTTAGCCAAAGACATGCTGTTTTAAGAAACCAGGATAATCATCAAAGATATATCCCACTTAATAATATTTCAGGTAACCAAAAAAATTTTGAAATAATTGACAGTCTTCTTTCAGAGTTAGCAGTCTTAGGGTTTGAATTTGGATACTCATTGTCTGAACCTGAAACACTTGTTTTATGGGAGGCACAATTTGGAGATTTTGCTAATGGAGCACAAATAATAATCGATCAATTTATTTCATCATCAGAGTCAAAATGGGGTAGAGCTAGTGGTTTAGTATTGTTATTACCACACGGTTATGAAGGCCAAGGACCCGAGCATTCTTCTGCAAGGTTGGAAAGATTTTTACAACTTTGTGCTGGAGAAAACATTCAAGTAGTTAATTGCACTACACCTTCAAATTATTTTCATGTTTTAAGACGTCAAATGCATAGAGAGTTTAGAAAACCTCTGGTTATTATGACTCCAAAATCACTATTAAGACATAAAAAATGTGTTTCAAATATTTCAGAGTTCTCTAAAAAAAGTACCTTCCATAGAGTGTTAGAGGATGACGCGTATTCGAATATAAAAAATTTGCTTGAGTTAAAAAAAAGAGATGCAAAAATTAAAAAAGTAATCATGTGCTCAGGAAAAATTTATTATGATCTTATTGAGGCAAGAGAAAAATACAAAAATAATGAAGTAACATTTATAAGAATAGAGCAACTTTACCCCTTTCCTGCAAAAACTTTAGCAAATATTTTAAAAAGATATACGAAAGCAGAATTTATTTGGTGTCAAGAAGAGCCACAGAATATGGGTGCTTGGAATACAGTAAGAAATTATATTGATCGAACTTTAGAAATAGTAAATTTTGGTGATAAGTCTGTAAAATATGTTGGTAGAAAAGCAGCTTCTTCCACTGCGACTGGAAATCTTAACAAACATCTTGCACAACAAAAAGAAATATTGGAAAAGATACTTAAAGATTAAATGGCAGAAAAAATTACAGTTCCAACGCTCGGTGAATCAGTCACAGAAGCTACAGTATCTAAGTGGCTCAAATCACAAGGAGACAAAGTTTCAGCTGATGAACCTCTTGTTGAATTAGAGACAGATAAAGTGAACGTAGAAGTTCCTTCACCTACAAATGGAGTATTGGGAAGCATTTCTGTAAAAGAAGGAGAAACAGTAAACGTAGGCTCTTTACTAGGTACTGTAGATATCTCAGCAAGCACGAAAGGTAGCAGTACAGACGAAGTTAACACTTACAACCCGCCTAACAAGGTAAAAAAAGAAATCCAACCAAAAATTTTCAAAGAGGAAAAAATTAAAAAACCAAAAAAAATTAAACAAAAAAAAATTGAAGAAACTGCTCTTAAATTAGACGATGAATTAGAGGATGAAGAACCATTGATTTTGGACCAAGCTCATGAAGAAAAAATAGTTCAAAAAGAAAACAAAGAAGTGTCTCCAGCTGCTAGGAAAATGGCCATTGAAGCAAAAATAAATTTAGATGCTGTAGATGGAACTGGAAAAAATGGTTTAATTTTAAAAGAAGACATCATGAGCTTAATGGGCTCCAAACCATCTCCTTCAGAGAGAAAAATTAAGCATGGTCCAGAGGAAAGAGTTAAAATGACTAGGCTGAGATTAACGATAGCCAAAAGATTAAAAGAAGCTCAAGAGAACGCTGCAATGCTTACAACTTTCAATGAAGTTGATATGAGCGAAGTGATGAAAATGAGAAGTCAATACAAAGAGGAATTTCAAACCAGATATGGGGTTAAATTAGGGTTTATGTCATTTTTTGTAAAAGCTTGTGTTATTGGATTAAAAAATTACCCTGCGGTTAATGCAGAAATTCAAGGTGAAGAAATAGTTTATAAAAATTATTACAATATAAGTATTGCTGTAGGAACAGATAGAGGACTTGTAGTGCCAGTTCTCAGAGAAACAGACGAAATGTCTTTTGCTGATATTGAAAAAAATATAGGTGATCTTGGTCAAAAGGCTAGAGAAGGAAAAATTACAATTGAAGATTTACAAGGTGGAACATTTACAATTACGAATGGTGGAATTTATGGATCGATGCTTTCAACACCAATTTTAAATCCACCACAGTCTGCAGTGTTAGGAATGCATAATATAATTCAAAGACCAATTGTAGTGGACGGCAACGTACAGGTTAGACCAATAATGTATTTAGCACTATCTTATGATCATAGAATAATTGATGGCAAAGAAGCGGTATCATTTTTAAAAATAGTAAAAGAGTCACTAGAACAACCTAAGAGGTTATTCTTAAACATTTAACCATGGAAAATAATTTTGACCTAGTAATAATTGGCGGTGGACCAGGAGGATACGTCTGCGCAATTAGAGCTGCACAACTTGGATTAAAAACTGCGTGCGTTGAGTCAAGAGGAGCTCTAGGCGGAACCTGCCTTAATGTTGGATGTATACCGTCAAAAAGTTTATTAAACTTATCTGAAAACTATCATAAAGCTAAGAAAGATTTTAATCAGCAAGGAATTGAAATAGAAGGCATAAAATTAAATATCGAAAAAATGATGTCCAACAAGAATAAGTCAATTCAAGTATTAACTAAAGGAGTAGAATTTTTATTTAAAAAAAATAAAGTTACATATTTTAAAGGCAAAGGAGTTCTTCTTTCTAAAAATGATATTGTTGTTTATGAAAACAACAACAAGAGAACCAATATAAAATCTAAGAACATTGTTATTGCTACTGGCTCAACAGTAACTTCATTGCCAGGCATTCAGATCAATGAAAAAAATGTTGTTTCTTCTACAGGTGCGTTATCTTTTGACAAAGTGCCTACCAAGTTAGCTGTAATTGGAGGGGGCTACATTGGTTTAGAAATGGGATCAGTTTGGTCAAGATTAGGATCCGATGTGACTGTTATAGAATATTTAGATTTTATTACTCCCGGAATGGATAGAGAAATTTCAAATGAATTTCAAAAAATATTATCTAAACAAGGGATTAAATTTAAAATGGGATCAAAGGTTGAGTCCGTTGAAGATAAAGGTAAGTCTGTTTCAATTTCTTACACTAATGTTAAAAGTTTAAAAAAAGAATTTTTAGAAGTTGATAAGGTTTTAGTATCTGTAGGACGAAAACCATATACAGAGGGATTAAATCTTTCAAAAATTGGAATTAAAAAAGACAACAAAGGTAGAATAGAAGTTAATAACAAATTGCAAACTTCCGTAAGTAATATTTACGCAATAGGTGATGTTATTAAAGGGCCAATGCTAGCTCATAAAGCAGAGGAGGAAGGTATTGCAGTAGCTGAAATACTAGCAGGACAAGCTGGACACGTAAATTATGATGTAATTCCTGGAGTTGTTTATACATCTCCAGAAGTAGCCACTGTTGGTAAAACAGAGGAACAATTAAAAGAGGAAAAGAAATCTTACAAAACAGGAAAATTTCCTTTTTTAGCTAATTCAAGGGCAAAAGTTAATAATGAAACTGAAGGATTTGTTAAAATACTTGCTGATAGTAAAACAGATAAAGTTTTAGGCGTACATATCATTGGACCGCATTGCGGTGATATGATTGCGGAGATGGCGTTAGCGATGGAATTTGGTGCGAGCTCTGAAGATATTGCTAGAACTTGTCATGCTCACCCTACGCACACAGAAGCAATAAAAGAGGCAGCTTTAGCTGTTGATAAAAGACCAATTCATTTTTAAAAAGAAAAAATTCAACTACTATTAAAATATGAAAGCGCAAGTAATGCTGCCTAAAATATTTAATTTTTCATTTACATACAAAACAATAAAAGAAAAATTAACCCCAGGCGATATCGTTGAAGTTCCTTTTGGGAAAGAAAAGGCGATTGGTGTTGTGTGGCCAAGCGAAAGATTTGCGCCAAAAGATATAAAAATTAAAAATATTCATAAAAAAATTGGGAAAATTTCTTTAAATAAAAATTTCATTAATTTTATGAAATGGTTTGCAATGTACAACGTAACACCCGTAGGGCTCGTACTTAAAATGGTTATTGGAGGTAATAAAAATTTATTTATTAAAAATGATAAAAATTTTGACCTAAGAGAAATCAAAGCAAAAAAATTCAAATTAAATCAAGAGCAAAATGATGCTTTAAAATTTTTAAATTCAAAAAATAATATATTTGATGTTTCTGTCCTTCAAGGAACAACTGGCTCAGGTAAAACACTTGTATATTTTGAGAGAATAAAAAAAATTATTGCTGAAAATAAACAAGCTTTAGTTTTACTTCCTGAAATTTTTTTAACTAATGAATTTAAGAAGAGGTTCTATGAATTCTTTGGTTTTGAACCTGCAATTTGGCATTCAAAAATAACGCCAAAAAATAAAAGAATCATTTGGAATGGTATAATTAATAATAATATTAAATTAGTCGTTGGGGCAAGATCCTCTTTACTTTTACCTTTTAAAAAACTTGGAATTATAATTGTTGATGAAGAACATGATACTTCTTACAAGCAAGATGAAGGTGTAATATATCATGCAAGAGACATGGCAATAGCGAGAGCTTCTTTTGAAAAAATACCAATCCATTTAGTCAGCGCCATACCATCACTAGAAACTTTTAATAATATTCAAAATAAAAAATTCAGACATTTTAAAATTAATAAGAGATATGCCGACTATCCTTTACCAAAAACAAAAATTGTCAACTTAAATTTAAAAAAAATAAAAAATAGCTTTGTTCCTGATGAAAGCATTGAAATTGTTAAAAAATTTCTTGAGAAAGGGGAACAAGTTTTATTTTTTTTAAATAGAAGAGGTTATGCTCCATATTTAATTTGTAAAAATTGTGGATATAAACAGATCTGTAATAATTGCTCGATGTATTTAACATTTCACAAAAGTAAAAACAAAGCTGTCTGTCATCATTGTTCTTCTGAAAAAAAAATATTAAATAAATGTAAAGATGAAAAAAATTGTGATTTTATAATGTACGGACCAGGTGTTGAAAAAATTTATGAGGAAGTGAATAAATTATTTCCAACTAGCAAAATAGAAATTTTTTCTAGTGATTATATGAAAAAAAAGGATCACACGAATTCCTTATTTAACAGAATCAGAAATAATCAGGTAGACATTTTAGTTGGAACTCAGATGATTTCAAAAGGTTTTAACTTTCCTAAACTAAATTGCATAGTTGTAATTGATGCAGATTTTTCAGGAAGAGGTTACGACTTAAGAACTACTGAAAAAAATATTCAATTGTATAATCAATTAAGTGGAAGAGCTGGTAGATTTAGCTCTGAGTCTTTAATTGTTTACCAAACATTATCTCCTGAGAACATTACTTTAAATGAGTTGATAAAAAATAATCCTGATGAAATTTTAAAAAAAGAGCTTATTTTGAGAAAAGAAAATTCCCTACCTCCTTTTTGTAGACTTATTGCAATAATCATATCATCTAATAATCAATCTTTAAGTATTGAAGGAGCTAGAGAAATTAAAACACGTCTTAGTAAGATTAATGGTTTAGAAATCATGGGCCCTGTAGACTCGCCTTTACTGAAGATTAAAAAGAAATTTAGATCAAGATTATTAATTAGGTTTAATGAGAAAAGCCTAAAGCAAAAAATGGT
>CACGEW010000006.1 GCA_902572345.1 uncultured Pelagibacteraceae bacterium | reverse complement strand
ATCGGAAATCTCAAGACCATAATTTTTTAGATCTTTAATTAACTTTTTTTTATCTAAATTATTCAAATCATTTTCTAAATCTTCAAAAGATTCCTCATAATAATTTGAAATTGGGAGGCGGAAAATCGCACTAGTTGTGGTAGGTGTATCTCTATCTATATCGGGATTAGCATCATAATTTATTGGTTCGAAAATATTTTCAATTGCATTCCAGTAAAATTTTCTAGCATCAGGGCCTAATGCGTGATGACTGTTTGTTGCTTGCATTAATAGATTATATTTTTCAAGTTTTACTGTGTTAGATTTATTAAAAAAACCCAAAAGTTCATTATCAAGGTCATAATCGAAGAAAAAATAATTATTTTTTTCGTCTTGGAATCTATTTGCCCAATATAAATAAATTAAATTTAGATTATTAATTGTTTTTAAAAAAATTTCTTTATGCATCTCACCTTTGTGAATTACTTTAGAATTAGTAGATTTTGCTAACATCACTTTCATGCTTTTATTTCTTAAAAAAGGTGTACCTACAGACCAATTGCTTTTATTGTTATCTGGAATATCTTTCACTAATTCAAAAAAGTATTTCTGATCGCCCTCTAATATTGGGCCTTCTCTTCTATTGTTGAACTCGAGTAATTCTTTTGCAGCCTTTTCTTGAAAAAGCATTATTGATTCCGTTTCATTAACTCTAGATACAACTTTTTTAGATCTCGGTGCTAAATAACCTATGTTTCTTAAAATATTGGTTTGTATAACAACATCTTCTAAATTTCCCCTCACATCAGGCTTAAATAATTTGAATTTTGTAATCCCTTGTATATTTCCAGAGTCAAGAATTACATCTAGACTTTGAATAATTGAGTTTCCTTTAAGAGCAATATGATCTTTAGCATCTCCACTATGTCTTACTCTTCCATATAAAACACAAAATGAATTATCTTCATAAGTAACCTTTATGGTGGCATTAAATCTTTTTTTAAGATTATTTGGAATAAATCTGCCGTTATGAGTTATTATTCTTACGTTATTAACTGTCCAATTTCGATAGTTGTGGGTATCAATTTCAATTTTTTTTATAGCAAAATTGTAATAATTTAAAAAAAAATTTTTATCTAGTTTGCTTGAGCAACCTGGTTTCTCATCAGAGACATCATTATTTTTTGCTAAGGAATAATTGAAATTTGAATACGAAAAGAAAAAGATTACAAAATAAATTAAAACTTTAAAACTTTTCATGGTAAAATTAATTATATACTACATTAATTTTCTCAATATCTTTTTCTTTAGATAATTTCTCTCTAAATTCCTCTAAAGACTCTTTGTTATTAAAGTTCAATCTGTAGTTAAATTGATTACCCTCTATGTCGCTAAAATAATTTACTAAATTTTCGTTTTTTTCAATTATTTCTAATCTGTTCTTAGAAACTATCTCTAACGTGTTGCTAACATGACCTTCATTAAATGAGACATTATAAAAAGATTTACCAAATTTTTTAAATATAATTTGAACTACTTTAACAAGAATAACTATTAAAATTGTGCAAATAATTAATTGTATTGCCCACTTTGTCCTAACGCTTGCTGCAATACCTATAGTAATTAACGCAAAATAAATAACTAATTCTAATGCACTCTTTACTGGATGCCTAAATCTAACAATCGATAAAGCACCTATCATACCTAACGATAGAGCAATGTTGCCTGAAATAGTTTTTGTTATTATGTAAGTTATTATTGGCAACAACATAAATGTGACTGTTTGGGCGTGTGATTTTGCCCAAGCTTGACCGGTATAAGTTAATGAAAATCTTAACAAGATACCACTTGCTACTAACAATATGATTGGCTTTAATTCATCCACATTGATTTTTATACTTTTTTTTAATCAAATAGCAACAATAATCAATTTTCTCTTTAAAATTCACTACAGAATCTTCTTTATCTTAATTATTGATTCAATTTATTTTTTAATTCTTGTAAATTAATCTCGATATCGCCAGATTGATCATTAAAATTTATCGTTTTTGGAGTTACACTTAAATCATAATAAATATGATTATTGCTTTTTGCTAAATTTTTAATTACGTCACCGGCTGAACTTGGTTTAATTTCTATAATTTTACATCCTGGTTTACAAAAAATAATATTTGCAAAACCAGCTCCATGTAATCCAATAATTTTTTCCGCATTATTAAAAATCTTAACTTGATCACTAAAACTAAAATCACTTAAAGTTAGACTGGTAAATCCATTTTCTTTCAAAACATTTTCCACTTCATTATTATTTATAATGTATCTTAATGAAGTTGCATCTTTTCTATTTATATAAATTTTTTTTGGGAAATCTTTAATATTAGAATTTTTAATTGCTTTTATTTGAAATATCGATCGTAAAAATTCAGAAATCCAATCAGGAATATTAAGTGAGTCTAAGTTAGGATCATTTAAAATTGTATAGGGATGAGACGTTACAATAATTTCCTTTGAAAAAAGATGCCTGAATTTTCTGCTCGAGAGCCTTTTGTTAACAGGAATATTTAAAAGATCTAACGATTCTTTTTGAAATTTCATATTAATGTCTGGAAATAAATAAAAAGAATTTTTTGAAATTTTATTATTTAGTATATTAAATCTTGGTAAGACATCAAACAACCAATGCCAATAATTTGAATTACCTCCACCTCCAGTTAAAAATGATATAACTGTATTTTTTATTTTTTTTCTAAATCTTGGGGTGCCTTTATTAAAAACTGAATTATGCATACAATCAACATTTACATTTTCACGCAATTGAAATGACGGCCCATCAACAATCTTTCCACAATTTAATAACGCGGTATCATGTATTCTGTCAGTATATAGTGAGGAATTTTTACAATTATAAATTTTATAAATAGTTCCATCTATTTTAGTCTCTGTTAAAACTATATTTTCGTTATCTAAATGGGACGTTTTTCCTTTTACACTTCCATAAATAGTTTTAAAAAACTTATACGAAACTGATTTAAAATAATTTTGTAAGATTTTTCTATTATTTAACATTTTAAATAAAACTAACTTAATATATAAGATTCTGTATTGTTTGACTAATTATTAAACTTAATGAATATAAAAAAAATTTTTTACAAATTTACAGATAAACTCAAATACAAAAAGCTTAAAAATAAGCTAGCTGCTGATAAAAAACTGAAAATTTTGAAATCTGGTTTTGAAGAAAAAATTAATCAAATATCAGATGCGGTAGAGAAGCAGGAAATATCTTTTTTACATTCTGGTCATTTGGGTGATGTAATTAATGCACTACCCATAATTAAAGAATTATCGAAAAATTCAAAATGTAATTTATATCTTCAATCTGAAAAGCAATTGGAAAAAGATGCTTTAAATTATAAGCATAAAGGTGACAAGATTTATATGACAGATAAAATGGTAGAAATGGTTTTACCTTTGCTGCAACAACAAGACTATATTAATGAGGTTAAAAAATTTGAAAATCAAAAAATAAACGTTGATTTAGATCTATTTAGAAAAATACCCATGAATTTTAATCTTGATGAAGTGCGTTGGTATTTTCATCTAACTGGCGTACATGTTAATCTAAGTGAACAATATCTATTTGCAAAACCTCATGACTCAATAAAAAATAAGATTGTAATTATGCGAAGCACAAGGAGAAAGAATGCTTTCATTAATTATAAATTTTTACGAGATTATAACAATACTCTTTTTCTAGGTTTAAAAAATGAATATGAAGATTTAAAATTAGATATTCCGAACCTCGAATTTTACGATTGTAAAAATTTTTTAGAGGCTACAGAAATTATAAAAAGTTCAAAATTTTTTATTGGAAATTCCTCATTTGGTTTTACTTTAGCTGAGGGGCTTAAAATACCAAGGATAATGGAGTCTTATCCAGATTTTCCAGTAATTTACCCAAATGGCGGGCTTGGATATGATGTTTATTTTCAAAAGCATTTTGAAAAAATTTGTAAAAAATTAAATGAAAAAGACTCAAATCACTCTTAATTTCTTTATCTCGTTGAAAATTTTTATTATCTGATTATTTTTCAAACTGGTATAAAAAGGAAGACATATAATTTTTTTTGACAAGTAATTTGAATTTTTTAAGTGAGAGGTATTTGATTTTTTGTACAACTTCATTCTACATGGCGAATAAAAACCATTTCTTGTCTCAATACCTTTTTTAAATAATAGTCTTATCATATTGTCTCTTTTGGGAAAAATTTTTTCGTCAATTACTAAAGCAAAAGTCCATACAACAGGTGAAACCTTTTTATCAAATTTTTGAATTTTTACTCCTTTTAAATTTTTAAACAAGTGCTTGTACATATTAAAAATTCTTTGTCTTTCTTTTTTAATTTTATCAAACCTTTTCAATTGTGCGCAACCAATAGCCGCTTGTAAATTAGTTAACCTAAAGTTATGTCCTGGATATATATGTAAATATCTTTTTTTTAAAACTCCGTGAGTTCTTAGCGACCTAGCCTTTTTAATAAAATTTTTGTTTTTTTTTGTTACCACCATGCCGCCCTCACCAGTAGTAATTGTTTTCGTTGCTTGAAAACTGAAGGTTGCAAAATCTCCGAAAGTCCCAGACTGTTTGTTGGAAAATCTTGAACCAAAAGACTCGGCCGAGTCTTCTAATACAGGAATTTTTATTTTCTTAGAAAGCTTAATTATTGGCTTTACCTCACATACGTTTCCATAAGTATGGGTAATTACAATTAATTTTGTTTTTTTTGAAATTTTTTTTTTTATGCTATCGGCTGTTACGCAAAAAGTTTCTAAGTCGACATCAGCAAAAATTGGCTTTAAACCCATTTGTAATGCTAGGTTAGATGCAGCCATGTATCCATATCCAGGAACTATTATCTCATCTCCCCTTTTAAGACCTAAAGTCAAATAAATTAAATGTATAGCTGAGGTCCCGTTGCTCACAGCAATGGACTCTTTTGTTTTTAAATAATTCGAAAAATTTTTTTCAAGCTTTCTTATAAAACTTCCGTCTGAAATCCAAGTAGATTTTAAGGCTTCCTTAAGAAATTTTTCTTCATATCCGTGAAAATCAGGTTTAGCCCAAGGTATCATTTATATCTAATCTCAAACTTTTGTTATCTTTTTAAATTCTATAATGTATATATATCAATTAAATAACACTTTATGGGTAAAATTTTAACTGAAATTTCTCAAGGCGAATTACTAGATAAGATATCAATTTTAGAGATAAAATTGAAAGAAATAAAAAACCACTCTTCACTAAAAGAAGTTGAAAAAGAGCACAAAATCCTTACTAAAATTAGAGATGAAAATATTAAATATAACGAGACTATTATTAATTTATTTAATCAACTTAAATCAGTGAATAAAAAGATATGGAATATTGAAAATATAAAGCGAAACTATGAAAAAAATAAGCAGTTTGATAAAAATTTCATAGATATTTCAAGAGAAGAATATAAAGCGAACGATGAACGTGCTAAAATAAAATCTACTATTAATGATATACTAGATTCGAATATTAAAGAAGTTAAACAACATGTTCTTTAAAATCTTAGTTTAATGGAATGGACAAGAAAATAAAACTTTTAAATAGTTGTAAAGTTTGTGGCAATAAAGATTTAATTGATGTTTTGAGTTTAAATGAACAATATCTTTCGCCTACTTTTGTTAAAAGCAACGAGAATAATAAGTTGGCACAAATTAAATCGCCTCTTACATTGGTTCTTTGTAACAAAGAAAAAAATGAAAATAATTGCGGATTATTGCAATTAAAACAAATTACAGAACCTGACTTACTTTACAGAGAATATTTTTACAGGACTGCAACAAATGACACTATGAGAAAAGATTTAAGTGAATTAGTAAATCAAGTTATTGAAATCTCTAAACCTTCATATAATGATATAATTGTTGATATTGGAGCGAATGATTGCACAATGTTAAATTTCTACGAAACAAAGTTTAGACTTGTAGGATTTGAACCAGCCAAAAATATAAAGTTTCTTGATAAAGGAAAAAATATAAAGGTAATTAACAATTATTTTAATTCAAAAAATTTCAAAGAAATTTTCTCGTCGGAAAAAGCAAAAATTATTACTTCTTGTGCAATGTTTTATGACCTTGAGGATCCAAAAGAGTTTGTAAAAAATATTGAGGAAATTCTTGATAAGGATGGAGTTTGGTGTTGCCAAATAAGCTACCTTGACTCAATGATTAGGTTTAATAATTTTTATGATATTTGTCATGAACATTTATCATATTATTCAATAGAAAGTTTTGAATTTTTAATTAATAAATTTGGATTAAGACTTTTTTATGCAGAAACTAACCAAGTCAATGGTGGTAGCGTTAGACTATATGTTTGTAAAAAAGACTCAAAAAAATTTCATAATGACACTCTTTTAAAAGATTTAAATACCTTAAAAGAAAATGAAAAAAAACTTAAGCTAAATTCTATAAAAACTTTTTTAGATTTCGAAAAAACTATTAATGAATTAAAAAATAAAACAGTGAATTTTGTTAGTAAAATATTGAATGATAAAAAATCTGTTCTCGGCCTAGGTGCAAGCACAAAAGGGAATATAATTCTTCAACATTTTGGTTTAACTAAGGAAAAAATACCTTTTATAAGCGAACGAAATCCAGAAAAAGTTGGGCTTAAGTGCTTAGGATCAGATATAGAATTAATATCTGAAGAAAAAGCTAGAAAGTTAAATCCTGAAGCCTTTTTAGTTTTACCTTGGAACTTCAAAAAGGAAATAGTGGAAAGAGAGAAAAATTATTTAAGTAGTGGTGGCAAACTTATGTTTGTAATGCCGTTTCCTCATGTGGTAACAAAAGATGGTGAAATAAAACTATAATAAAATGAATAAAAAAGATTATAATTTTCTAAAAACACTAATTCAAAAATACAATAAATCAAAAGATACTAAATTTTATTCTTTAGTCGGTGAGCCTTTTATAAAAGAGGATATTATTTCAGGTATTGAGACTTTGCTGAGTGGGAGAATAACAATGTCAGCGGTAACTAAAAAGTTTGAGAAAAATTTTGCAAAATTTGTGGGATCAAAATATTCCTTAATGGTAAATTCAGGTTCTTCTGCTAACTTGTTGGCTTTTTTTACTTCTATAAATCCAAAAAATGATAAAAAATTAAATTCAAATGATGAATGCTTAATTCCAGCAATTTGTTGGTCGACTTCATTATGGCCTATAGTTCAAGCTGGGTTAAAACCAAAATTTGTTGACGTTAATTTAAATGATTTTAATTTAGATCTTAAAAAATTAGAGAAAAAAATTTCAAAAAAGACTAAAGCAATTTTAGCTGTACATGTTCTTGGAAATTCAACAAACATGTTAAAATTAATGAAAATTGTAAAAAAATATAATTTAACTTTAATTGAGGATACTTGTGAGTCATTGGGATCAAAATACAAAGAAAAGTACTTAGGAACATTTGGTCGCTTTGGAACATATTCTTTTTATGTGTCTCACCAGCTTATAGCTGGAGAAGGTGGAATGCTTGTATGCAACAGCCGTAAAGATTTCGAAATTGCTCATGCTTTAAGAGCACATGGATGGGATAGAGGTCTTAACAAAGGTAAGAATACTGACTTTAATTTTATAAATTCAGGTTTTAATTTAAGGCCTATGGATTTGACAGCATCAATCGGTTTAAGCCAATTAAAAAGATTAAATAAATCAATTAATATCAGAACTCAAAATAGAAATAAGATAATTAAAAGTGTTGTAAATTCTCCCAAATGGAAAGGGCAATTAGAGTTTCTTAAGCCGATCAAAAATTTAAAACCAAGTTGGTTTGGTATTCCTATACTGATAAGCAAAAAATACGTAAATAGAAAAAAAGAATATTTGAAAAAATTAAACAATACTGGTATTGAAACCAGACCAATAATAAGTGGTAATTTTCTGAATCAACCCAGTATTAAACTCTATAAACTTAACAGAACAGGAGAAAGATTTCCTGTAGCACAAGAAATTGAAAATAGAGGTTTTTTCATTGGGCTCCACACAAGAAATATTGAAAATAAAGAATTAATAAAGTTAACTAATAATTTGTTAAGTATAGATTAATAATATATCAATAAAAATTATAAGTATGCCAAGAAAAACAGCATTAATTACTGGGGTAACAGGTCAAGATGGATCTTACTTGACCGACTTTCTTTTAAAAAAAGGTTATAAAATCATTGGTGTAAAAAGAAGATCTTCTAGTTTTAATACAAAAAGAATTGATCATATTTATAATGATATAAAGCAATCAAAAAATTTTATTCCATATTATGGTGACTTGACTGACTCAAGTAATATTTTAAGAATTATACAGTCAACTAAACCTGATGAAATTTATAATTTAGGTGCACAATCTCATGTTCATACTAGTTTTGAGATTCCAGAATATTCCGCTAATGCTGATGCACTAGGAACTTTAAGAATCTTAGAAGCGATAAGAGTTTTAAAATTTCAGAAAAAAACAAAGTTTTATCAAGCATCAACATCAGAAATCTTCGGTAACACAGAAATTCCACAAAACGAAAGAACTCCATTTAGACCACGGAGTCCATACGCAATTTCAAAACTATATGCATATTGGACCACAGTTAATTATAGAGAGGCTTACGGAATTTTTGCAGTTAATGGTATATTGTTTAATCATGAAGGGCCAAGAAGAGGTGAAACATTTGTTTCAAGAAAAATAACTCGTGCTGTTTCAGAAATTTATAGAAAAAAAAGAAAGTTTTTTACTTTAGGTAACCTCAATGCAAAAAGAGATTGGGGATCTGCAAAAGATTACGTTGAAAGTATGTGGCTTATGTTAAAAGCAAATAAAGCTTCTGACTATGTTATCTCCACTGGAAAAAGCTACTCTGTTAAAAATTTTGTCGAAGAAGCTTTCAAATATGTGAATATTAAAATTTCTTGGAGAGGAAAAGGTTTAAATGAAGTTGGGTTCGATAAAAAAACAGGTCAAATTTATGTGAAAGTTGATCCAGTATATTTCAGACCAACTGATGTTGATGAATTAAAAGGTGACTCATCTAAAGCTAAACGAGAGTTAAATTGGAAACCTAAAACCAGTTTTAAAGAGTTAGTTAACGAGATGATGGAAGCTGACCTGAAAGAAATAAATTAATTAAATTGTTAAAATAATCCCAAAAACTGTTACAGCTGATACAGCTGCCACACCTAGTGCAAGATTTCTTTTTTTTTCAATCTTTTTTTCATCGTTTAATCTATTAATTAAATCAGTAACTTTTACTCTTCCTTGAGAGCTACTCAAATCAGTATGATTTTTATCAAGATTAAATTGTGAACTCATGAGGTCATTAAAGCAAAATATTTGAATATTTATATAGAAGTAATGAGCAAATTGGGTTTGATAAAAAAAAACAACCCAAAATGATTTAACCACGCATCATTTTGGCAGTTGGATCGTGGATCGGGTTTTTTTCTAATTTTAATAAGTGCTTTTTTCCCTCAACTTCAATACATAAATTATCTTTATCTTCAATTTCTCCTTTAACATAGGCAAAACATATATTTTTTTTGTAAAAGAAAGAGTAGTTAGAACTCGTAGTATAACCAACTATTTTATTTCCCTTTAATATTGGCTCATCATGAAGCAATAAAGGTGCTCCTGGTTTAAAGTTATCTTTAATTGAAAAAAGTTCTAATTTTTTATTTAAGGGCTCATCTTTTATTTTTTCTAATATTTCTCTACCAATAAAATTCTCTTTTTTTTTAAGATTAATCGCAAAAGACAATCCTGCCTCAAATGGATTGTTTTCTGAAGTAATATCATGTCCCCAATGTAAGAATTTTTTTTCTAATCGTAGAATATCTAATGCGTGCATTCCTGAATATGCCATCTTATATTTTTTTCCTAGTTTTCTTATTTTTTCAAAAATAATTTTAGTATTTTTTATTGGAATATAGATTTCCCAACCTAGCTCTCCAACAAAAGATAATCTTTGAAACCAAACTTTTATGTTTGAAATATTTATATACATTCCTCTTGAAAATGGGAAATTTTCATTAGAAAAATAATTTCCAAATAACTCTGTTAAAAATTTTCTACTATTCGGCCCAAATAAACCTATGCATGAATATTTTTCAGTGACATCCTCAAACTTTACTTCTTTTATCAAATTTTTTAAAATATGAGATTTATTATGACTTCTCGCAAAAGCGGGGCAAATAATTCTGAAATAATTTTTTTTTAAACAACTTACTGTCAGATCAGCTTCTATTCCACCTGATGGATTTAACATTTGTGTATAAGTGGTTCTTCCTTCAATATTCTTAACATTATTAGCGCAGAGATATTGCAGCTGATCATGTGCGTATTGTCCGCTTAAATCAAATTTTACAAAGGGTGTTAAATCAAAAAAACCTAAATTATTTCTTGTGTTGATGCATTCCCTTTTTGCTGATTGATACCAGTTTTGTATTCCATAACTATATTTATAAATTGGTTTTTTATTTTTTGAAAACCACATCGGTCTTTCAAAACCAGCCACTTGTCCAAAACAGGCACCCAATTTTTTTAATTCTTTGTGATAAGGCAGAAGTTTTATATTTCTTGCTGTTTCTAACTGTTTATACGGCCAATGCATTTTGAAAAGATTTCCTAATGTTTCTGTGGTTCGCTCTTTAATAAACTTTAATGAAGAGTTGAATTTTTCAAATCTTTTCACATCAAGGCTAAATAAATCTTGATTGGTATGTCCTCTTATCATCCATTCTGCCACTGCTTTGCCAGCACCTCCTGAAGATCCTATTCCAATACTGTTAAATCCACAACAAACATAAAAATTTTTAATTTCTTCAGTTTCGCCAAGAAGAAAATTACTATCTGGTGTAAAAGACTCAGGGCCAGAAAAATACTTCTCAATTGTGAGATTTTTAATTGTTGGTATTCTTTTTGCAGCTAATTGATGAAGCATCTCTATATATTTTTTATCAACTTTAAATTCACCAAAAGAAAAATTATGTGGCACTTTACCAGTTTTTTTAAAAGCGTTTTTGGCATTTGGTTCAAAGATGCCAAGCATCATTTTTCCATGATACTCTCTTGCGTATAGATAGGTATCTGGGTCTCTAAAAGTTGGGAGAGTTTTTGGTAAATTTTTATAATCCTCTGTAATCATGTAAAAATGTTCATTAGGATATAATGGTATGCTTACTCCAGCAGCCTCCCCTATTTGTCTCGACCACATTCCAGCACATAAAACTATGTACTCGCAATTTATAGTTCCAAGGTTAGTTCTTACTCCTCTGATCTGATTGTCTCTCTTAAGAATTTTTTCTAATTTACATTTTTCGATAATCTTAACTCCCTTTTTTTTTGCGGCTATTGAAATATTTTTAGTTAAAATTTCAGGATCAGCTTGCCCATCCTCTGGAATATACAATCCACTAATCACATCTTTGTTTTTTGCAATAGGATAAAGAGTTTTAAATTTTTTTTTATCGATAATTTCAATTTCTAAATCAAGTAATTTGGACATTGTTTTTTGTCTCATAAACTCTTGGTGTCTAGGTTTTGTTGTTGCAATATTTATCGTACCTGTTTTTTTAAAACTCGTATCAAGACCGGTGATTTTTTTTAGATCATTATAAAATTTTACTGAATTTTTTCTTATTTTTGTAATTTGCGGAGTAGTTCCCAATTGTGTTATCATTCCAGCAGCATGCCAGGTAGTGCCTGACGTAAGGACATCTCGCTCAATTAAAACTGTATCCCATCCATTATTAGCTAAGTGATAAGCCGTAGAACAGCCTGCGATGCCGCCCCCTATCACAACCACTTTTGCTTCATGTGGCAATAATTTCATCTTAATTTTTTAATAAATCAGATGCCGGTATATATTCTAAATCAAAAGCGTCTGATACACCTTTAAAAGTAATGTTCCCTCTGTAAACGTTTAAGCCTGCCAAATAGTGTTTGTTCTCTGTAAGAGTCTTTTTATAACCTTGATCTGCTAATTTTAGTAAAAGCGGTAACGTGGCTTTATTTAGTGCCATAGTGGATGTTCTTGGCACACCGCCTGGCATGTTGGCAACACAATAGTGAACTACATCATTAACTAAATATGTTGGGTTTGCATGAGTAGTTGGTTTACTTGTTTCTACACACCCTCCTTGATCAATAGCAACATCAACAATTACTGAGCCTCTCTTCATGGATTTAATCATCTCTTTCGTAACCAATTTTGGTGCTTCTGCTCCAGGAATTAATACTCCACCCACTAATAAGTCACATTTTGAAATTAATTTTTTCAAATCCGTTTTATCGCTCTCAGTTGGAATAATCTTATCTCCAAATTGTTTATGAAGTTCTTCTAATCTCTTTTTTGACTTATCAACTACGTAAACGTTTCCTCTCATACCTGTGGCAATTATTGCAGCATTTTCTCCCACAACGCCTCCTCCAAGAATAACAACATTTGCTGGTTCCACTCCCGGAGCGCCGCCTATTAATAAACCTCTGCCTTTTTGATTTTTTTCTAAAGCGTGTGCGCCGGCTTGAACTGACATTCTTCCAGCTACTGCACTCATAGGAGCTAATAATGGTAATCGACCATTGTCATCTGTAACAGTTTCGTAGGCTATACAAATTGATTTTGATTTCATTAAACCTAAAGTTAATTCTTTTGCTGCCGCTAAATGAAGATAGGTATAGATAATTTGACCTTCTCTAATCATTTTAACTTCATTCATTTGAGGTTCTTTAACCTTAACTATTAAATCTGCTTTTTTGAAAATTTCTTCTGGTGTCTTGATAATTATTGCACCTGCTTTTAAATAATCTTCATTGGTAAATCCAGCTTCAAATCCTCCATTATTTTCAACTAATACTTCATGGCTTCTGTCTGTTAAGGCTTTAACACTATCAGGTGTTAACCCGATTCTGTGCTCTTGAAGCTTAATCTCCTTTGGAACTCCGATAATCATTTATGACTTTGAGTAATTTGAAATACCTGTTCTTAATTTTTCGATGATTTCATCAATGTGTTTTTTTTCACAAATAAATTGTGGAGCAATAATTAATGTATCACCTGTGTTTTTGAAATTAACACCTGCATCATAACAATGTTTAAAGGTTTGAAAACCTGATTTTCCAGGTTTGTCTTTCATTCTCATCTCAATTCCACCCATCATTCCGTATCCTCTAATACTTACAACCTCTTTTAAATCTTTTAATGTATGTAATCCGTCTTGAAAATAAGGTGACATTTCTTTTGCTTTATTAAAAATATCTTCTTTATCAAATATATCTTGAACAGCTAAGCCTGCTGCAACAGCTGCGGGAATTCCAGAGTAAGTGTATCCATGAAATAATTCAGGAGTGCCCTCAGGGTTTTTTGAAGAGTCTAGTACCGCATCATACATTTCTTCTTTAACCGCAACTACTCCCATCGGAATTACTCCATTCGTTGTGGCTTTGGCCATAGTAATCATATCAGGTGTGACACCAAACTCTTGTGATGCAAATGCGGAACCGGTTCTACCCCAACCCGTTATAACTTCATCAAAAATTAATAAGATGCCGTGCTTATCACAAATTTCTCTAATTCTTTTTAAATATCCTTTTGGTGGCACCAAAGTGCCTGTTGACCCTGCAATTGGTTCAACTATACATGCTGCAATATTTTCTCCACCAAAATTCATAGCTATTCGCTCTAAATCTTCTGCCATCTCTACACCAGTTTCAGGTTGACCTTTTACAAATTTATGCTCAGGTAAATGAGTGTGTCTCATATGTTGAACACCTGGCATCAAAACACTTGCAAAAGTTTTTACATTGTTAATCATTCCTCCAACAGTAGTCGCTCCAATATTCATACCGTGATAACCTCTTTCACGACCAACAAATCTAAATCTTTTTGAGTCACCTTTAGCTCTATGATAAGCGATTGCAATCTTAATTGCTGTCTCTACTGCAGTAGATCCGCAAATTGTGTAAAATATTCTATTAATTCCTTCTGGTGTTTTCTTTGCAATTCTTGTTGCGAGTTCAAACGATCCTCCATAACCTTGATTGAACGGTTGGCAGTAATCTAATTTTTCTAATTGTTTTGAAACAGCTTCGGTAATTTCTTTTCTTCCATGACCAAGCGGATTACAAAATAATCCAGAGCTTGCATCTATCATTTTTTTACCTTGGTGATTGGTTAAGTAAACTCCTTTAGCATCTGTAATTAATCTTGGATTTTTTTTAAAAGTTTTATTATCCGTAAACGGCATCCAATGCTCGTTTAAAGAATTTGGAATGTTTGTTCTATTTGATGAACTCATATTTTGATTTGTAGACTATTGTTATAGTTTGACAAGAAATATAACATACAATCTTTGGTTGTAAAATCAATATGGTCAAACAAGAGCAATCTATTGTTTACTTCTTATTAAATTTAATTTTAAATCTTATTATTAAACAAACCATATGGGAGAACTATGAAAAAAATAATAAGCACAGTTCTTGGGATTTTATTTGCGTTTACTCTAACTGCTACAGTAGCTAACTCAGCTGCAAAAGAAGTAAGAGTTGCGTACTTTTTGGAATGGCCATCTCCAAATCTTGAGGACATGAACAAAAAAGCATATGCAAAAGCTCTTGGTGTACCGGTTAAGTGGACTAATTTCACTAACGGTGTAGCAATGACTGATGCTATGTTAGCAGGAGATATCGATATCTCTTACTCACAAGGTTTAATGCCTTACATAAATGCTGTTAAGGCTAAAGCACCTATAAGTTTAGTAGACGTTGCAATGGAATACGGAATGGGAGGAACAACATGTGTTACTTCTAACAAGTCTGGTATTACAAAAGCAAACGCTTCTGAACTTGAAGGTAAGAAAGTTGCAGTTCCTCTAGGAACTATGGCTGAATACGTTTTCACAGAAAGTATGAAAATAGTTGGTGCTGACAGAAAAAAAATGGAAATTATTGCAATGGACCCTGAAGAAGGTGCTGCTGCATTAGTTAGTGGCGATGTTGTAATGGCATGTTTATTTGGAGGTAACTCTATTAAATCTGCTACATCTGTTGGAAAAAGACTTCTTACAGTTGATGAAGCACGTGCTGGAGGTATCATGGGAATAGATATCGTTTCTGTAACGAATAAATTTATGAAAGAAAATCCAGGTATGTTGAAATCTTTTGTAGAATTAACTCATGAAGCTAATGAGAGATACAGAAAAGGTGGAAGTGATATGAAAGCTATGTCTAAAGAGTCAGAAATGAAAGTTGCTGACATGAAAGACACTTTAAGTGGCTTCAAATTCTTAACGCCAAAAGAAACTAAAAAATCTATGAAGAGTGGAAACCTTGCTAAATTTTTAAAAGGTTTTGACACTCCAAGAGGTACAGTAACTACTAAGTTTTTACCGTAGTTCTTGAAAGTAAAATTATAGGCACCAATGAACATTATTGGTGCCTATTTTTTTATCAAAATATCTAATATAGTTCTTTTATGAGCAATCTGATTTCTCAAAATTTAAACATGATATTTAAAACTCCTAAAGGAGAAACTGTTCATGCTTTAAAAGATTTAAATTTTACAATTAAAAAAGGAGAGTTGCTTACTGTACTTGGACCTTCAGGTTGCGGAAAAACAACTTTATTAAATATTACAGCCGGATTCATAAGGCCAACTTCAGGAAAAATTACTCTTAATAATAAAGAAATTAATGGGCCAGGTGTTGATAGAGGAATGGTTTTTCAGCAAGGTGCTTTGTTTGAATGGTTAACCGTTGCTGAAAATGTAAATTTCGGTTTGAGAATGAAAGAAGAAGATGCTGATCAAACTCAAAAGAAAGTAGATGAATGGTTAGATATAGTTGGGCTAAAAGGTTTTGGTAACACTCCTACTTATCAATTGTCTGGAGGAATGCAGCAAAGAGTAGCTTTGGCAAGATGTTTGATTAATGATCCAGAATTAATATTAATGGACGAACCTTTAGGAGCCTTAGATGCTTTGACAAGAGAAAAAATGCAATCTTTAGTTCTTAAAATTTGGAAAGAAACTGGAAAAACAATTATTCTTATTACTCACTCTGTTGAAGAAGCATTGTTACTTGGAGAAAAAGTTTATGTTATGGCACCAAGACCAGGAAGAATACACAAAGAATACAAATTACCTTTCGCATCAATGGGTCTTAAAGAAGACTTAAGAGATATTAAAAACAATAAAGAGTTCGTATCAAAAAGAGAAGAAATTCTTTCAATGATATGGGACATGGAAGAAGAAATAATGGGAAAAGAAGTTTAAATGATCACAGGTTTTTTAACATTTTTATTTTTCTTCGCGATTATAGGATGTGTTTTATATGGGAGAAAATTAATAAGAACTGAAAAAGTGGATGCAGTTTTTGGAAATCCTGAAAGAGCACAAGGAGGTATTCATTGGGTCATTGTAGGAAGTAGTTTTCTTTTATTAGTTTGGCTTTATTATTCATGGGACATAGCTAAGTCTTTTTTTCCAAAGTCAGCTAATGAACTTTGCCAAGTTGGAAAAGTAAACGAGTCTCTTCTTTCGCTTAAATATTTATTTCCAATAGATGAACGTCAACTAAAGAGCACATCGGTAATAGAAACTGAGTCAGAAAATTTAGACAAAATCACTATTGAAATAGAAAAATCCGGTGTCAAAAATCAAGATAAAAGTAAGTTACTTAATTTTGTCTCTCAAACTAAAAACACAATCCCATTACTTACAAATGAACAGCTTTTAAATAATGAGACTAGAGAACAAATTAAATTAATAAATGAAAAAATTATAAATTTAACTGAGAATTTTAAAAGAAGTGATTATCCCAATGAGAGTGCCGAACAAGAATTAGAGAGAATTGAAGCAGCTAAGGAAGAAGGTTCTTGGAAAGCATCAAGTACCTCAATTGAAAATACAATCGAAATTCCCTTTATTCCAAAAACAAAGCGAGGTTTAAAATTCCAGGCAGCAGCTACAGAATTAAATTTAATAAGTGATGAATTCTTTGAACTTAAAAATCATAATGAGCAATATACTTCCGCTTTAGAAAAACTAAAAAAAGAAATAAAAGATTATAGAGACAGTTTAAGCACTTCTGAGGAAATTTCTTCATCATTAGCTAAAGATATTCTTAAGATCGCGCGTAGAATTGAATATGCAAGTATATTTCCACCTAATACCCTTAAAGACATGCAAGCATCAATAATTAGTTTTGATAATACGCAAAAAAAAGAACAAGGCAGCCTTAGATGGGTAGATCTTCTTTTGTTTCCATCAGGTACGATCATTTCAAGTGGCCCAAGTTGTTCTGAGCAAGGCTCAGGTAGATGGCTTCCAAAACCATCAGATACGCTTAATAAATTTACATTAATGTTAAACCCAAATGTGGGTTACAAACAAATTCCATTGATTTGGTATGAGATGATGGATGTAAGTAAGATCATTGGTTTTTTAATACCTGATTGGTTTGCAGATATTTTACCAGGAGAGTACCCAGTTCATAATGAACAAGGTGAAGTTAAGCCAAATTTCAAAAGTAAAGTTTTAAGTTTTGTCACTGGAGAATTTAACTTATTTAAAATTCCTATTCCTACTGGTCACATATGGGATTCATTTTTAAGAGTATTCCTTGGATTAGTTGCGGGAATTATAGTTGGAGTTCCATTAGGATTATTTATGGGATTAAATAGATTTGCAAAAGGGTTTTTTGACCCTTTAATTGAACTATACAGACCTGTTCCCCCTTTAGCATGGGCGCCATTAGTTATTTCGGTTCTTGGAATAGACAATCTTGGAAAAGTATTTTTATTATTTATGGTGTCATTATCAATTATGATAATTTCAGCTAGAGCTGGTGCATCAGGAACTCAATTATCAAAAATTCATGCAGCACACTCTCTTGGAGCATCTAAATGGCAAATATTAAGACACGTTATTTTTCCTAACTCTTTGCCAGAAATACTAACTGGAATAAGAGTTGCAACAGGAATGTGTTGGGGAACACTAGTAGCTGCAGAATTTTTAGCTGGAACAACAGGTGTTGGCTTCGTAGAAAATGTCGCGAAAAAATATTTCCAATATGAAGTAATATGGATAACTATATTTATAATGGGAATGTTAGGATTAATTTTTGATATCACAATTAGAAAGATAATTGACAAAACGATACCTTGGCGAGGAAAAGGTTAATCTATTTTTTAATTTATGATTGGAATACTTGGTGGCATGGGCACACAAGCAGGATTAGATTTTTGCTCTAAACTTGCAAAATTAAATAGAGGAAAAGCTGATCAAAAATATCCTTTATTTGTTTTATATAATAAGTCGAATATTCCGGATCGAAAACAAAATCTTAAAAAGTATAATAAAGTTTTAAAAAGTCTTATAAATGGATGTAAGTTTTTACAGAAAAGCAAATGTAAGTTTATATCAATTCCATGTAATACCGCACACTATTGGTACAAAGATCTCAGAAAGAAAATAAAAATACCAATTTTAAATATGCCAGAAATTGTATATTTGAACGCAAAAAATAATTTACAAAGAAATTCTAAAATTGGTTTATTGGCAACTGAAGCAACAATAAAAACTGGTGTATATAGTCATTACTTTAACAGAAAATTTTTATTAGTTTCGCCAAGCACAACATTACAAAAAAGAAGCGTTAATAAATCTATTAAACTTGTAAAAATGGGTAAAACTAAGGAAGCTGAAAGAACTATAAAACCGGCGGTAAATTATCTAATAAAAAAGAAATGTAAAAAAATCATTTTGGGCTGCACAGAGTTGCCAATTGCAATTTTTGCATATAAGTCTTTTAAGAAAGCTAAGCTTTCAAAAATATTTATGGATCCAAATCTAATTTTAGCTGAGGCTTCAATGAAAAAATATAAATGAAAAAAATAATTTTAATAATTTTAGCTATAATTCCTATCTCTTTAAATGCGAACGAAAATGCTAAAGAACAAAAAGTCGCAAAGTATGTAATGGAAAATATTCAAAGAGATTATGTTAATTGTTATAGTTTTTATAAAGTTGCCGCCCAAAGTTTTAAAAATGCAGGAAAAGACAAAAGTATTATCGACAGCTTAGAAAATAGTGCAGATGTTTCTTTAAAATATAACTATGATCTTGGGGAAATAATGGGATTAAATCCAGAGGTAATGTCTCAAATGACAAAAGATAAAGTTAATAAATTTGTAGAATTAGCTAAAAATGATTTTTCTTCTCTAGCCAAAGAGTATGGCATGATGTGTAAAAGTTTGGTTGAAAACCCAGAGCAGAGAACAAATTTTTGGGAAGCTAAAGGAAATAAAAAATTTAAGTGAAAAAAAGTCTTTTAAAATCAAAACTTAAACAGATATTTTTAAAACATAATCTATCAAAAAATCACGCTGAAATTTGCTCTAAATATTTAGTTAAAGCAGAAATATTAATAGCAAAAGGTCATGGTTTGGCTAGACTAAAAATGTATTGTGATAGAATTAAAGCAAAAGTAATTAATCCTAAACCAAAAATTAAAATAAAAAAGATAAGTTCATCTGTTTCATATATAGATGCTGACAATAGCATTGGTTTCGTTAGTGCTGACATAGGTATTAAACAAGCAATTAAAAATGCTAAAAAAACTGGAATAGGTTTAGTTGCTATAAAAAAAAGTGGACATTATGGACTTTCAAGTTTTTACGCTGAGCAAGCAGTCAATAATAAATTAATGGTTTTTTGTTTTACTAATGCACCTGCTGCCTTAGCGCCTCATGGTGCGAAAAAATCTCTCTTTGGCACTAACCCTATTTGCTTTGGGGCTCCAACAGGAGGAGTTCCTTTTATATTTGACGCCTCAACATCAATGATTAACAGAGGAGCTATAAGAAGAGCAGATAAGTTAGGTTTAAAAATTCCTTATGGTGTTGCACTCAACAAACAAGGAAAGATAACTACAAATGCCAAAGAAGCGCTTAGAGGAACTCAATTACCCATCGCAGGTTTTAAAGGTTCTGGTTTAGCTTGGATGGTAGATATTCTAAGTGGCGTCTTTACTGGTAGCAGTCATGGAGGGAAAACAAAGGATCCTTTTGACGATTTATCGGGGCCTCAGAATATGGGTCATTTATTTATTACTATTAATCCAAAAATTTTTATTGGAAGCAAATTCATCAAAGAAATAAAGAAAAACATAAAGTTAGTCAAAAAACTTCCAAAAGCAAAAGGATTTTCAAATATTTTGTATCCAGGTGAGAGAAAAAATAAGACATATAAAAAGAATTTAAATAAAGATATATCTATTCCTGCTAAAATTTTAAAAGAAATGAATGAATTAAATGCTTAGTAAAAAAGATATTATTTGCCCTGAAAATTTGCTTAAGATAGCTAAAACAAAAGGACCAGCAAAAGCAGTAATAGTTAATGCAGTAAAGCCTGTTTCAATAGAGTCTGCAAAACAAGCCGTAGATGCAAATTTAATCATGCCAGTTTTTATTGGAGACAAATCAATAATCGAGAAAAATGCTAAACAATTAAACTGGGATATTTCTAAATACGAAGTAATTAATGAACCAGATGAAAACAGTACTGCTCCGATCGCTGCAAAACTTGCAAGTGAAGGTAAGGTAAAAATAATTGTAAAAGGACATATTCATACCGATGTGCTTATGAAAGCAGTTTTAAAAAGAGATTTAAATTTAATTGGAAAAAAAAGACTTAGTCATATTTGGCATATGACTTTGGAGAAAAATGATAAACCATTTATCATCACTGATGGGGCATTAAACGTTTTACCAAAATTAGAAACAAAAATGCATATATTAAAAAATGCAATAGATTTTACGAATAGAATAGGAATTGAAAAACCTAAAGTTTCTGTTCTATCAGCTACTGAAGAAGTTTTAGATAGTGTGCCGAGTTCAATGGAGGCAAGTGAGCTTACAAAAAGAGCTAAGGAGGAAGGTTTAAATGCAGATGTATTTGGTCCAATGGCTTTTGATAATTCAGTTTCTGAAAAAGCAGCTCAAATTAAAGGGATTAAAAATGCTGTAGCTGGTAAAACTGATATTCTATTGGTTCCAAACGTAGAAACTGGAAATGCTTTAGTAAAAATGATGATTTTTTTTATGGGAGCTTGTGCAGCTGGTGTAGTAGTTGGTGGAAAAGTTCCTGTAGTAATAACAAGTAGAGCTGACGATACACAGGCAAGACTTGCCTCCATGGCTGCTGCTGTTGTTGCCCTTTAATGAAAAGACTTAAAAACTGGGATAATAAAACTTGGCTATCATCCAAGTCGTATATCTTTCAATTTAATAAATTTCTTAAAAAAAAAATTAATTTTAATAAAAATTCAAAAATGTTGGATATTGGATGTGGAAGAGCAAATATTATTTCTGCTCTTCAAAAGAAATATAAATTTAAAAATAAACCCATAGGAATTGATGTTGTTGCAAATAAGGATGTTAAAAAGAATATCATATTTAAGAAAATTGATGCTTTAAAATATTTAAAGAAACAAAAAAAATATGATTTAATTTTAATCAAACAAACTGCTCATTTTTTTTCAAAAACTAATTTAAATCGTCTTCTTATTCTTGCTAAAAAAAGTTTAAATCCCAAAGGCAAAATACTAATTTTTTCACTTAAAACAAAAAATAATAAGATACCTTGTTTTAAAAAAATGAGAAAAAATTTAGAGAAAAGTTTAAACAGAGATGAAGCTTTATTTAAGATAATCAAAAAAAATTTGAAAGTTATAAGCTACACAAACTTCAACTTTAAAGTAAATATATCTAAGCAAAAATACGTAAGAATGCTTAGAGAAAGGTATATTTCATGCTTATTAAATATAAGCGATAAAGATATTAAACTTGGTATCAGTGAAATTAAATCAAAGTATAAAAATCAAATAAAATTCACTGATACCTTAAAATGTATTAGCTACAGAAAATAATTATTTTCCAGGCTCTTTGTATGATGAAGCCATTTTCTGAGCAGTCTTCGCTATCCCATTTAGATCTACATCTTCTAAAATTGTAAAATCTGAGACAGCACCACTAGAAACTGCAACCATAGCAGCTGCAGCAGCTTGATCAAAAGTTCCTTCAATCACTGCCATAAAATCATATTTCCCTCTTAGGCCAGAATATTGAGTTACTTTCGCTCCTACAGAAGCAGCTAAAGCTGATGTTGCAGCTTTTCTGTCTGTTGAAGGGTTGTTTACAAACCCTGCGAGACCCTTAGCTGTATAACATCCAAGTGTATAGAATTTAGCCATTGTTACTCCTTTCTTATTTCTCGATTACAACTGTACCAGAGTGAGGGTCAGTAACACCTAACTCGGACGACAGTTCTTCTAAAGTGTGCCGAAGTGAGTCCAAAAATTCAATCATCTTTGGTCTTGCTTTGGCTATTGCATCTTCAGAATTCCATTCACCGATCATAAAAAATTCGTTAGGTTTAGTTTCAACATATTTAGCTGAAATTTGACCCTCGAACTTTGGCATATCGTCAATTTTTTTTAGATACTCTCCTCTATTAGAGGTTTTCACTTTACATCTAACAATGTTCATAAATTTTGCCATAAATCTTCTTAAACGTAAATTTTATCGGCTAAACCGTAACAAAGTATAGCGCTAATAATAACAAGAACTAGAGGTGCCCAAATTCCATCGTTTCTTGTTTTTTTAGTTAAACCCGTTTTATCAATTTTTAATGTATAAAAATTAACAACTAATATTGAAGCGTTCATTATAAAAACCAAATTAAAAAACGCCCAAGTAGCCACTAGTCCACCTGATCTTATAAATGCAACATAAATTGCCATTAAGACAGTTGCGATCATAAACGAACCTGCAAATCTTGTGATTAAAGTAGCTGTTTTATCAACTCCTCTACCCTTAAGAAATTTTTTAGTATCAAAGACCAACTGGTAGGCATAACTGCCAACAATAATAAAATGTGCTAAGTAAATTATTAAATAAAAAGCATTTCCAAACTTATCTATCATTTTTACTCCTTTATTTTTTTAATAAATTCCTGATTTAACCAACTTATCAATTCCCGCTTTAGACTCTGGTATCAATTTATAAATATATTTATTACAATCACCTGTTTTTTTTTCATCATATGACTTTCCATATAGTTCATCGACAGATTTATTTAATTCTGAGTTGATAAAGTCTTCTTTAACTCCTTCTTTAATTAAATATGATGTTAAATATTTCTTAGCTGCAATTGAAAAAACAATTTTATCTAACTCTAAGGTTCCTTGAGGTATCATACTGTTAGCATAATACAAACCTGTGCACTTTAAAGTAGCTTTCTTGTCTTTTTCACTTAGATGTCCAGCAGCACTTACTGTAGAAATTAAAAGTAAATAAATGATTAAAATTTTTTTCATAATTTATGTTATTTAAAATCATTCCAAATCTACAATGCTAAAAATTAATTACAGGTATGCAATTTGTCTACAACTAGAAGAAGAACTAAGGAATAAGAATGATTTTAGGAGCTACGCACGTGCCATCATGAATTTCTTTAAATGCATTCGCGCCATTTTTAAGTTCTCTGTATTCAATCCAGTTCAATGGTCCTAATTTTTTATTATGCAATAAATTAATAGTCTGTTGAAAATCTTTATTTGTATAGCAATAAGTTCCTACTAAAGTTATTTCTTGTAAAGTTAATTTTCTAAAATTGAAAGTACCAGCGGGTTGCGTTAAACCTATATGTATTATTGATCCACCTGGTGCAACTACTTCAATAGCTTGTTGTCTGCTAACCTCAAGTCCAACTGAGTCAAATACAATATCAAACCCATTTGAATTTATTATCTTATCATTTGGGGCAACATATTTTGCATCAAGGTATTTTGAACATTCGTCTAATCTTTTTTTATTTGGATCAGATAAAACTATATTTCTACATCCTTTATCTTTAGCTAAAATTAAACCACATAATAAACCTATCGCGCCTCCACCCTGAATTAAAACTCTACATTCTGATATAGGTTTTTTTAAAGTTTGTTCACCTAATAGTACTGCGTGTAATGAAACTGCTGTTGGTTCCGCTACTGCAGCTTCTTTGGTGTCTAAACCCTTTGGTATTTCATAAATATTTTTATCTGGTATCGAAACATATTCTGCTAAACCACCCTCTCTTTTAATTGGTTTGCTCATTCCTAAAATAGATCTATCTGGACAAAGATGTTCTCTGCCTTGCTTACAGTATTCACAATTTCCGCAAGTGATTAATGGATTTAAAACAACTGTTTTATCTTTAAATTTTCCATTTTGAATAACTCCACTAACTTCATGACCTAATATTAGAGGTGGTATTCTTCTTTCATCATGCCCGTGATAAGCATGCATGTCAGAACCACAAATACCTGATGCTTGTATTTTTAAAATACTTTCACCTGGTTTTTCTGTTGGATTATTTTCTTCTCTGTAAACTAATGTTTGAGTGTCTGTATAGACTAATGCATGCATTACTTCATGTAACCGTATTTTTTAAGTCTAACATCCCCTGTTCTTGCATGAGCTTCCATACCTTCATATCTTGAAAGTCTAGCCGCTGCTGCTCCTACTAGTTCTGTAGACTCTTTTGTCATTCTTTGGAAACTTAAAGTTTTAATAAATTTTCCAACGAATAATCCTCCTGTATATCTTCCAGCACCCTTTGTTGGTAAAATATGATTAGTGCCAGAACATTTATCGCCATATGCGACTGTTGTTTCTTCTCCAATAAATAATGAACCGTAATTTTTTAATCTTTCATGAAACCATTTTAAATTTTTAGTTTGAACTTCAAGATGTTCGGGTGCGTATTCATCGCTTATTGCAGCCATCTCCTCATCTGTATCACAAAGAACTACTTCTCCATAATCTCTCCAAGCAGCCTCTGCACTTGTTCTAGGCAATTCAGGAAGGTCCGCTATTAACTCTGGAACTCTCTTCATTACTTTGTCTGCAAGTTCTTTGCTAGTAGTATATAACCATGCGGGAGAGTTATAACCGTGTTCGGCTTGCCCTACTAAATCCACTGCTACTATTTCTGGATCAGCAGTTTCATCTGCAATCACAGCAATCTCAGTTGGGCCTGCAAATAAATCAATCCCAATTTTTCCAAATAAAATTCTTTTTGCTTCTGCAACAAATTGATTTCCAGGACCTACAATTATATCTGCAGGAGCATTTTTAAATAAACCATTTGTCATTGCAGCGATTGCTGGTACTCCTCCCAAGTTCATTATAACATCAGCACCACACAAATCTGCTGTATAAACTATTGTTGGGTGTGCACCCACTCCAGCTTTTGGTGGACTACATGCAATTACATTCTTTACTCCTGCAACTTTAGCCGTAGTAACGCTCATTACTGCTGAGGCGATGTGAGCATATCTTCCACCTGGAACATAACACCCTGCCGTATTAACTGGTACTAATTTTTGTCCAGCATATAACCCTTTCGAAAGTTCTACTTCAAAGTCTTGACCATAATTTTTTAATTGAGCTTCAGCAAATTTTCTCACACGATCATAAGCAAACTGAACATCATCTTTTGTTTTTTGATCTAGTGTTTTTTTTATTTCTTCAATTCTTTCTTTAGAAACAATAATTTCACCATCGTATTTATCAAATTTCTTTGTAAGATCTATACATCCTTGTTCTTTTGATTTTTCTAAATCATTTAATAAGCCCTGAACGATTTGAGCAGTTTTATTATCATCTGTTGAAGATGTTTTTGGTGATTTTTTTAAATATTTAATTGCCATATAAAACTGTTGGTAACCACAATGCTATTTGTGGAAATATTACTATTAATACTAAACCAATAATTTGCAATACCATAAATTGCATCATACCAATATAAATATCTTTCAAGTCCCACTCAGGCACTACACCTTTTAAAAAATATGCTGATAAAGCAACTGGGGGTGACAGCCAGGCGGTTTGGAGATTTACTGCTACTAAAATAGCAAACCAAGTTAAATTAAATCCTAAAGCTTCTACTAATGGTAAAATTATTGGAATAATGATCATAACGATTGGCACCCATTCTAAAGGCCAACCTAACAAAAAAATCATAACCATGATCATTGCAAGAATTAAATATTTGTTCATTTCTAAACCAAGTAAAAATTCAGTTAATAAAGTTGGAGTACCTAATCTAGCGAATACAGCACCAAAGAAATTTGAAGCAGCTACAAGAACCATTATTAGTGCTGTAATTTCTAAAGTTTTTACTAAAGCCTCCTGTAATTTTGGTAATGTCAACTTTTTATAAGCTAGGGATAATAAAAGCGCTCCCATCGCACCACAACCTGCTGCTTCTGTAGGTGTAGCAAATCCAAATAATATACTTCCAAGTGCTGCAAAAACTAAAGCAGCAGGAGGAACTAATCCTAGTAAAAATTCAATCCAAACTTTCGTCATACTAGTAGCCCTCATCTCTTCTGGAAGAGGTGGTCCAAGATTTGGATTCATAGCGCATCTTATTGTTGTGTATGCTGCATACAGTGTTGCTAAAATTATGCCCGGAAATATAGCTGCAGCAAATAAATCAATTACTGGGATTTCCATTATTGGACCCATCACAACTAGCATAATGCTTGGTGGAATTAAGATACCTAACGTGCCTCCTGCAGTGATAGTTCCTGCGGCTAATCTTACATCATACTTAGATCTATTCATGGATTTAGCTGCCATGATGCCAAGTATGGTGACTGAAGCTCCAACTATACCTGTGGCTGCTGCAAAAATTACTGAAACAAATAAAACCGCATAATAAAGTGAACCTCTTACTCTTGCTAACATTAATTGGAATGCCGAAAACAACCTTTCCATTAAACCAGCTTGTTCCATCATTATTCCCATAAAGACAAATAGCGGGACTGCGGCAAGAGTTTGTTCGGTCATCACCATCGAAAATTGTAAGGTCATTAAGTAAAAAACTAATTTACCGAAACCTAAGTAACCAAAAACAAATCCTAAAAAAATTAATGTAAATGAAATTGGAAAGCCAACAAAGATTGCAAATAACATTACTCCTATTAGAATAAAGCCCAGCGTTGCTGGATCTATTAATTCAGCAATCATTTATTTTCCCCTGGCCATTCACCTTTTTTATAAGCCCAATAACTTTTAAGAAGTTCCGAGACTCCTTGAATTAATAGAAATATAATTCCAATTAGAAGGCAACTTTTTATTGGCCACATAAATGGCATCCAAGTAGTATCCATTCCTCTTTCCCCTCTTCGAATAGACTCACCTACAAAACCAATAGTCATATAAAGAAAAACTATTAGTCCTGGAAAATAAAATAAAATATACAACCAAAAATCTATCTTCCCTTGATTTTTAACTTTAAAATTTCTGTATAAAAAATCAGCTCTAATATGAACTCCCTTAGAAAGTGCGTAACCTGCACCAAGCATAAATAATGCTCCATATAAAAATCTGCTCACATCGTAAGCCCAAATGGTTGGAGCTAAAAATAATTTTCTCATAATAACTTCGTAAGTCATTGCTAGAATTAAAGGCACGAGTATCCAACAAACAACATTACCTACTTGTTTGCTGAATTTATCTATCGAAGTTATTGTTTTAGCCATCCATAAAGGCATATCATCAGGCATTTTTCCTGAGCCGCTACGTCTCTCAGCAATCATTTCATCTGAAATGTCTATCTTTGATGGCTTATCATTCATAATCTTGTCAAAAAAATTAGAGCGGACTTAATAGTCCGCTCTAAAATATTATTAAAGTTTTTGCTTATTACTTTAATGTCGCCGCGTGAGCCATTCCTAGCTTAGCGTTTGACATTTGAGCACCACTCCAGAATGGTACAGCTATATCAGCGAATTCTTTCATAGACTTGTAAACTTTTGCAAAGAATTTATTTTCTTGTGCGTTTTTATTTAAAGTCTTTTTCGCTGCTGCCATATATTCTTTAAAGTAGTCTGTTGGAGTATCTTCTAAAATTACTCCATGCTTAGTAGTCAATTCTTTTAAAGCTTTTCCATTTTCATAGATTCTGTAGCTTAAAGATTTAATTAATGAAGCGTTTGCAGCTACTTCAAGAGATTTTTTCTCATGAGCAGTCATTTTCTTATAAGTAGATCCATTAATATAAAAGTCAGCATTTACTACTACTTGGTGTAAACCTTGTAGGTAATAGTGTTTTAATACTTTTTGGAAACCAAATGTTAAATCTGGTTTTGGACAACACCATTCTGCTGCATCGATAGTACCTGATTGTAATGCTGGAAGAATATCTCCACCACCCATTGCTACAGATGCAATACCGATATCTTTATATGTTTGACCAGGAATTCCTGGAGGTGTTCTGAATTTATATTTTCTAAAATCAGCCATGTCTTTAATTGGTTTTGGAAACCAACCTAAAGCTTCTGGGCCAACTGGTTGAAGCATAAATCCTTTAATGTCTCTACCCATTTCTTTCCAAAGTTGGTCGTATAATTCTTTACCACCACCGTATTGGAACCAAGATAAAAACGCTAAGTTATCTATACCTACTCCACCACCTGCTACTGGCGAACCAAATAGCATAGCCGCTGGATGTTCTCCTGACCAATAGTGTGTCCATGCGAAACCACAATCAATCAATCCTTTGTCAACTGCATCTAAAGTTTCTTTTACACCAACAACTGATCCTACAGGCATAATTTCAAACTTTAGAGATCCATCTGTCAAGTCACTTACTGTGTTAGTAAAGTCCTTTAACATCTTTACTTCATCAGATTTACTGCCAAGAACTGTTTGGCATTTTAATGTTTTAGCATTCGCTGAAGTCATAGAGAATCCTACAAGAACAGCTAAACCAAAAACTACAGATAATAATTTTTTCATTATTTCCCCCGTTTTTTATTAATAAAAAACAGAATTAAACATCTAATGAAAATTAGAGTCAAACCAAACTAGCTAAACCTGAAGTTGAATAAGCCATATTAGCATGTATGCGTTTTCTCAAGTATAAGATAGATTCTTATCATGGACGAATTTGATTTTGTAATTATTGGAGCTGGTTCAGCAGGATGTGTTCTTGCTAATAGACTGAGTGCAGATCCAAATAATAAAGTTCTTCTGTTAGAAGCAGGTGGCAAAGATACTTATCCATGGATCCATATTCCCGTTGGATATTTTAAAACAATGCATAATCCTAAAGTTGATTGGTGTTTTCATACTGAAAAAGATGAGACCATGAATAATAGATCAATAAGATATCCTAGAGGAAAAACTTTAGGGGGAAGTTCTTCAATTAACGGACTTCTTTGGATTAGAGGTCAAAGTAATGATTATGATAATTGGAGACAACAAGGTAATGCTGGTTGGGGTTGGGATGATGTTTTTCCTTATTTTTTAAAATCAGAAAACAATGAACTCGGTCTTAATGAATTTCATAACGACAAAGGTCCAATAACTGTTTCGAATAAAAAAATTAATTTAGATATGTTGGAAGAATTTCAAAATGCTGCTGAAGAAACTGGAATTCCAAGAACAGAGGATTTTAATACCGGAGACAATTTCGGTATTGGTTATTTTCAATTTACTACGAGTCGAAATAAATTGTTAAAATTACGTTGTAGTGCTGCTAAAGGATATTTAAATCCTGTTAAAAATAGATCAAATTTAAAAATTGTCACTAAAGCTCATGTACAAAAAATAAACTTTGAAGGAAAAAAAACAACTGGTGTAAGCTTTTATCAAAAGGAAAAACTAATTACTGTAAAAGCTAATAGAGAAGTAATTTTATCTGCTGGATCAATCGGTTCACCACACATTTTGCAAGTTTCAGGTATTGGTGATGCAGATAAATTGAAAAAACACGGTATAGAAACAATTCATGAGTTAAAAGGTGTAGGAAAAAACTTACAAGATCATTTAATGTTTAGACCGGTGTATAAAGTGAAGAATTTAAAATCTTTAAATAGTAAAATTAATAGTTTGATTGGAAACTTTTTTATTGGTTTAGAATATATTTTTAAACAAAGTGGTCCGATGACAATGGGGGCAAGTCAGGTATGTGGTTTTGTAAAAAGCGATCCATCCAGAGCTACACCTAATTTACAGTTTCACGTTCAACCCATAAGTACAGATATTTTAGGTGCAACAAAAATGCATGACTTTGATGGAATAACTCCTACTATTGCTAATGTAAGACCGACTAGCAGAGGGGAAATTAATATAGCGAGTAAAGATAGTAGAGATAATCCTAAAATAAAAATGAATTACTTATCTACTCAAGACGATAGAGATGTAGCAGCAAAAGCTCTTAAAATAGTAAGAAATATTATGCTTAACACTAAAACTTTCAAAAAATATGAACCAGAAGAATATAGACCTGGCGCACATATCACCGATGATGAGGAATTAGTCAAAGCCGCAAGTAATCACGCTCAAACAATCTTTCACCCTGTTGGGACATGTAAAATGGGTAAAGGAGATGAAGCTGTTGTAAATGATAAATTGCAAGCACATGGAATTCAAAATTTAAGAGTTGTGGATGCATCTATTATGCCCAATATAACCTCGGGTAATACTAATGCTCCAACAATAATGATTGCAGAAAAAGCATCTGACATGATACTTAATAAGTAATCATGTTTGCAGAAATACTTACTCCTGAACAAATAACTATACTAACTCAGATCATTTTTATTGACCTTGTCTTAGCGGGTGACAATGCAATTATAATAGGAATGGTGGCCTCAAAATTTCCACCTGATCAAAGAAAAAAAGTTATTTTTTGGGGAATAGGAGGAGCTGTAATTTTAAGAATAATTTTAACTCTTCTAACAGCTTACTTATTACAAATTACAGGTTTAAGACTTATTGGAGGAATTTTATTATTATACATTGTCTATAAATTGTACGTTGATGTAATTAAAGGAGCATCAAAAGAGGAAGATATTAAAGTTGATAATTCAAGTTTTCTTAAAGCAATATGGACTGTTTTATTAGCAGACTTCACAATGAGTTTAGATAATGTTCTTGGTGTTGCTGGTGCTGCTGGTCATCATTATCATTTATTAATTTTTGGATTAGTTCTTTCAATAATATTAATGGCTGTTGCAGCAAATCTAATTTCAGGTTGGATTAAGAAATATAAGTGGATTGCTTGGGTAGGTTTGCTAGCGATTTTAATTGTAGCTGTTGAATTAATATATACAGATATTAAAACTTTAATACTTTGATGCTGAAAAAAATTAATCTTAAAAATAAAACAGCCCTCGTCACAGGAGCTGGCAAGGGTCTTGGTAAAGCTTGTGCAGTAGCTTTAGCTGAAGCAGGAGCAAAGGTAATTATATTAAGTAGAACAAAATCTGACCTTGTTAAGGTAAGTAAAATTATAAAAAAAACAAAAGGTTCAAGTCAGTTGTTTGTTTGTGATGTAACAAATTTAGATGATTTAAAAAAAGTTTTAAGAAAAATTAATCGATTAGATATTTTGGTAAATAATGCTGGAAATAATAGACCTCAACATTTTACAAAAGTAAGCCAAGAAAATATGGAATATTTAACAAATCTTAATATGAAAGCAGCATTTTATGTTGCGCAGTTATGCTCTCAAAAAATGGTAAAAGCGAAAAATAGAAAAAAAATAGGTGGATCTATCATTCATATGTCATCACAACTAGGAAGGGTTGGTTGTGAAGGACGTAACGTTTACAACATGAACAAATTTGGAGTAGAAGGTCTTGCTAGAGGTATGGCGTGTGAATTGGCACCTTACAATATAAGAGTTAATACAATTTGCCCTACTTTTGTTGAAACACCAATGGTTAAAAAATTTTTTAAAAATAAAAAATTTAAAAATAAAATGCTTAAAAATATTCCATTAGGCAGAGTTGCTAAAGAAAGTGATGTTGCAACTGCTGTAGCATTTTTAGCTGCAGACTCATCTGAAATGATTACAGGAACTTCTTTATTAGTAGATGGAGGTTGGACAGCACAATAATGGGAATTTTTTTAAAAGATATAAATTTAAAAGGTAAAACAGCGTTAATCACTGGTGCTACTAAAGGTTTAGGCAGAGGTGCAGCTATAGCAATAGCCGAAGCAGGAGGGAATATTATTGCAATTGGAAGAAATCAATTAGAATTAAATACTTTAAAAAAAGAGATAAAGAAATTAAAAGTTAATTTCATTTCGTTTAATTGTGATGTGAATAATTATAATCGAATGAAGACATTCATATCTAAACTGAAAAAGTTAGACATTTTAGTTAATAATGCCGGAACTAATATTCCAGAATCTTTTTTAAAAGTAAAAAAAATATCATTAGAGACATTATTAAATGTAAATACTAAGGCAGTTTTTAATGTCGCTCAACTTTGTGCTAATCAAATAATAAAATTAAAAAGAAAAAATGGTTCTATAATAAATATTTCTTCTATTTTTGGTCTAGTAGCAGGACAAAAAAGAACTGTTTATAGTATGACTAAATTTGGAGTTGAAGGATTAACAAAAGGTATGGCTTTAGATTTAGCTAAATATAATATTAGAGTTAATAGTGTTTGTCCTAATATTGTCTTAACTCCAAGAACTAAAAAGTATTTTGCGGATAAAAAATACAATCAATATATTAAAGAAAATACCCCAATTAATAAAGTGGTAACCGTAAGCGACGTAGCAACTTCAATAACATTTTTAGCCTCTGAAGCTTCTTCAATGATTACTGGTTCATCAATAGTTATAGATGGGGGTTGGACAGCAAAATGAGAATTTTCTTAATAATTTTATTTATATTTAAATTTCAGTTTCTAGGTGCTGTTGAATTTTTAGGTAAGTTTGAGCAAGGTGCTTTTATTTTAGGAAAAACTGATTCAAATTCAAAAATAAAAATTGATAATAGAAATATCCGAGTTTCTAAAGAGGGTTATTTTGCTTTTGGTTTAGATAGAGATAGAAAAAATAATGTTATAATTATAATAAAAAACAATGGGAAAACAAAAAGGATTGAAAAAAAGGTAATGAAAAGGGAATATAAAATTCAAAGAATTAATGGTTTGCCCCCAAAACAAGTTACTCCACCACCTGAAGTCTATGAGAGAATAAAAAAAGACAATATATTAATAGGTAAAGCTAGATCAGTTGACACTGCTTACGATTTTTTCAAAGATAATTTTATATATCCAATTGATGAATATATAATTACGGGAGTTTATGGCAGCCAAAGAATTTTAAATGGTAAACCTAGAAGGCCTCATTATGGAATAGATTTTCATGCTCCGGAAGGCACCCCAGTAAAAGCAATGATGGATGGAGAAGTAACTTTATCAGAAAATAATATGTATTTTACTGGAGGTACAATTATTTTTGATCATGGTCATGGTATAAGCACACTGTATATGCATATGAAGGATATAAATGTGAAAGTTGGTGATAAAGTTAAAAAAGGTCAAATAGTTGGCACATTAGGGCAAAGTGGGAGGGCAACTGGACCCCACTTGGATATTAGATTAAATTGGTTTGATGTTAAATTAGACCCTGCCTCTATTCTTAATTAACTCAATTTTAATTTAATTTAAAAAATAATCTTTTATAATTTTTTTTAAATACTCTTTTTTATTAAATTTGAACCATTCATTATTGAATAATAAATGAACATTTTTGTTATTCAAAAATTTTTTTTTAATCTTTAATTTTTTTGAATATTTTTTATCAACAAAAATGCAATTTCCAGTATGGCAAATTAACTGATATTTATTTTTCTTAGCAAAATCTATTGTGGACGTAAAACTATTACCTATTCTATTTTTTCCATGCGTTTGTTTTACCCCTGGTAAAATTCCACTATTTACCTCTATCACGACAATTTTAGGTCGATATCTTTTTAAAGATCTCCATACAGCTAAATCATAAGAGTCAATATCTATGGAGAGAATATCAAAATATTTATTAATTTTTGTTTTTTTTAAAATTTTATCTAATCTATTAATAGATTTTTTTTTATGACTTACGTACTTATTAAAAATTTCAATTTTTTTGAACTTCTTTCTCGTTTTTACTAAATCTTGAAATTTGTTTTTATCTCCCTCAATATAAACTGCATTATAGTTGTAATTTTTTACTAAATTAAAAGTGTTACTTCCATGGACGCCGTCCCAAGCGCCAAATTCACAACACCACTTTTCTTTTGATTTAAATTTTAATCTTTTTAAAATTTCAGAAATAACTCCATCTTCTCCATTTTGAGAAAAAAAATTTTTTCTATATTTGCGAAACACTTAAGTTTGTTTAATTTAAACCTTTTTGAGGTTTCATATCCTCTTTTTTAATACCAGCTACTCTAACTGGTTTTTTCATTGCATCTCTTCTGAATGGCTCACCTAATTCTTGGTTAAGTATTACTTCAATGAATGTTGTGATCCCTTTTTTTTGATCTTCACATGACTGTTTAATAGCTTTTGTGGTTTCTTCCATCGTTTTAACGGTAACACCTTTTAAACCACATGCATTAGCAACTTTTGCATAACTTAATTCTGGATCCAGTTCAGTTCCAATAAAGTTATTATCAAACCATAATGTTGTGTTTCTTTTCTCTGCTCCCCATTGATAGTTTCTAAATATAACCATTGAAATAGCTGGCCATTCCTCACGTGCGCATGAACTCATTTCATTCATGCTAATTCCAAAAGCTCCGTCACCTGCAAATCCTATTACTGGAGTTTCAGGACAACCAATTTTAGCTCCTAAAATAGACGGGAAACCGTAACCGCAAGGACCAAATAAACCTGGTGCTAAATATTTTCTTCCTTTTTCAAAAGTTGGGTAAGCATTTCCTATCGCACAATTATTTCCAATGTCGCTAGAAATAATTACATCTTCTGGCATACCAGCTTGAATAGCTCTCCAGGCTTGTCTAGGTGACATTCGATCTTTGTCTCTATTTCTTGCTTCTTTATTCCAAACTGTTCCTGGATCATCATCTTCATGATCTAAACTAGAAAGTTTTTGTAGCCAAGCTGATTTTGTTTGATGAATTAGATCTTTTCTTTTTTGTCTGTCAGTGTCACCTGCCTTTGGAGACAGCTTACTCAATAGTTGTTGGGAAACCAATTTAGCGTCTCCACAAATTCCAACTGTAACTTTTTTAGTTAATCCTATTCTGTCCGAATTCATATCAACTTGAATAATTTTTGCATTCTTTGGCCAATAATCAATTCCATAACCTGGTAAAGTTGAAAAAGGATTTAATCTTGTGCCTAAAGCTAAAACTACGTCCGCTTTAGCGATTAATTCCATTGCAGCTTTTGATCCGTTGTAACCTAATGGACCTACTGCTAGTGGATGGCTTCCTGGAAAACTATCGTTATGCTGATAACCAGAACATACTGGTGAGTCTAATTTTTCAGCAAGCTTCACACAGTCTTTAATTGCTCCACCAATTACCACACCTGCGCCAGATAAAATCACAGGAAACTTTGCGTTAGATAATAAATTTGCTGCTTCTTCTATCGCCGCTGCACCACCAGCTTGTCTTTCTAATCTTACGATTGGGGGTAATTCAATATCTATTACTTGTGTCCAATAATCTCTTGGTACATTAATTTGTGCTGGAGCTGAACCTCTAATGGCTTTTTCGATAACTCTATTTAAAACTTCCGCAATTCTAGAAGGATCTCTAACCTCTTCTTGATAACAAACCATGTCTTTGAACAAATTCATTTGTTCTACTTCTTGAAATCCCCCTTGACCCATTGTTTTATTTGCAGCTTGAGGTGTTACTAATAGAAGTGGGGTATGATTCCAATAAGCAGTTTTAATTGGAGTAACTAAACCTGTTATGCCTGGTCCGTTTTGTGCAACTACCATTGACATTTTTCCTGTTGCTCTTGTATAGCCGTCGGCTATTAAACCACCGTTAGTCTCGTGAGCTACATCCCAAAAAGTAATTCCAGCATCTGGAAAAATATCTGAGATTGGCATGAATGCAGAACCAATAATACCGAACGCATGTTCAATACCGTGCATTTGTAAAACTTTTACAAAAGCTTCTTCTGTAGTCATTTTAGCCATAAATCTCCTTAAAGTATTTTGAAAAATCTAGCTTTCATTATACTAAATTTTAGTCTATATCCATTAGATATTTTTATGTCACAGCCCGATCTAATCATACACGACGAAAAAGATAACGTAGGAGTTGTTGTAATAGAAACCACTAAAAAAGGCCAAGATTGTAGTGCCTGGATAATGGAAAATGACAAAACCGTTAAAGTTCCATCAACAAACGATGTTCCTCTAGGTCACAAAATTGCACTAAAAGACCTTAAAGTTGGAGATACAATTTTTAAATACGGACATGATATTGGGAAAGTAGTCAAAGAAATCAAAAAAGGTGAACACGTTCACGTTCACAATGTAAAAACAAAAAAGTGGTAAAATAAAATGGAAATTCCAAAAAGTTTTTTAGGCTACAAAAGGGAAAATGGAAGAGCTGGAACTAGAAATCATGTAATTATTCTTCCGGTTGATGATATTTCAAATGCTTGCGCTGAAGCCGTTGCGAATAATATTAAAGGAACGATCGCTTTACCTCACTCCTATGGAAGATTACAGTTTGGAGCTGACTTAGAACTTCATTTCAGAACAATGATTGGAACTGGAAAGAACCCCAATGTTGCAGCGGTGATCGTTATTGGAATTGAACCTAAATGGACAAAGAAAATAGTTGATGCAATAGCTGAGACTGGAAAACCTGTTGAAGGCTTCCACATCGAAAGAAGTGGTGACATCGAGACAATTATGAAAGCTTCAAAAAAAGCTCAAGAGTTCTCAATGTGGGCATCAGAAAAGCAAAGAGAAGAATGTCCTTTAAGTGATTTGTGGATTTCAGTTAAATGTGGTGAGTCAGATACTACTTCAGGATTAGCTGCTAACCCAACTGTTGGAAATTTAATGGATAAACTTGAACCACTTGGTGTTCATTTATGTTTTGGGGAAACTTCAGAATTAACAGGCGCTGAAAAAGTTTGTGCCACAAGAGGAGCAACAAAAGAAGCTTCAGATAAATTTATGAAAACTTGGAGCGCATATAACGACTTTATTTTAAAAGAGGCTACAGACGACTTATCAGAAAGCCAACCGACAGCTGGAAATATTGCTGGAGGTCTAACAACAATTGAAGAAAAAGCATTCGGAAACTTTCAAAAGATAGGGACGAGAAAATTTGTCGATGTTTTAGAACCCGCTGAAGAACCGAAAAAAGGTAAAGGATTATATTTTATGGACACATCATCTGCAGCAGCAGAGTGTGTAACTCTTCAAGCAGCTGCAGGTTTTAATATCCACTTATTTCCAACTGGACAAGGTAATATTATAGGTAATCCCATCGAACCAGTTATAAAACTTACAGCCAACCCTTTAACGGTTAAAACAATGAAGGAGCATATTGATTGTGATGTGTCTAAACTTTTATCAAGACAAATGAATATGTCTCAAGCTGGTGATGAATTAATCAAATCAATGCTAAGAGTTGCTAACGGTAGGTTAACTTGCGCAGAAGCTTTAGGTCATAGAGAGTTTGTAATGACTAAGCTTTATCGAAGTGCATAATGTCTTCAAACTCTGAGGACTGTATATTCTGCAATAAAACTAATTGTAAAGTAATCTCATCAACGAAACATTTTTTCATTATTCGAGACACAGCCTACCCTGTCACGAAACATCATACTTTGATCATTACTAATAGACATATAGATGATTTTTTTGATTTAACTAAAGATGAAATAAGTGATTTAGATGAAGTTTTGAAAGAGCAGAAAAAAGAATTAAAAAAATTAGATAAAGAAATAAGCGCATTTAATGTTGGAGTTAATATAGGTAAAGATGCTGGCCAATCAATTATGCATTGCCATATTCATTTAATTCCTAGAAGAAAAGGAGATGTAGAAGATCCTAGAGGTGGTGTGAGAGGTGTGATACCTGAAAAACAAAAATACAAAAGAAAATAATTATTTTACTGGAAATTTAACTTCTTCTTGTTTTGGTTTTTTGTGTCTTAAATCATGAGCAATTTTTCTAATCCATGCCATAAATGCTCCAAGCACAACCGCAAGAATTATTGCAAAGGCTCCATATAAGAACGGTACATCATTAGACATTTTTAAAATAAACTCTGCTAAACTGTTTAATTCTGGTGCTGCAACTTTACTTCCGTTAAATTCTGTTTTTTTTCTGAAGAAAGAGTCGTAGGCGATTGCTATAGCTACAGTTATTAAAAGCATTGCAAATAAAGATTTAAGCTCATTGCTATCTAAAAATTGACCAATTTTTTGGCCTACTTGAACTCCAACAATTGAACCTAAGATCAAAGGAACTACAAGAAATAAATCAATAGTTCCGTAATTAAAAGAATGTAAAATTGTTACCACCGCACTAATGAAAACAGTAACAAACAATGAGGTCCCGGGAATTAATTTTACAGGCATTCCTATAATATAAATCATAGCAGGCACCATTAAGAACGCGCCCCCTATTCCCATCATTGATGCAACAAATCCAACAACAAATCCTAATAAAACAGGAGTGAATGCACTTTCATACAATCTAGATTTGTTAAACCTCATTCTTAAAGGAAGGCCTTGTAACCAATTATGATCGTGTAATTTTTTTTTAGTCTGTGTTTTAGATTTTAAACGGTTTCTCTCTCTAATAACTTCAATCAACATTAATGTACCAACAATTGCTAGAAGATACATATATAATAAAGAAATTATTAAACTTATTTTTCCAATTTCTGAAAAAAAAGTAAATGTCATAATTCCTATGATAGTTCCAACTACACCTCCCGAAACAATCATTAAACCCATCTTGTAATCTAAAGTTTTTTTATACCAGTGAGTAAGTGAACCAGATACTGAGGTAGCAAGTATGTTATTAACTTCATTTGGAACTGCATACACCGGAGGTATGCCCATAAAAATTAAAAATGGTGTCATCAAGAATCCTCCTCCAACACCAAAGAGACCTGATAAAACTCCAACAGCTAAACTTAAAAATAATAAAAGAAAAATGTCTATATTTACTTGGGCGATGGGTAGATAAATTTCGAGCATTGATATTAGGATTATGCCTGAAACATTAAGTTGTCAATCTTAATAAATTGTAGCTCCAAAAACTTTTACAAGACCGTCTTCTTCGCCTAGAACTAGCCTACCTAGAAATTCTCCAGGCATTGTTTGGCTTGTTTGTTTATAAAGAACTGTAATAAATTGATTTCTTCTAATTGTACCTAAAAACTCTTGTTTCTCTGAGAGACTTGTAAGAAGTTTATTATTAGCCCACTGTTTACCTAACTCAACTTCATTTGCTCCGTAAAGCATTTGTGATGAAAAGTCTTTAGTGAAGCCACCGTAATCTTTGATATTTGATGATTTAACCAAATTATCCCAGATTGGCTGAGCAATATCTTTGATCTCTTTGTCGGATTTTTCTAATAGCTCCATTAAACTTTATGAAGCTTTCTTTTCCTTCTTTTCATCCACAATGTGGTAAACTGGGACTTTTTCCATTGTGAACTTTTTAGTTTTAGGATCTCTTCTAGAAACAGTTAAACAGTGCCAATTATCATCATCGAGTTTTAAATGATCGCCTCTGTAATAATAACCTGGCCATCTAGTTTCCTCTCTAAATTTAGTATGCTCAGTTACACATTGTGATGTAATAGTTCTGTGTTTTAATTCCCATGCTCGCATAAGTTGGTGGTAATCTTCAGCACCAACATTTTCTAAATCTTCCTCTAACCATTTTAGTAATTCTAGACCTCTGTTAAGCATGTTCTCATTGGTCATATAATTTGTGGCTATTCCCCCAACATACTCATCCATAATTCTTTGGAGTCTTTGAAGCCCTTGAATAGGAGAAATATAACTTGGTGAAACAGTTCCACCTGTTATTTCATTTCTTCCTACTGTGTAATTCTCTAATGGTTTGTAAATAACTTCTTTTAAATCTTTAAATTGTTTTTCACTTACTTTAATTCCATCTGCTTTTTTATCTTCAATATATTTTACAGCAGCTTTAGCAGCTAATCTTCCTTCTGTGAAAGAACCAGAAGAAAATTTATGTGCACTTCCACCTACAGTATCGCCTGCACCAAATAATCCATCAACAGTTAACATTCTGTTATAACCCCAGAAATATTCTGGAGGAGATAAATCTTCTGGCCCGCTTACCCAAGCTCCAGAACAAGTTGCATGTGAACCCATTACATAAGGTTCGGAAGTTGTAAGTTCTGGATTTGTATATTTTGGATCAATATTTTGTGAGGCCCATACAACTGCTTGACCTACTGTCATTCCTAAAAAGTTTTCCCAGCCTACAGTTTCTAAATGAGGATCTTGGAACGCTTCTTTAGTCACCATGTGAATTGGTCCACCGCCAGCTTGTACTTCTTGAATAAAAGCATGGTTTCTTAAACAAGTAGGTGTCGGATGGTGATCGATATATTCTCCTACCAAAGATTTAGTTTGGTCGTACCATTTTTTTTCATAATTCTCACCATTTGCATTTTGTGTGTAAGTTTTTAAATGTAAGAAGTAAGCTCCAACCGGACCATAGCCATCTTTAAATCTGCATAATACTATTCTGTTTTCCATTTGAGTCATTTTAGCTCCCACCGCTATTGGAAGTGCATAAGCTGAACCGTTACTCCAAGGAGCGTACCAAGTTCTTCCCATTCCTTCACCAACTGCTCTAGGTTTAAAAATGTGTGAAGCTCCACCTGCTGCAACAATTACAGCTTTAGCTTTAAATACATGATAGTCTCCAGTTCTCATATTAAAACCAACTGCTCCACCTATTCTATTTTCTTTTTCATCGTCCATTAAAAGGTGAGTAATCATTATTCTGTTGTAAATTTTATTAGCAGATTTTTTTGCTGCCTCAGCAACGATAGGTTTATAGCTTTCACCATGGATCATGATTTGCCATTTACCTTCTCTTAAATATCTTCCAGTTTTTTCATTTTTCATCATAGGTAAACCCCATTCATCAAACATATGAACTGTAGAATCTACATGACGAGCCATGTCATAACCTAAATCTTCTCTAACCATTCCCATTAAATCATTTCGTGCGTACCTGACGTGATCTTCAGGTTGGTTTTCATCCCACTGCATGCCCATGTAACAATTAATTGCATAAAGACCTTGAGCTACAGCACCACTTCTGTCGATGTTAGCTTTTTCAACACAAACTATTTTTAAATCTCTACCCCAATGTCGAGCTTCAAATGTTGCTCCTGTACCGGCCATTCCACCACCAATAATAAGGATATCGCTCTCTTCAACATGAGTTTTTACATTAGCCATTAATAGTAAACACCTTTTTTAAACGAGTCTTTACTTACAGTTGGAAGATCTCCGTCAATATTTAAACCCTTAGGTTCTGTATAAAGTCTTTGAGTAGTTATCTCTCCTTGATTTGGTTTGTCTTCTTCGGCTAGTTTAGGAATAAATTTACCCCAAGGTTTTGTTGTAATCGGTGAAACGAAATTTTTTTCTGTTCCATTTCTGAATTTTATTCTCCATGAAATGGTCCCTTTTTCCTCTTCTCTTCTTACTCTTACGCTATGTCCCATTGGTGCAAAGTCAGCGTATCCTCGTACATCGATTGCATGATTAGGACAAGCTTTTACACACGAATAACATTCCCAACAAAAGTTAGGCTCGATATTTTTTGCTCGTCTGATTGTTTCATCGATATGCATTATATCTGATGGACAAATATCTACGCAGTGTCCACAGCCATCACATCTTGTCATGTATACAAAAGTTGACATAAATTATTTTTTTTCCTTAAAGTTTAATAACATAAATTTCCTAATAATGCTTTGGTTGTTCTCTTTTAATTCCTAGACCAAATTGCTCTGGAGCATCGGCCGGTGGTGGCAAATTGTCTCTAGAACCATCAGCTTCTGCTAAATTTTTTTGAATCGCTGCACCAGGTTTATAAAACATGTGTGCAAATTTCGACCAATATACACCTCCAAATAAAACTAAATTTGAAACAATAAATAAAACTAAAAATAAATAACTAAGACCAACCATGCCTGAATGTTGTGCATATGACCATGCCAAACCAAATGTTGCACAGGCTAATAATGCCAAAACAAATAAATCTGCTTTAATAATTCTGTACCAAGGATGTGCCTCTGCAGAAACATCAACCCTTAAAAAAAACCAAAACCAATAACCTCCTAAACAAGTTAAAATTGCTCCTATATGCCATAATGCTGTTAAAACTGGTGGAGTTTCAATACCAACAGATGAATAAGAAAAAATTAAAATAGCTGAACAAATCCAAAAAATGATTGTCCCATACATGCCTAAAACGTGAGCCAACCTTCTTTTGCCCCAGCCAAGTTCTGAGGTTGTTGCAATATCATGAGCCACAGTTTTTAAAATGACCGCAGTTCTTTTTCCAGTTGTTAGCTCAACTTGAGCATTTTTTTTTGCTTTTTTTGCATTTTCAAAAAAGTATTTAACGTTTTTTTTATGAAGAATATCAACTAACACACCAATTAATGTAAGAGCTGCCATAGCTACGACAAATCCTTGCATTGCAATTGCTGGAACTATTTCAGCTAGAGTTGAAAATGGATTGTTTGTTATCATTGAGCTTTTATATAGAGGCGTATTTTAGAGGTCAAGTGAGAATGGTTATCAATTATTTAAGTTTACCCTCTTTTCTCATCTGTTCTCTGATTTTTGTTGCTGAAATCTGTTGCGTTTTTTCGTCTAAAACAATCTCTTCTATTTTATAGCCTACTCCTCTTCCATAACAAATATTGGTTATGTTTGGGACTAAAGTTACCTGAATTCTATTTTTATAATCTTTTAGAGCTTCAAAAATATTTTTTTTTACAGTTTCAAAATCAAACGGATTATCATCAACGCCTTTAACATCCCTTACCATTATGTTTACTTGTCCTGTTTTTTTAAGAGTCTCTTCAAAAAGTTTTTGATGTCCTGCATGCCAAGGTTGCCAACGTCCAAGCATTTGTGCAGTGGGATGTTTATTATCCCACTTGTGATTATCATTTTTCATTAGAAAAACTTAAGCTGCTGCTTGAAGATTATGTTTCACAGACATACCACTTAGAAAATTCCAAAGATATTTTGCAGTCGATAACGCAGCTTTTTCTGCTTTAATTTGCTCTTCTTTAGATAAACCGTCTAATAATTTTTCACATTCTGCTCTATGGTGAACATCAGCTGATTTATGAGCTTCAAAAAATTCTAGTCCTTTTTTTGAGCTGCAACCATAATGATTTTTGAGACCTTGTATTTTTGTTTCTGCAATTTCAGGAATTTGTCTTTCGTAAGTATATAAGGACGCCAATCCTTCAGCATACGATGCTCTTCCTTGTATGAAAAAATTTTCAATTAAATCTTTTGTAAAAGTTTCTTGCTTTACATTTTCAATTTTCTCAGAGTCTGCTCCCATTTCTGTTGCAAAGTTTTTCCATAGTTTTGGATGATCTGCATCTTTATTTTCTTCATCTTGCAGATTTTCTAAAAGAATTTTTCTTTTTTCAATATCCTCACATAATGAGTGAGTTGCGCTTATATATCTAGGGAAGGCCTTCACGTGTTGGTAATATTGCTCAGCATAATCTTTGATAATTTCTCTAGTAAGTTTCCCATCATTCCATGATTTATAAAAAGGGTGTTTTAATAAATGGTATTGATCTAATTTTTCGTTTAATTTTTTTGAAAACATTGTGACTCCTTTGTTATCTAAAGCGTATTAAAAAAAACCATTGGATTAAACAAAAAAATTATCCACACTTTATGGTTGAGCTATTAGAATGTTCACCTTTTGATTCACTTTTGATTCACTTTGAGACTCAAAATACAACCTTAGATAGACTTATCAACACGAACCAGTCTTCTCTCGTCAATTGGAAAATGTACAGCTGTTGCAAAGATGGAAAGTGCAATAGCCATATACCAGGCATAGTCATATGAGCCATAAGCATCGTAGAAATATCCTCCAAGAAAAGCACCAGCGAAAGCCCCAAACTGATGGCATAAGAAAACTATTCCAAACAAAGTACTTAAATATTTTGTTCCAAAAATTTGAGCAACAATTCCATTAGTAGGAGGGACAGTCGAAAGCCATAAAAGTCCAAATGTAACTCCAAAAATAATTGAGTTAAGTAGAGAAGGTGGAGAAAAAATAAATATACAAATACTAAAAGCTCTTAATGCATAGAGAATACACAATAGATTTTTCTTTTTATATTTTGTTCCCAAGTAGCCCATACCTAAAGTTCCAAAAATATTGAAAAAACCAATTAACGCTAAAATTATTGTAGCAGACCATCCGCCCATTCCTCTATCTTGCATATAACCAGGCACATGAGTACCTACTAACGTAATTTGAAAACCGCATACAAAAAAACCTAAAACTAATAAAATATAACCTTTATGAGTGAAAGCCTCTTTTATTGCTGACATAAAAGTTTGATCTCTATCGACTTGAGAAGAATTTAAAATAGATTTTGATGGAAATAAAAAAAGAGAGGCCAAAAGTCCAAGTGCTATAAAGTACATAAAATATTTCAATGTTTGCTCCCAGCCCACTAAGCCAAGACTATATTTTGTAAATAACGGAGATAAAAAATAACCAACTGAAGCAGCTGCAGTTACAATACCAGTCGCGATTGTTCTTGTTTCATTAGGGAAATGTTTTCCAACTTCAGAAACAGGAACACCTATTGCTGTTGCGCCAAGAGCAATACCTACTAGAACACCTAAACTAATTTGGAAATAGATACCTGTGTTAGGCCCTGCATAAAGCATATAAATACCAAGACCAAAAATTATAAATCCGATAAAGACAGCTTTGTTTCCTCCAAGTTTGTCTGCCAACAAACCAAATAATGGCGCAAACATACCCCAAAAAAGCATTTGAATTCCGATTGCTAAACCAAATTCTGTTCTGGTGCATCCAAGGCCCTCTTCAAATGCAGAAAAAAACAAACCAAATGTTTGTCTTAAACCCATTGAGATTAAAATGATACTACAAGCTGAAATAAGAACTATAAGAGCAAGCCTGTTAGGAATAAAATTAAACATTAATTTATGTACCTTAAAGAATTTTTTAAATCATTAATTAGATCTTTAGGATCTTCAAGACCAATATGTAATCTTACTATATGTTCATCTTTGTTAAATCTGAAATAATTTCTTCCTTGGATATATTCACCTTTTTTATTTGATCTAAGTTCTTGAAGTATTGCAAGGCTCTCAAATCCACCCCAGCTATAACCAATGCCAAAAAGTTCTAAAGAATTTACAAATTTAATAACTGAGGATTTTTTTTTACTTTTAATTACTATTGATAGTAATCCAGTTGCACCTGAATAATATTTTTTCCATAATTTATAATTTTTGCTTGTGGGATTGTATGGATACAAAATTTCTTTTACTTTTTTCTGTCTTTTCAAGAAGTTAATTACTTGTTTAGTATTTTCGTAATGAGCGTTTAATCTTGTGTCTAATGTTCTCAGTCCCCTAATAATTAAATAAGCTTCATCAGCAGACATTCTGTACCCTGAAAGTTTATAAAAAAACATTATTTGTTTAAAAACTTTTTTATTTACTGCTAATGAGCCTCCCATTGCATCTGAATGACCTGAAAAATATTTTGTTGCTGATGAAAAGGACATATCAAATCCTAGTTTTAATGGTTTAAGATATAATGGAGTGCCCCATGTATTATCAAGAAAAGTAAATATTTTTTTTCTTTTCGCTAAATTTACAATTTTTGATAAATCTTGAAACTCAAAAGTATTGCTCCCTGGATTTTCGACTAATATCATTTTTGTTTTTTTTGTTACTTTATTTTTTAAGTCTTCAAATGAATCTGGATTGTAAAATTTCGCTGTAACATTAAATTCTTTAAGTAACTTTTCGGAGATTTCTTTAGTTGGCCCATAAACATTATCAGAAACTAATATTTCGTCCCCTGGCCTGCATAAACTCATGATCGCTAAAGCTACACCGCCAAAGCCAGTTCCTGTTAAAAATACGTGAAATGCTTGCTCTAATTCTTTCAGCATATTTTCTAACTCTATTGTGGTAGAGCTTCCATAACGACCGTAACTATAATGGCTTATTTTTTGGTGTTTTTTTATTTTTTTTTCATGCTGATAAAGTTCCTGCATAGTATTAAAAAGAATAGTAGAAGCTCTTATTACAGCTGGGTTTGCAGATCTATTTGAACTATCTTTTGTGGGATGTTTAAGAAATGTCTTTATGGACTTTTTCATATTATAATTATAATTGATCTTTATATATTAATTGTCTAATTAAGATACTAAAAGGAGGCAAAAATATGGGTTATCCAAAAAAACACCGTGGCAGAAGAAAAATAGGTTCAAAAAAAAGAAGAGCAAGAAAAAGAAATAAGAAAAAATAATTAATCTAAATTCTATGAATGAGATAACTCAAATAAGAAAGTTGAGTTTATGGATATTTTTTTTACCTTTAATAGCTATAAACCTTTGTCTATTTATTTCTCAAAATCCTCAATTATTAGAGAATACTTTTTTTACAGTAGATCAAATTGGTCGGTCTGGTTTCTCCATACCTTATTTGGACGGCAGTCTCTCAATTAGTAGGGCTTCAAGAACATTTCCTCAATATTTAATTTTCAAGCCAGCAATGATAATTACAGCGATAACGCTATATTACTATTGGAAAAATAATAATAATTTAATCAATAAGTTAAATTCTACTAATTTCGATCACAAGTTTAAAACTTTTGGAATTTTATCTGCTATTTTCTTAGCAATACACTCCATTTTTCTTGGAATAAAATTTGATATACAAATTTATAAACTAATGAGACGAGTTATATTATTATTGTTCATAATATTTGAACTTATTGCTCAAGGAGTTCTTGTCTATCACTTGTTTAAAATTAAAGATAAAATTACAAATTTAATAAATAAAAAAGTTTTAATTTTGAAAGCTTTATTGGTTTCAATCTTGGCTATTGTAGCTGTGTTAAGTTTACCTATACTTTTAGATAAAGGGAATACACACTTCAAACATGCGTTAGAGTGGAACTATTTTGTTGGAGTAATATTTTTTTACGTATTGACAAGATTTTTTTGGAGAAGAACCACGTAAATTTCTAGGCTTTCGCCCAGAAATTTAGTAGTTTTGGCTCGTCGTTGTAGGCGCTACCGCCAAGCCGTCCCGATGAACTATTCTAGCGCTACTAGGTTCACCTTTCTGCCCTTTAAGCTTGAACCTCTCGGTTTTTCCTTAATTGGTCAGTTAAGAGTTGCCTCTTAATTAATTAAATTAAATCATATCTTTAAAAAATTGTTATCACTTTTAACGAGCAATAATTTAGGTTGTTAACTTGGTGGATAAATTCTTATTATAAGTCTTAAGAATCCATCCGCCTCCCAACACTTTATCCCCAACATTGTCTTTAGAATAAAATACGCAGGCTTGTCCTGGAGAAATTCCTGTTTCTTTGTCTAAAATTTCCACATCAGCTAAATTTTTTTCAATTTTTATTTTAGCTTTTAACAGTCTCCCTGTTGATCTAACTTTGATATTTATAATTTCATTAAATTCTTCAGTGGATCCTAAGATATTTAAATCTCTTAGTTTAATTTCTTTAACCTCAAGACATTCTTTGCTACCAACAATTATAGTGTTGTTTTCGGCGTTTATATTAACAACATACAATGGTTTACTACTAGCAATCTTGATTCCTTTCCTTTGGCCTATCGTATAATTAATAATTCCGTCATGCTCTCCTAATGTATTACCTTGAAGATCTAGAATTTTTCCAGGCTTAAATGACTCAGGTCTAAATTTTTTTATTACTGAAGCATAATCGCCATTAGGAACAAAACAAATGTCTTGACTATCTGGTTTTGAAGCAACATTTAATTTTAATTTTTCTGCTATTAACCTTGTTTCTGATTTGTCAATTTCTCCTAATGGAAATCTAAGATAATCTAACTGTTCTTGAGTAGTGCTAAATAAAAAATAACTTTGGTCTCTATTTTGATCTTTAGCCCTGTACATATTAGCGTGTCCATTAACTTGAACTCTAGAGACATAATGACCGGTTACAAGCGCATCAGCTTTTAGTTCTTTTGCATATATGAATAAATCTCTAAATTTTACTGTTTGATTGCATTGAACACATGGTATCGGTGTTTCACCTGCTGCATAGCTATCTATAAAAGAGTCTATAACTTCTGATTTAAATTTTTTTTGATAAAATAAAATTTTATGATTAATATTTATTTTCTCTGATACCCTTTTAGCATCTAAAATATCTTGTCCAGCACAACATTGTCTGCCCTCTTTTGATTGCTTGCTATCATCATATAATTTTAATGTTATGCCAGTAACGTCATAACCTTCTTCCTTCATAAGAGCCGCTACTACGGATGAGTCAACCCCACCAGACATTGCAACAACCACTTTAGTTTCTTTTTTTGGTTTATTAATTCCTAGTGAATTCATTATTAAAGTGTATAATCGAAAAAAGAATAATTTTCCATGATGCTTATTGATTTTGAACCAGGGGATTATGTTATAAATCCTACAAACAAAAATTGGGGAATCGGACAAGTTCAGTCAATAATTGGTAACAAGGTTACGGTAAATTTTGAAAATTATGGCAAAAGAGTAATTAATGTTGAAAATGTTAATCTTGAGAGAGTAAAAAATGAAACCGAGTGAGTTAAAAACCATTAGTGAAAATTTAATTAATACTTTTAACGATGCTGGGAGGATATCTATTGATCTTTATAAAAAAGGCTTGCAAATTGAAATTAAAAAAGACAACTCTCCTGTAAGTAATGGAGATCTAAAAGTTAATGAATTAATCACAAATAAAATTAATGACCTTACTCCGAATATACCTATAGTTTCGGAAGAAACTGTAGATTTAGATAAAAAGAATGAAGCCAAGATATTTTGGCTCATAGATCCTATTGATGGAACTAAAGAATATATTGCTGGCAAAGACGAATACACACTTAATGCGGCTTTAGTAATTAATACTGTTCCAGTGCTCGGTGTCGTAGGTGTTCCAAAAAAAAATAGACTTTTTTATTCTTATGGTCCAGGAGAAAGTTATTTAATTGAGAACGGCAAAACTCAAAAAATTAGTTGCAAAAAACAACAGCCAAAAGGAAAAATTGTAGCACTATCAAGCGTAATAAAACCTTCGAATATTATTTTAAATAAATTAAAAGAATTTAATGTTACTTCAATAGTTAAAATGGCTAGTTCTTATAAATTCTGTGTGATAGCGACTGGAGAATATGATGTTTATGCTGCTAGAGAAAGGGCTAACGAATGGGATTATGCCGCTGGCCATGCAGTAGCTCAAAACGCTGGCGCAATTATTAAAACTTTGGATGAAAAACCATTTTTATATGGCAAAGAAGACTACAGAAATCCAAGTTTGTTAATTAAAAGATCAAAAAATTTAAATGACTAAGACCATTGCAATAATTATTTTATCAGTAACTTTTTTTGGTGTTTTGTTTTTTATATTGGTTAGAAATGCTTTGAAAAGGAAACTAGATATTTTAGTTGAAGAAGAAAAAAGAAGAAAGTCAGATAATCTTGAGTAGTTTATTAAACTCAGTTTTTTCTAAATCTAAAACTCTTTTTGATAATTCAAAACTAAAACCTCCTCTTGCTAGAATACCCATATCTTTTTTATAAAATAATTCTCTGTTATCTTCTGGCCTTAAAGGACCTATTCTTCTTCTTTTACATAATTTTAAAGCAGAAACAAAATCTGGCTCTATTTCATCCTCTTTAATTTTATCAATACTTTGCTTAATAAATTTACTATCTATTCCTTTAATTCTTAATGATTGGTTAATCTTATTTAATGAATAACCCCTTCTTAAAAACATTCTTGCTTTTGAATCGGAATACATTTCATCGTTTAAAATTCTATTTTTCTCAAGATTTGAAATAATTTTGTCTATAATTATAGTAACTTCTTTTTTGGATTTAGTGCCCTTTATTTTAGTTAAATATTTTTTAAGCAGATAAACTTTTAACTGTTGTTTTGAGGGACTATATTTTTCTAAATATGAATAAGCTAAGTCTTTAAGATTTGTAGTCAAATCTTCAAAATCACTTTTATTAACTGTGGGATTCATTAGTCTAATATACTATATTATTTTTAATGATAAATAATTTATTGTCTTTATTAACTTATGAAAATATTTATTTAGTTGCTAACTGGGGGGTGATACCTTTTTGGTTATTATTAATTTTTACTCCTAATCACCAGATAACAAATTTTCTAACTCAGTCAATTATTGTACCGCTTCTCTTAGCAATTAGTTATGCTTATTTGTCTTATTTGATTTATCAAGAAGGAAACATTTTTGACGGTTTTGAATTATATTCGGGATTAGACGGGCTTTATTCAATGTTTGCCAATGAGGCTTTATTGTTAATTTTTTGGCTGCATTTTTTAGCTATTAGTTTATTTGCTGGATCATGGATTGTAAGAGATAGTAAAAAATATTTTATACCTAAAGTGATTACTATTCCCTCTTTAATTTTAACATATTTTTCCGGCCCGATAGGATTGGTAATCTATTGGTTTTTTAGAATTTTCTTTGCTAAAAAAATCAGCTTTAATGATTAAGCCTTTTGAATTTTATTTTGACTTTGTTAGTCCTTACTCTTTTCTTGCTCATAAAGAAATTAGAAAAATAGAAAATAAAGAGGGAATTAAAATAAAATATAATCCTATACTATTGGGAGGCCTACATAATTTACACGGAATTAAAGCTCCTGCTTTTATCCCTGCAAAGGCTAGACACATGATTAGAGATTGCAAGCTCATAGCAGAGAGAAATGGAGTAAGGTTTAAATTTAATTCATATTTTCCTATACGGAGCTTAAATTTAATGCGCGGCGTGCTAGTTGCTGAAGAAGATAATGTAAAAAATTATTATATAGATAATATTTTTAATACAATTTGGCAGGATGGATTAAATATGAATGATGAAGTTATAATTCATAAAGTGTTAAAAAATTTAAATATAAATCCAAAAACTTTTGTATTACGCTCAACTTCCTCAATAATAAAAGACTCCCTGAGAAAAAAAACTACTGATGCCTATGAAAGAGGAATTTTTGGAGCACCGACTTTTGTTGCTAATAGCAAAATTTTTTGGGGTCAAGATAGAATTGAGTTTGCTCTTAAAGAGGCAAATAAATAATTTATTTCTTTTCTTTTACAACAACTTTAAATCCGCTTTTTTTTAAAGCATCAAATCCACCATCTACGTGCGCAACATTTGTAAAACCCATCTCTACTAATGATTTTGTTGCTAAAGCAGAGCGCCATCCTAGAGCACAAAATAGCACCATCTTTTTTATTTCTTTAATTTTATTAGATTGGTAATAAGTACTTTCAGGATCCAACCAAAACTCAAGCATTCCTCTTGGGATATGTTTTGAATTTTCAATTGTTCCTTCTTTCCATAATTCCCTTATATCTCTTACATCTATTAATGTAATTTCTTTTTTTTCAGCGAGATTTTTTACCTCGTTCGGGCTCAAGGTTTCAATTTTTTTTTGCGCCTCCTCAACCAAAGTTTGTGATGACTTAATACTCATAGATGAAAGTAATAAACTAATATATATATTTTACTATAATGAAAAATATTAAGAATTCAAATAAACCTAGTTTTTTTAAAAAAATATTCATCAAAATATCTAGGAAACTTGGTTATGAAATCATTGATCAAAATAACTTTAAAATCGTAACATCTAACAAGAACATTGATGACCATTTAAGTACACTCGGACAAAGATCTATAAACCTTCCTCTTGGAGAAGTAAAAATAACAAGAAAAGTAAAAGCTTTAGATGTGATCATAAGAACATGTGCAAGCGTCAATATGTTAACTCAAAATAAATCACGCTTATTCGAAAAGGAAAAAATTGAATATACTATTAGGACTATAAGATCTTTATTAAATTCGTCTAAAGATCCTGATTTAAAACAGTTAAAAATAAATTTTAAAGTAATAGACCATAATTCTACTAATGAGAATTTAGCCTCAATCGAAAAGGTATTTACAGAATTCAATGAAAAATATTCATTGATAAATTTAGATGTATCAAAATTCATCAATAAAATAGAAAAAACAAATCAAAGAGGTGAAAGTGTTACCGATAATCAAATATCGAATATGGCAAATATACATCAATCGCTTTTAGAGGCTAAAAAATGTGAAGATTTAATTTATTTTGTTGAAGACGATTACATACACAAAAAAGAGTCGCTAAAAGAGATGATCTTTACTTATGAAAGATTAGCTTCACAAATTAATAATGAAATTATCATATGTCCAACTGATTACCCTTATTTATACGCAAAATCTGAAATAACACAAAATTTTTTAGGTCAAAATCACCATTGGAGAAAAGTAAATGAAACTTTGTGTACTTTTTTAACTAGCAAAAAAATGATTGAAAAATATTGGGATAAATATGTAAGCATGTGTAATAAAGAACACGCGCCTTTCGAAAAACCTCTACATTATATTTATGAAAAAGAATTGTGTATATCGCCTATTCCATCGTTAGCTTTACATTTTACAAATGTTAATTCAATTTTTGGATTATCACCGAATGTAAATTGGAAGGAAATGTGGGATCAAAACGAAAAATAATGCAATAAAAAAAGGCCCGATTTCTCGGGCCTTTAATTTAATAATAATTAGTCTCTGATTGAGTAAGCTGAAACACCTACTTCGGCTTTATCTGTTCCTAGTTTTTCAGCTGCTTTACTAATCCTTAATCCAACAGTTGATTTTAGACCTGTAAATGTAGCCCAAGATAAAACAAAACTAAATATACACACTGAGGCAGTACCAATAAATTGAGTGCCAAAAGATGTGTCTGGATTAGTTAATGGAACTACTAATGTTCCGAAAATTCCAGCAAACATGTGAACTGGGATTGCACCAACAACATCATCTAAGCCATAACTTTCTAACATTTTTGTTCCAAAATACATTATGACTGCTCCAACAGATCCAATGATCATTGCAGTAATTGGTCCAGGTGTTAAAGGTTCTGCAGTAATTGCTACAAGACCTGCTAACGCTCCGTTTAACATCATAACAATATCAGTTTTACCACCAATTAATCTTGTTAGTACCGCGCCTGTAAATGTTCCTGCTGCGCCAGCTAAATGAGTGTTAACTGCAATTTTAGAAATAGCGTTAACATCGTCAAAAGTACCCATTGCTAATTGGCTAAATCCATTAAAACCAAACCAACCAAACCAAAGTAAAAATGTACCAAGAGTCACTAATGGAATACTCGAAGCTGCAAATGGTTGCATAGACTTCTTTTCTCCTCTTCTTCCAAATCTTCCTTCTCGAGCACCTAAAACTATTACTCCAGCAAGTGCAGCTGCACCGCCACATCCATGAACTAATGTTGATCCAGCAAAATCTGAAAATCCGCCGCTTGCTAACCAGCCGCCTCCCCATTGCCAGCCCATAGAAATTGGATAAATAATTCCAGCCATAATCGCAGCGAAAATAAAGAAAGGCCAAATCTTAATTCTTTCTGCCACTGCTCCGGATACTATTGAAGCCGTTGCACACACGAACATTGTTTGAAAAAACCAGTCCGAATATCCTGAATAACCTGTTCCAGCATCAGAACTGTCAGTCCAAATTGAAAAAGATCCAACGTAACCGCCTTCTGGTACGCCATAAGCCAAATTATAACCGATTAAGAAAAATACGAGTGAGCATATAGCGAATTTACCTATATTTTTCGCGGCAATTGTCGATACACTCTTTGTGGTCACTAAACCGCTTTCAAGCATACAAAAGCCAGCTGCCATAAAAGCAACCAGTACTCCACCCAAATAAAATCCTAATGAATTAAAAATATATTGTCCCTCTTGAGACATAGTAGTTTCTGCGAAGCTTTGTGAGCTTATAAGTAAAGCAGAAATACAACCTAAAAAAATGAATGTTAATTTTTTCATGTTTCCCCCCTTTTTTTTGATCTTGATATCAAATTTCAAAGATTAGAAGCATGATTTAAATGCATAAGAGACTTGTAAATAAAATAAGGCCTGGACGGGGGATCCGAACCAGGCCTTATAATTTTTCCCAACTAACGAGGGAGGGAATTTTATTTAGTCTCTTATACCGTAAGCTATTACACCGACTTCTGCTTTGTCAGTTCCTAGTCTTTCAGCTTCTTTGCTTATTCTTAATCCAATTGTATTTTTAATAATTTGGAAAACAATAAACGAGACTATGAATACGAATACCACAACTGAGATAGTTCCTAGGAATTGTGCTCCGAAAGTAACATCACCGTTTGTTAATGGCACTGCTAATGTACCCCATACTCCAGCTACTAAGTGTGCTGGTATGGCACCTACTACGTCATCAATTTTCATTTTGAACAATAGTTTTGTTGAGAAGTACATTAATACTCCAGCTATCGCTCCAATGAAGATTGCAGCTAACGGACTTGGTGTTAATGGCTCTGCCGTGATACCCACTAATCCAGCTATCGCACCGTTTAGCATCATTACTACGTCGGTTTTACCACCAATTAGTCTTGATACAGTTGCAGCAGCTAATACACCGCCACCTGCAGCCAAGTTCGTATTGATATAAATTGTTGCTACTGAGGACACGTCTTCTAGTGTTCCAGCGGCTAATTGCGATCCACCATTAAATCCAAACCAACCTAACCAAAGTATAAATACTCCTAAAGTTGCTAACGGAATGGATGATGCCGCAAAAGGCGCCATAGGCTTAGCTTCTCCTCTACCTGAGAATCTGCCTGATCTAGCACCAAGAACAATAGCACCAGCTAAAGCAGCAGCTCCTCCGGCAGCATGTACTAGTGTAGAACCAGCAAAATCAGAGAATCCAGCTACAGATAACCATCCGCCACCCCATTGCCAACCCATTGAAATTGGATAAATAATTCCAGTTAAAATTGCGGCAAATAAGAAAAATGGCCAGATCTTAATTCTTTCGGCTAACGTACCAGATACGATTGACATTGTAGTGGCACAAAACACCATTTGGAAAAACCAATCAGATCCATCTGAATAACCTGTTTCAAGTTTTGATCCATCACTCCATGGCGTAAATGTTCCTATGTAACCACCTTCCGGAATACCGTAAGCCAAATTATAACCAACCAACCAGAACATTACTCCAGCGATTGAATAAAGACCTATATTTTTTGCACAGATTGCTGATACAGACTTTGATGTTACCAACCCAGACTCTAACATTGCAAAACCTGCGGCCATCCACATGACCAAGAAACCTGACATTAAAAATAATAGGGTATTGAATATGTATTGTACTTCTGCAGACACTGTTGTCTCGGCATAACCTAAACCAGCAAAACCAAAGTATATGGCTGTACCTGCTAAAAAGTAACTAATGTATTTTTTCATAAGTTCTCCCTTGTTGAAGGCCTTATAAAATTAATAAGTTTTAATTAGTATTGATATGTCTAAATTTGAGCTATGCAGTTTTTGCAAGTAGTTAGCCCCTATTTGAGATTATCAAATAAGGGCTAAATAAACGTTTATCGATTAAACATTTCTTTTAAGCTTTTAGCAGGTAAAAACTTTACTTTTTGTGATGCAGCGATTTGAATTGACTCACCTGTTCTAGGATTTCTTCCTACTCTAGCTTTTCTCTTTGCTACTTTATAAGTACCAAAACCAGCTATCTTTACAGTATCGTCATTTTTCAAAGCATCTAAAATAATAGTCGTTATTGAGTCAAAAGTTCTTTCAGCATCAGCTTTACTTTGACCCAAAGTTGACGATATTTTCGCTACTAGTTGTTTTTTATTCATTTTATGCCCCTTTTTTGGTTACTTTCTAATCTGCAGAAAAACCCTATAAAATCAATGTTTTTTTGGTGTTTCACGTAAATGTTAACACAATATATTGTGCCTTAAAAATTGTTGATTTTATTGACTTTTTTGACTTTAAAAAGTGGCTTAAAACAAGCCTAAATCTTTAAGGTCATTAAATGTTGTGAAAAACATCAAAGAAAGGAGCAAAAATAACCCGATTCGAAAAAAACCTTCTTGGGTTTTTTGAGTTAAAGGACGTCCTAAAATCTTTTCAAAGGCGTAAAACATTAAATGCCCCCCATCTAACATCGGGATTGGGAAAAGATTAATAAACCCTAAACTTATAGAAATATAAGCCATAATACTTAGGAAAGCGACAATTCCAAACTTAGCAACCTGACCAGTTATTTTAGCAATTTTAATTGGCCCCCCTAATTGAGAGGTGTCCCCTGTACCTTTAAACATGGAAATTACGAATTCCCATGATGCTTCAATAACAAACCAAGTTTCTTTTACAGCATAATATAATGCTGTGGCAGGACCTAATCGCTGCCTATTTATCTCTTCGTTTAAAGGAGCAACTTTTATTCCAATAATCTTCTTATTTATTTGATTTCCAAGCGTGTCTTTTCCTTCAATAAACTTTGGCTTTACTTGTAAAGTAAGTTCATTACCATTTCTTAAGACTTCTATGTCAATAGTTTCTGAAGATGAAGCGTTAATAAAAGTAGAAACCTCCATAATGCTTTTAACTTCTCTGTCGTTTATTGATTGAATTACATCACCTGATTTAATGCCCGCAACATAAGCTGGGCTTTCAGGCTGAACCTCTTGGATTTGAGCAGGCGTAAAATCCTTACCTGCAAACATATAAATAAAAGCAAAAATCACTATAGCAAGTAAAAAATTAGCAAAAGGTCCAGCTGCAACAATTAAGGATCTTTGATAGAGAGGTTTTACTACAAATAGTTTTTCTCTGTCTTCCTCATTATATTCCTTTAAAAGTTCTTCTTGCTCCGCTTGGCTAAAAACGTTTCTATCACCAAAAAATTTAACATATCCTCCTAAGGGTATTGCGCAAAATTTCCACCTTGTGCCTGATTTATCATTAAAACCAAATATTTCTTTACCAAAACCAATGGAAAAATCAGTAACTCCAACACCGTATTTTTTTGCAAAATAATAGTGTCCATATTCATGAATAAAAACAACAATAGTTAATAAAATTATAAATGGGATTATAAAAGAAATTAAAATTTCCATTCATTAACCTTTGTAAATATAAAGTTTCTAAAAGCCATCAGTCTTGCATTATTCTTTAGAGAAGCGGGATAAACAAAATGCGTTTCTGTAGGTTTCCCTGTTTCCTCGGGTAAAACTTTAGTTATATTACCGACATTATGCGCAATGTAATCTGGTAAAGCAGCTAGACCCACTCCACTTTGTACTGCTAATAACAATCCATACACGCTGTTTACTTTCATAATCGATTTTCTTTTTTTTCCATCTTTAACACCATGTTTTAAAACCCAGTCAGGATTATAAACTGGAGATGGAGCTCCTTTTCCGTAAGTTATAAATTTATGTTTATCTAAATCTTTTAAAGTTTTTGGATATCCATTTTTTTGCAAATAATCATTTGAACCGTAAATATGATAATTAAAATCCACGAATTTTTTTTGAATTAAATTTAATTGTTTAGGCCTTCTCATTCTTATCGCGACGTCTGCCTCTCGGGTGCTTAGATCAAGTTCTTTATCATCAAATATTAATTCAATTTCAATATCTGGATGTAAATCCATAAATTCTTTAATTCTGGGGGTGAGCCAAGTCGTGCCAAAACTTACTACTGTAGTAACTGTAAGTTTTCCATTTAGTTTGTCTTTGTGTCCACTCAGATTAGACTCTACGTCTTTTAATTTTGAGATAATTTCATGAGCTGATTTAAAAAGATATTCACCGTTTTCAGTTAAAACTAAACCTCTGGCATGTCTTTCAAAAAGTTGGACTTTTAAATCGCTCTCCAATGCTTGAATTTGGCGGCTTATAGCTGATTGGCTTAAATTTAATATAGTAGAGGCTTTAGTAAAACTAGAAGCCTCAGCAACAGTATGAAATATTTTTAATTTATCCCAATCCATAGATAAAGTTAATTATAAGTTATTTATTTGGATTTACTACAGCTCTTCCAAAAAACTCCCCTTTAAGAAGTTTAGGATAAGTTTCTAAAAGTTCAGTAAATGAAAGCTCTTTAGTGAAAGATTGAACCTTTGAAAAATCTATTAACTTAGATGCTTCTCCCCAAACAAATTCTCTTCGTTTAATTGATGATCCTGACGAATCAATTCCCCACAATTTAACTCCTCTAATAATAAATGGCATAACATTTGTATTAATTTTAATACCTCCAGCATTTCCGCAAGCAGCAACTATTCCACCAGGCTTTGTTTGAGCAAATATTTTAGTTAAAGCAGATCCACCAACAGTATCAACTACACCGTCCCACACTCCTTTTTCTAACAGTTTGCTTTCACCTTCAAACTCTTTTCTGTCGATAATGTTTTTTGCACCTAAATCTTTTAAATAATCGCTCTTATCTTTTTTTCCTGTAACAGCATGAACATCGTATCCCATTTTTGATAAAATCATTACTGCAATACTTCCAACACCACCTGTTGCACCAGTGACTAAAACATCTTTAACTTTTTCACCTAATAACAATTCCTCTTTTGCTTTTACAGCAAACGAGCAAAGTAAAGCGGTAAAACCGGCTGTGCCTAACATCATAGCTTTATGTGTATCTAATTCTTTTGGTATCTTAATTAAAAAATTTGAGTCAACTTTTGCGTATTGAGAAAACCCTCCGAAATATGCTTCTCCTACTCTAAATCCTGTAAGAATAACTTTATCATCTTTTGAAAATTTACTATCTTCACTCTCTACAACTGTTCCTGAAAAATCTATTCCCGGAACAAAAGGAAATTTTCTTACAATCTTTCCTCCGTCATTTAAAATAAGAGCGTCTTTATAATTTAAGCTTGAATAGTCAACTTTGACCAATACATTTCCATCTTTTAATTGGGTTTTATCTATTTCTTTAATTTCTCTTATGAACTTTTCATTTTGATTATCAATAACAATAGCTTTGAATTTATCAGACATCTATTTTCCAATATATTTTAGGTATCTATTTTGAATACTTAAATCTTCCTTAAAAGATCCTAAAAAATAATTTGTAACAGTTGTTGCTTTCTCTTTTTTTATACCTCGCATAGTCATACATTGATGAGCTGCATCAATTGTAACTGCTACACCCTTTGCATCTAAAGCACTCATAAGCGTTTTTGCTATTTGCATCGTCAATCTCTCTTGAGTTTGCAGTCGTTTAGAAAAAATTTCAACTGTTCTAGCCAATTTGCTAAGACCTACAACCTTTTTATTTGGAATATAAGAAACATGAGCAACGCCTATTATTGGTGCCATGTGATGCTCACAATGACTTTCTAAAGTTATATTTTTTTCAATTACCATATCATCGTAACCTTCAACGTCACCGAAAGTCTTTGACAAATCTTCTTCTGCATTTTGATGATAGCCTTTAAAATACTCTTTGAAAGCTTTCACTACTCTTTTTGGAGTCTCTTGCAAGCCTTCTCTACTTGGATCTTCGCCAATCCAGGCTAATAATTTTTTTATTGCATCTTCAGCCTCTTTATCACTGACTTGAGGTTTATTTGATGACTCTTTATTGATGTCTTTAACTAATTTCATACTAGAACGTTTCTATAGGACATGGTTAATTATTGCAAATTGCTATTTTGTCTTTTTTTCACTATTTTACTGACATGTTTAAAAAAAGAGAAAATGTATTTGAAGTTGAGGAGGGAAAATTTCTCTCTCCAAAATTTGATAACGATGGTCTGATTCCTGTGACCACTACAGATAGTAGTTCTGGAGAACTTTTGATGCATGGATATATGAATGCAGAAGCTTTAAAAAAAACTATTGAGACAAAGGAAGCTCATTATTGGAGTAGGTCAAAAAAAGCTTTATGGCATAAAGGTAAAACGAGTGGATTTGTTCAAAAAGTAATTGATTTAAGAATTGATGATGATCAGGATGCTTTATGGATGTCAGTAGATATTGGGAATGGTGCGAGTTGCCATGTCGGGTACAAGTCTTGTTTTTATCGATCAATACCTTTAGGTCCAATTAAAAATGCTGAAGAAATTGAGCTAGATTTTAAGGAAAAGAAAAAAAAATTTGATCCTGAAGAAGTTTATAAAGGTCAACCTAATCCTACAAAATTATAAATATGAAAGTTTTAAGTCCTTTCGGTCCTAAAATTGCAAGTCTAAAACTATCAGGAGGTTCAATAAAAAAGATTAATATTGAAGTTGATAAAATTATCTCAAAAAAAAATTTGTTAAAAAAATTAGATTATTCAAATAAATTAGTCGGGCAAGTGAGGCAAGAATTTCAATTACCAAAAATCTTTATAAAAAAAAATTTAGAAAAAATTTTGTATAAAGCAGTTAAAGATTATATCTTTAAAAGTTTAGGGAAAAAAATATCTAAAATTAAAATTAAAAATTTTTGGATAGTTCGTCAATTTAATGACGAATATAATCCCGTTCATTTTCATGATGGACATATTTCAGGAGTTGGTTATTTAAAGATACCTAAATTTTCTAGAAATAAAAAGCTTACACAAACTGATGGCTCAATAGACTTTATTAATGGAAATAAAATGCTTTTAAGTGAATGCATTTTTAATCATCAACCAAAAGTAGGTGATATGATATTGTTCCCTCATTATTTGATGCATACTGCTTACCCATTTAAAACAAAAGGTGAGAGAAGATCTTTTTCTTTTAATTTAGAAATTGATAAAAAAATCGCAAATGTATTTAGCAAATGAGTGAAGAAACTCAAAAAAATGTTTTTGGAGAACCTCTTGAACCGTGTTCAAATGACCCTCTAACTGGTTGGTTTAGAGACGGATGTTGCAATACAGATAAAAACGATCGTGGAATCCATACTGTTTGTGCAAAAGTAACGGATGAATTTTTGCAATGGTCTAAAAAAGTTGGCAATGACTTAATTACACCTCATCCTGAATTTGGGTTCCCGGGTTTAAAAGATGGAGACTCTTGGTGTGTGTGTGCTACATGGTACGCTAGAGCTATTGAAGAAGGAGCTGCCTGTCAAGTATACTTAAAAAAAACTAATATTAAAACATTAGATCTTATTCCAATTGAAAAATTAAAGAAATTTGCTTTAGACTTATCTTAATAAATTTTTACGCCCTTATTTTTAATAATCAACTGAAGCTCATTATACTCATCACAATTGCAATTTTTAAGAACTGCTAATCTTTCGTTAGCTTTGTCTATTTGATTTGTCTGGACGTAAAGTTCTCCTAAATATTCATTAATACCATTGTGATTTGGTTTAATTTTTAAACCCTCTAAGTAAAATTTTTCAGCCTGTTCAAAATTTCCAACTTTTCTAGTTGTGAATCCCATATAATTTAAAATATCCGGATTTTTTTTATCTGATTTATAAGCCTTTTCTAATTTAGAGAAAGCTTGTGCGTAGAGCTTCTTAGCTTTGTCAGGCTTATCCTTTTTTTCTAACTTGCCGGCTCTTTTAACTAATTTAACTGCATCATCGTATAACGACACTTCGGAAGAGCTGCTACTACTATTATCACTACCAGCAGCCATTAGGTGAGTGCTTAAAAGTAAAGTAATTAATAAAATTGCAATTTTTTTCATACTTACAATTTAAGCCATAAAACTATGATTGTTATGCGACAGATGATCTTCCTCCATCAACTCCAAAGATTTGACCTGTAATCCATGAGCTTTCATCTGTTAAAAGAAACTTTGCCACAGATGCAGAGTCCCCACCTTCTCCAATTCTTTTTAGTGGATGCATTTTAGCAATACTCTCAGCCATCTTATCGTTTTTAAGTAAAAAATTTGATATTTTTGAATTAGTCAAACTTGGAGCAATACAATTTACTCTAATGTTTGGAGCATATTCAGCGGCAAGAGCTAGAGTTAAACCTTCAACTGCTCCTTTCGCAGATGAAACTATGGCATGGTTTGGAAAGCCTTGTTGTACAGCCACTGTTGAGAATAAAACAATCGACCCTTTGCTTGCTTTTAAATTATCAGCTAAAGATTTAATAATTTCTGTCGCAGAAACTAAATTAAGATTGAATGATTGCATAAAATCACTTTTCTTAGTAAGCTTCAAAGGTTTAAGATCTATTGATCCAACACAATAAGCTAAGCCATTCACCTGCTCGTCTTTAAGATCATTAATTATTTTTTCAGAAAAATTTTCTTCTAAAACATCACACGTTGTAAACGTAGAATTAATTTCGTTTGCTAACTCTGATAAACTAGCTTCGTCTCTTCCTACCAAATGTACTTGTTCCCCTGACTCTACAAGTTTTTTTGCAAGTGAGGATCCAATTGATCCGGTTGCACCTAATATTACTTTTTTCATATTTAAAAATAACACTATTAACCATGAATTAAATGCAAATAATGACGCGTGTAATAACTTAATAAAAGGTGTAATTTACTACATATGAAGCTTTTTTTATTACTTGGAAATCAATTATTTTCACCGAAATACTTAAATGATTTTAAAGATCATACTTTTTTCATGGCTGAAGATTATGGCTTATGTACTTTTGAGAAGCATCACAAACTAAAGATTTTATTATTTTTGTCGTCAATGAGATCTTTTAGAGATGAGATTAAATCTAAAAATTTTAATATTATTTACAAAGACATTAATAAAGATTTTAAATTATCTTACGAAAAAAAATTAGAAAAAATAATTAAAGAAAAAAAAATAAAAGAACTATCTTTTTTTGAAATTGAGGACAAATTTTTTGAGAAAAAAATTATAAATATTGCTAAAAAAAATTCACTCAAAATCAATCAAATAAAATCTCCAATGTTTTTAATAGATAGAGAAGAATTTAAAAACTACCTCTCAAAAAATAAGCGACCCTTCATGGCAAACTTTTATAAAATTGTAAGAACTAAAACAAATTTATTGATGAATAAAAATGGAACACCTAAAGGAAATAAGTGGAGCTTTGATGAAGAAAATAGAAAAAAACTACCTAATACAATTAAAATTCCAGAAATATCTAAAGTGAAAGATACAAAAGATACTACTATTTTAAAAAAATTTATTAATTCTAACTTTAAAGATCATCCGGGTGATGCAGATAAATTTTGGTTTCCTACAACAAGGAAAGATGCAAATAAATGGTTGGATGAATTCTTCAGAGAGAGAATTAAACTTTTTGGGGATTATGAGGATGCTGTTACTGATAAATCAAATACTGTTTTTCATAGCGCTTTAAGCCCTCTTATAAATTTAGGTTTAATTACACCTGAGGAAATTATTACTAAATTAAAAAAGATTGAAAACAAAGTACCTATGAATTCTTTAGAAGGTTACGTAAGACAAATAATTGGTTGGAGAGAATTTATGAGAGGAATTTATCAAAATTATGATCAAAGATTAGAAAAAACAAACTTTTTTAATCATAATCGAAAGATGAAAAAATCTTGGTATGAAGGCACTACAGGTTTGGATCCTCTTGATCATGCAATCAATAATGCTAAAAATTATGGATGGTCTCATCACATCGAAAGATTAATGATTTTAGCGAATATCATGAACCTTTGTGAAATAAATCCAAAACAAGTTTATAAATGGTTTATGGAAATGTTTGTAGATTCTTCAGACTGGGTAATGGCTCCAAATGTTTATGGAATGGGTTTATTTAGTGATGGTGGAATATTTGCTACCAAACCTTACATTTGTGGCTCTAGTTATTTTTTAAAAATGATGCATTTTAAAAAGGGTACATGGTGTGATGTTATGGATGGATTATATTGGAAATTTATAGATGGTCATAAAAAGTTTTTCTTAAAAAATCCTCGTCTTGCTATGATGGTAAGAATTTCAGAGAAAATGAACAAAGAGAGAAAAATGAGAATTTTTAAAGCAGCAAATAATTTTATTAAAGAAAATACAAATGGTTAAAGTCTTTTTTAATAATTCATGTAACATATGTAGAGCTGAGATTAATCATTACAAGAAACACTCTGATGGTAATTTGGAATGGGTTGATGTTACTGATAATCAGGATGCTCAACAATTAACCTCAAAATCATACAAGGCCTTATTAAGACGAATGCATGTAATTCAAGATGGAAAAGTAATCGATGGAGCAGAGTCTTTTTTAATTATTTGGAAAAATATACCTAAATATAATTTCTTGTATAAAATCTTTAAGATAAAACCTTTGTTTTTCTTTCTAAATATTTTTTATGAAATAGCAGCTTATTTTCTTTTTATAAAAAATAAACATTTATTAGATAGTGAAAAAAACTAACTTACCGAAAAAAATTTGTCCAAAATGTAATAAACCTTTTTCTTGGAGAAAAAAATGGAGATTGAACTGGGATAGAGTAAAGTACTGTTCTAAAAGATGTGCTTCTAAGTAATTTTTTGAATTATCTTTGGTATATTTGATTTAAAATTAAAATAGCCTTTATTTGAGAACTGCCAACAAAATTCATCTCCCTCTCTCACTATAAAATTATAATTCAAATTTTTCTTTTTTTTTATACTTTTTAAAAATGATAAATTTTCTCCTATAGAAGGGTAAATTACATCCAGATCTTTTATTTCACTTGTCAATTTATCAAAGTTGATTTCATCAATTATTTTAATATTTGAAAACCTATTGACCTGGTCTTCAATAATTTTTTTTTTAAAATTGATTACCTTTTCATCAAGTTTAATTTTTCTTTTTTCATTGCTGAGAAAAACACAATATATATTTTGATAATTTTTAAGATTTAATGTTTCAATATTTAGTTCGCTTTCAAAAAATACAAGTGTTTTGCTTTCTAAATCTTCTTTATTTATTTCTAGAGATGATATTTTATACTCTCTCTTATCAATTAATGGTGTCGCATCCTCATTTAAACTAACATTTTTGTATTTATTGTTAGTAAATTTAGCAATGTTCCATCCTTGAGCAACATAGTGCTTTCCTTTAGTTTGAAGTCCAGCAACCCATCTCCAACTCAATGTGTTAGAAGCGGCATCTCCATCATATAAATATCTCATAAAAAACTCTGCACCTTTTTGCCAAGGTAAATTTAAAGTAAATATCCAAATGCTAGCAAACCACATTCTTGTATGATTGTGTAAATAATTATTTTCTTTAAGCTCATTCACCCAATCATTAAAACATTGTATTTCAGTTTTTCCAGATACCGCTATTTGAAAATTTTTATCTTCCTCTATACCTTTTAAATCCTCAATAAAGTCAGTCCAAACTTGGGGTCTTAGCTCCAACCAACCTTTCCAATAAACTCTCCAAAATATTTCTTGAATATATTTTTCAACTTTCTGATAAGGAAATTTACTTAAAACTTTCTTCGCAACTTCATATTCAGTAATTAATCTATGAGAGATATAAGGAGATAAGCACGAAACATTATTTCTTTTACTAGGCCCAAAATCGAAATTTCTTTGTGTAGAATAATTTACAATATCTTTATTAATGTAATTTTCTAGATCTTGAAGAGCCTGTTCTCTGGTTGTTTTGAAGATCATTCTTCATCCTCATTTCTCCAATCATCCATAAACATTTTCCAACAGGCAAAAGTTACACAAGGAATGCCAACGCAGAAACCTAATAAAACTCCGTTCTTAGAACCTAAGTATAATGATGCTATTTGTGTAGTACCTATTGGAATAACAGTTAGTATTAAGGCAATTATTAAAAGCCTATACATATATGGTGGTTTTTTCATTAGATAGTATTTCCTTGATCCATAGGTACTGATACTGCTGAGGTAAACCAACAACTATTACAATTTTTTTCAGAAGCTTTTTGAACATGCCATTCATAAAACAATAATTTTTTATCTTTCGCTAATATTTCAATCTTAAATATATGCTTATCAGGAGCATTCATGAGCAAATTAATTTTATGTGAAGAATGATTTAGCAGTGGTCTATATTGAGCTCCATAAATCATAATTCTAAATCGCTCATACGGTCCTGTAATTTTTTTATTATCAGGATGGGCAAACAACCAAGTTTGTTTTATGCCTTCGTCATTCTTATTATTATTTTTAAGTGCCTCTAATTGTATTTTAACAACATCATAAGGTAACAATTTTTCATTAGGATTTATAATTTCACTACTAAGTTTATTGCTAAATAAAATTACAATTATGAATAAATATATCTTTTTTAATTCCATATTTTTTTTAAAGTTTCCTCTCTTTGACATCCTTTTTTATACATTAAATATCGTATAAAATTTTTTTCATAATAATCTTGATGATAAGTTTCAGCTTTGTAAAATTTTTCAAATTTCCAAACTAATGTGACAATTTTTTTATTAAATATATTTTCTAATTTCTTAAATGAATTATCAATAAGTTCTTTTTGTTTCTCATTCTCAAAAAAAATTACAGATCTATAACTTTTTCCCTTGTCACAAAACTGACCGTTGGCATCGAATGGGTCTATATTTTTCCAATATATATCTAAAAGTTTTTGATAGTTAATCTTGGTTGAGTCATAAGTAACTTCAATAGCCTCTACATGTCCCGAGTCTGTATAAATTACATCGGCATATTTTGGATTTTTTAAGTGTCCACCAGAATAACCGGAGATTGTCGAAATTACACCCTCCACTTGATCGAATGACTCCTCCATACACCAAAAGCAACCCCCTGCAAAATAAGCTTTTTTTTCCTCAGCATGTAAAGCTGGATTTATGATTATTAATGTGACGAATAGTAAAAAAATTCTCATTTTAAATATGTTATATTAATGAATATGGAAAACGATGGATTTATTGTCATAGAGGGAATTCATAAAAACCCTAACAATATTGATACAATTGATGAAAAAACTAAAAAAATTCATGGCCCATTTAAAAAAAAGCAGGCCGAAATTTTTGCAAAATCTTTAATACAAAAAAACGTAGACAATTTTTACCATAGAGCTTGGGTTATTAAGGAAGGACTGGAAATTAATGATGTATGTGAAGAATGTAAAAAAGAGGAAGAAAGCGTTAAACAAAATTTAATTATGCATGGCTACAAGATTTGTAAAAGTTGTAATCTAGCAAAAACAATATTCCCTATTTAAATCCCTTTGAATAAAACTATCACTAAGAATAAGAAAAAAGCTTGAAACAACCAGGAAACTACAACAACTCCAAAAGCTTTCCAAAGACTATCGTAATCTAAAGCTGCTTTTACTGCTACAACCATGCAAGCAAGCATCCAAAAAGCAGAACCAATAAATGTAACTGTCATTAGCTCAGGTGTTATTCCAAAAACTCTAATTAATCCTGGTGCACTTGAAAAACCTATTGTTCTTAAAAGTTCTCCGTGGTTACTTTTTGTTTTAACTCCACCAAAAAGCTTTACCCCAACAAAATAAATTACATACGCCCACACATACCAGCTTAATAATGAAAGGGCTGGTGCTATTAGAAAATTAGAGGCTCCTAAATGAATTGAACCTACACCTGCGGCCAAACTAGATAAGACTACTACAGCACCTGCTTGAAAAGTTGCATTTTTATCTTTTTCAACTTCTTCAAACAATTCAATATCAATTTTTATTGCTCTGAATACTCGATTTAAAAATATATTTATCATTCTACTTTTTGGTAAACGGCTTTAATAAATTTAAAATCTTATTATGCAAAATTTTGTTAGATGTTGCTAGAATATTTCCGCCATTCTCCGCTGGTTCATTCTTCCAATTTGTTACTATTGCCCCGGAATTTTTTATAATTGGTATTAAAGGGAGTATATCATAAGGTTTTAAATTTGCTTCAATTACAGCATCAACTTTTCCCTCAGCTAACAAACAATAATTCAGCGCATCAAACCCAGCTAATCTAAAAGACCAACCAAATTTTTTAATCACTCTACGTTGTTTTTCATAACTTAATGTTCCATGAAAATTTCCAATTATTTTAATTGTTTTTAAATTATTATTATTTGATGATTTTAAAATAAACTTTTTTTTGTTTTTATAACAATAAGATTTTTTTTTATCATTAATATAATATTTATCTAGCTCTGGAAAATTAGCCAGACCTATCAAAGATCTTTCCTCGAACGATAAACTTATTAAATTTGACCATGTTGGTGCTCCAATAACAAAAGCCCTTGTGCCATCTATTGGGTCAATAGACCATTTATAATCATTTGATGAAAATTTATCTTCAAATTCTTCTCCAATAATAGAGTCTTTTGGAAATTTTTTATTTATTAGTGAGCGTATATATTTTTCAAATGCTCTATCAAAATTAGTTACAGGATCAAAATCTTTTTTAGACTTTGATTTATTGCTTACTACTAAACCAGACTTAGATTTTTTTTTATAAAATGAGTTCAACTTAGGTGGTAATTTTTTAAGGAAGTTGAATGGTTTGTTATAATCCATTATGTGTATATAGCTTAATTTAAAAAAAAATATATATGAAAATACCTAAAAAATTAGAACCTTTGCTCGCAGGACTATTTGCGTCAATTATTATTGGAATTCTCTCTTTCCTTAGCTTTGAAACATCCACAGGTTTTTGGTTAATGTTTTCTTTTGGATCATCTACTTTAATCGTATTAGTATTTCATGATAGTGAATTTGCTCAACCCGCAAATGTTTTTTTTGGTCACTTATTAGCAATCGTTATAGGAATACTTTTTAATGAATTTTTAGGGATGTCTTACCTTACGCTTGGATTATCTGTAGGGACTACTGTGACACTAATGATATATTTTAAAATTATACATCCTCCTGCAGCCGCAAACCCTTTAATAGCATTGTTTGCTGACGTTTCGTTGAGTTACGTTGTTTTTCCTGTAATAGTTGGTTCAATAGTCATCATTGTTTTATCTGTAATAATAAATCGGTATATCCTGAAAAGAAAATACCCAGTTAGATGGTTTTAGTTTAATAGAAAAATTGAACTATTAAGAATTAATGCATAGCTTGACCAAGCTAAATAAGGGGCCATTAAATAAAAACTCATTTTATCTATAGAAAAATACTCTTTCATTAAAATTATAATAAATATTAATATAATTATTAAATTTACCAAAGCTATACCAATTAAGTGAAAACCAAAAAATACTACGCTCCATGTACTATTAAAAAATAAATGAATAAAGTAAATTTTTAATAATTTTGTTTCAAAAGATTTTATCCAAACTTTCCAAATTGCTAATGACATTAAAAAATATAATGTGGACCATACAGGAGCAAAAACCCAGCTTGGTGGATTAAAACTCGGTAAAGTGATTTGTGAATACCAGGGTTCTTTAAAAGTTGTTGTCGCATAACTGCCAATCATCGGTGCAATAAATGTTATTAAAAGTATAATAAGTAAAGATAAGTATTTATTTTTCATAACTTTATAAGATATAACTAATTTATGTCTGAAAATCAGAAAAAAATTTGGGTTACTGGAGCAAGTAGTGGTATTGGCAGAGCGGTTGCTGAAAAATTTGCAAAAGAAGGTTGGAAAGTAGCAGTGTCTGCAAGAAGAGAGGAAATACTCAATGAAATGTCAAAAAATGAAAATATTTTTTCATTTCCTTTAGATGTAACTAACTTTGATAATTGCAAAAACACATTCGATAAAATATTGAATCAATTTGGAAATATAGATATTTGTTTTTTGTGTAGTGGAACTTATGATCCTAAAAAAGAACAAGAAATTAATATTGAACAAAATAAATTTGTGATGAATGTAAATTATTTTGGAACTCTAAATTGCGTTAAGTCCGTTGAAGAATATTTTAAAAAAGAAAAAAAAGGACATATCTCAATTGTATCTTCAATTGCAGGGTATAGAGGATTGCCAAATTCGAGTGGTTATGGACCATCTAAAGCTGCTTTAACTAATTTTGCTGAAAGCATCTATTTTGACTTTAAAAAACACAATGTAAAAGTTTCAGTAGTATCACCGGGTTTCATAAAAACTCCTTTAACAGAAAAGAATGAATTTCCTATGCCCTTTTTAAGATCTCCTGAATTTGCTGCGGACAAAGTGTATGATGGGTTAGTTAAAACTAATTCTTTTGAGATAGATTTTCCAAAACAATTAACATTTACTCTTAAATTTTTAAGAATTTTACCTTACAAAATTTATTTATTTTTAGTTGATAAATTAGTTAAGCGTTAATCTTTAACAAACATCACAGTCAACTCAGCAACTTTTATACCAAATTTTGTCATTGTGGCTCTATTAATTGCAACTCGTTCGTCTTGCATAAATATCCAGTCATCAAAAGTAATTTTTATATTCTTTCCTTTAACTGGAACTAATAGAACATATTCAAATTTAAATGCTGGACCATAAGAGTATCCTTTAGCTTTACCGACTACATCTGATGCTGTGCCTTCATAGTTATGTTCGTCTATTTTAGTAATTGTCCATTGACGAGTTTGTTTTTCTCCATCAGTCCAATTAAAAACCTCGTCTAAAATTAATTGTGAACCGTCCCATTTGCCATCTAGATCAGCTTTAAATTGTCTTGTTACTTTTCCTGATCTATTTTGAAGAACACCCCAGGCTTTTACATTTCCCGATAAATAATCTTCAATTATTAATCTTGGTTTTTGATCTTTAAAATCTGTTGGTTTCATTTTATTTGCACATCCTGTTAATATTAATAAAGTAAAAATTCCTATTAATTTTTTCATTATACTTACTTATTCGACATCGAAAATTGAATCAAGTCGATGTTTTTTGATTTAAATCCTGCTTCGCAATAAGAGAGATAAAATTCCCACATTCTCTTGAAAGTTTCATCAAAACCTAATGGAGCAATATTGCTCCAAACTTTAAGAAAATTTTCTCTCCATGTTGCTAGAGTCTTAGCATAGTCATCTGGATAAGAATTAACTTTTAAAAGATTTAAATTATTTTTTTTAATTAATGATTTCATAAAACCGAGTGAAGGCAAAAATCCACCTGGAAAAATATACTTTTGAATAAAATCTTCACTACTTCTATACCTTTCAAATAAGTCGTCTCTTATAGTTATTCCTTGTATTGCAGCTGCTCCATTTACGTTTAGAGATCTTTTAATTGTCTCAAAATATTTATCTAAATATTTTTCACCTACAGCTTCTATCATCTCAATTGAAGCAATTCTGTCATATTTTTCTTTCAGATCTCTATAATCTAAAAACATTACATTAACTTTGTTATTTAAACCTGCATCGTTAATTCTATCTTTTGTAAACTCGAATTGTTTTTTAGATATGGTTATGCAATCAATAGTAACATTATAGTTTTTAGCTAAATATTCAGAAAAACCTCCCCAGCCGCAACCTATTTCTAAAACTTTATTACCATCTTTAACATCCAATAAATTAATTAGTTTTTGATATTTATTTTTTTGAGCTTTTTCCAAGTTATCATTAGGATTTTCGTAAACTGCACTAGAGTATGTGAGAGATTTGTCTAACCATTTAGAAAAAAAACTGTTTCCTAAATCATAATGTTTAGAAATATATTTTAGACTTTTTGACTTGGTGTTAGAAGCAAAAATTTTTTTTATAAAATTTTTAATTTTTTGAATTCTTAGACTCCCTGAAAATGAATGGACTAATTTTATATTCCTTGCTGTCAACTCAATAAGATTGGTGAGATTAGTAGAGTAAAAATCTTTACTCATGTGTGCTTCACCTAATGCAGAACTTCCACCAATAATTATATTGAAGTAAAATTTTTCATTGTTTATCTTTATATCAGCTGTGAGATCGTTTTCTAAATTTCCAAAGTGAAAAACCTGTCCATCATAATTAATTAGTTTTAAACTTCCAAATTCTATTTTTTTAAGTTTATTTAGGACAATTTTTTCTGAAATTTTGAATAGGCTCATTTAATTTTCTTCGTAACTTAAATTATTAATAATTTTTTTTTCTCTCCCTCTGTATATTGCTCCTTTTTTCCATAATAAAAATGCTTCAAAATGTATCGAGCTTATGATCTTGAACGTCATTAGTGGATATTTAAAAAAATTTATTAGTAACTGCTTGAATGAAAATTCTTTTTTGTCACCTACTTGGGTTGCAGTAAGAACTGTCCCTGAATTATCTGTTTGCTTGATAAATACTGAAAGCCTCTCATTAGGATTTAAAAGTTTAAAATTATAATATGTGTTCATATCCATAAATGGAGATACGTAAAACTTTTTTTTACATTTTTGCTCTATTTTCTCATTCTTAGTAACTTTAAAAATATATGTATGTTGTTCATTAAATGTATTTTTCACCTCATAAAATATCGCCCTTAAATTTTCTTTCTCGTAACAATAAAATATACTGAGAGGATTAAAAACATATCCAAAAATTCTTGGATAGCAAAGCAATTTTATATTTGTAATTTGATTGCTAATATTAAATTTTTTTAAATTTTTAATAACCCACTCTTTCAAAAAACTTCCGTCTCTTGCTCCATGATCTTTATTGTAAAAACTAAAAACATTAAATTTGTTAAAAGAGAAGATGCTTATTTTTGCATCTAGTAACTCAAGTTCATCTAAATCGATTAATAAAGAAAAAGTTTTATATTTTAATTCGTGTTTGACAGGTTTAAATCTATGATGAGTTACGAGACCATTGTATATACAAGAATTCATTAATTTAAAAATTTTTCTAATAGCTTTATTGAGGATTTTAAACCATCTTCATGAAATCCGTAACCAAAATAACTTCCACAAAACCATGTCCTTTTTTTACCTTGGAGAGAGTGCAAATCTTTTTGTAAAGTTACATTCTCGTTGTTAAAATATGGGTGTGTAAAGTTTACTTTTTTTATAATGTATTCCTCATTAATTTTTTCTACAGGATTTAAAGTTAAGAAATAATTTTTTTCAGTCTTAAGATTTTGTAATTTATTAAGCCAATATGTTACACATGTTTTATTTTCTTTTGTAATTGAATTCCAACTTGACCATGCAGATTTTCTTTGAGGCATTAAATTTTTATCTAAATGTAAATAAGCATTATTAGAAACGTATGAAAATTTTGATAAAATCTCTTTTTCTTCTTTAGTTGGATTGTCTATCATTTTAAGGCTTTGGTCTGCGTGAGAAGCTAAAACTACATGATCATAATCTATGTACTCATTAACAATTGAAACCCTCACATTATTTTCACTTCTTACAATTTTGTTAACTTGATAATTTTTAAAAACTTCACCACTTATTTTGTTGAGGATTTTATTTACATAGGTTCTGCTACGATTAGTAACTGTGTACCATTGTGGTCTATCTTTTAATTTGAATAATCCATGATTTATAAAAAAATTTAAAAAAAGCTTTAAAGGCATATCTTTTGCTTTTTCAAAGGGCATAGACCATATAGCTGCTACCATTGGAATAATATGGTACTCAATAAAGTAATTTGATAATTTTGATTTATTTAAATATCCGCCTAATGTTTCTTCAGTAATATTTTGGCTAAGAAGTAATGGAGCTTTTTTGTAAAAACTAATTATTTCATTAATCATTTTTAAAAATTTAATATTGAACAAGTTTTTTTTGTTTGCAAATATTGCGTTAAAATTGCTTCCACCATATTCTACATTTGTGTTTTTAATAGAAACAGCGAAGGACATGTTGCTTTTTTCAAACGGAACATTTAATTCCTTAAAAAATTTTATTAAGTTTGGATAAGTTAATTCATTAAAAACAATGAATCCTATATCAACTGGTGTAACTTTATTATCTTCTTTAATATCACAAGTATAAGAATGTCCTCCAAAATGATCGTCTTGTTCAAATAAATCAACTTTATGTTTTTTCGAAAGATAATATGCTGCGGAGAGACCTGAAATCCCTGAACCAATTACTGCAATTTTCATTATTTATACTTATGCAGCTTCATCTTTATATTCATCCATAGAAGGACATGAACATACAAGATTACGATCACCGTATACATTGTCTACTCTTGCTACAGGAGCCCAATATTTATTATTTTTTACGTATTCAGTTGGAAAAGCTGCCTCTTCTCTTGAATAAGCATGTTTCCACTCGGTTGAAGCTAGTTCAACATATGTATGAGGAGCATTTTTAAGTGGATTGTCTATTTTGTCAAATTTAGACGATTCAACCAGATTAATTTCTTTTTTAATTTTAATGAATGCATTACAAAATTTATCTATTTCCTCTAAATTTTCACTTTCTGTTGGCTCAATCATAATTGTACCAGCAACAGGCCATGACATAGTTGGTGCGTGGTAACCAAAATCAATTAATCTTTTTGCTAGATCCTCTTCCGAGATCCCTGAGCTTGCTTTAATTGGACGAATATCAATTATGCATTCGTGCGCGACATTGCCATTCTTGCCAGTATAAAGAACTTTATAATCTTTAGATAATTTTTTTGAAATGTAATTAGCGTTTAATATTGAAACTTGTGAAGCTTTTTTCAACCCTTCCGCACCCATCATCTTAATATACATCCAAGATATTGGTAGTATACTTGAGCTTCCCCAAGGAGCGGCTGAGACAGCTCCCATTCCATTCTTAGGACCAGCTTCTTTAATGATTTCATGTGTCGGTAAAAAATCAGCTAAATGCTTAGCGCAAGCAATTGGGCCCATTCCTGGTCCGCCACCACCGTGAGGTATGCAGAATGTTTTATGTAAATTAATATGGCAAACATCAGGTCCAAATTTTCCCGGTTTGGCAATACCCACAAGTGCGTTTAAATTAGCTCCATCCATATAAACTTGCCCACCGTGCTTATGAATAACATCACAAATTTCAATGATTTTTTCCTCAAATACTCCGTGAGTAGAGGGATATGTAACCATTAATGCAGCTAAATCTTTTGAGTATTTTTCAGCTTTATTTTTAAGATCGTCTATGTCAACGTTTCCATCATCGTCACAATTGACAACAACCACTTTCATCCCACACATTTGAGCACTGGCTGGATTAGTTCCATGAGCTGAATCTGGGATAAGACAAACGTTACGATTTTCTTGTTTATTATTCTTATGGAATTTTCTTATTGTCATAAGACCTGCATATTCTCCTTGGGCCCCAGAGTTAGGCTGCAAAGAGACTGCGTCATATCCTGTAATTTCTTTTAAATCATTTATTAAATCATTAAAGAGAATTTTGTATCCTTCCATTTGATTTGTAGGGACGAAAGGATGTGGAAGTGAAAACTCTTTCCAAGTAATAGGAATTAACTCAGCTGTTGCATTGAGTTTCATCGTACAAGATCCTAAAGCTATCATTGACCTATTTAGAGCAATATCACAATCTTCGAGTTTCTTTAAATATCTGAGCATTTCAGTTTCAGAATGATATTTGTTAAAAACTGGATGAGTTAAGTATTTTGAAGTTCTTAATAGATTTTTTGGAAGATTATCTAGCTCTACCTTAACGTCTTGTTTTATTATTTTAGAAATTCCAAATATTTTTAATAATATATTAACGTCATCAAGTTTTTTTGCTTCGTCAAAAGCAACAGATAAATGTTCCTCATCAACTTTTCTTAAATTAATATTTTCTTTTAATGCAGCATCATAAATAGAATTTGTTTTTTTATTAGTTTTAATCGTAACGGTATCGAAGAAATGATTTGATAAAATATTGTAACCACCAGCTTTAATATTATCAGCAAAAATTTTAGCTAATTTAGAAGTTCTATTAGCTATTTTTAATATTCCTTCTGGTCCATGATAAATTGCAAAAGCAGCAGAAATGATAGCTAATAAAGCTTGAGCAGTGCAAATGTTGCTTGTAGCTTTATCTCTTCTAATGTGCTGCTCCCTAGTCTGTAAAGAAAGTCTGTAAGCTTTTTTTCCGTGTTTATCTTTTGATACACCTATAATTCTTCCAGGCATTGATCGTTTAAACTCTTCCTTAGTTGCGAAAAATGCTGCGTGCGGACCACCATATCCCATTGGGATACCAAATCTTTGGGCACTACCTACAGCGATGTCAGCACCTAGTTCTGCTGGAGTTTTTAATCTAGCTAGCGCCAATAAATCACAAACCAAAATTGCCTTTCCATTTTTTTTATGTATTTGACTAATACTTTCACTTGGATCATTTATCTCACCTAAAGTACCCGGGTATGATAGAACTCCACAAATTAAATCTTCATCAATTTTTGTAAGTTCTGTTTTTTCATTTCCTATAATTAGTTCTAAACCAAAAGGATTTGTTCTTGTTTTAATAAGATCAATCGTCTGAGGATTGCAATTACTTGAAATAAATATTTTTTTTGAGTCAGTCTTATCTAGTCTCTGGCTTAATCCTACTGCTTCTGCTGTTGCAGTTGCTTCATCTAATAAAGAGGCATTAGCAATATCCATACCTGTTAAGTCGATTATTGATTGTTGAAAATTTAGTAGCATTTCAAGTCGACCTTGCGCTACTTCAGGCTGGTAAGGTGTGTAAGAAGTATACCATCCAGGATTTTCTAAAATATTTCTTAATATTACATTGGGTGTAATAGAATTATAATATCCCATTCCAATAAAATTTCTAAAGATCTTATTTTTTTTAGAAATAGATTTTAATTTTTTCAAAGCATCATTTTCTGACATTGGCTGATCAATTTTAAGTTCTTCTTTTAACAAGATCTTTTCCGGTACAGTATTTTCCATAAGATCTTGGAGTGACTCATGTCCAACGTATTTCAACATCTTAGATTGCTCTTCTTCAGAAGGACCAATATGTCTTTTAATAAATTCTTTTGAATTATCGTCAATCATTAGCTAGGGTTCTCTGCGCAGAATTTATCGTAATCTGATTTATTCATTAATGTGTCAAATTCAGATTTATCTTTTACTTTTAATTTAAAAAACCAGCTTGCTCCCTCTGGATCAGAGTTTACATTCCCTGGATCATCAACTATTGATTTATTCCCTTCTAAAATTTCTCCTGAGATTGGAGAATAAACATCACTAGCTGCTTTAGTGGACTCAACGACAGCAGCTTGGCCATCCTTCTCAACTGATTTGCCAGATTCAGGAACTTCAACAAAAACAATGTCTCCTAACATTTCAGTAGCATGTTTAGTAATACCTACTGTTGCAGTATCACCGTCAAGTGAAACCCACTCATGTTTTTTTGAAAATTTTTTTTCACTCATTTTTTGCTCCTTTGTTATTTAACATAACTCTTCTTAAAAAATGGAAGTTCAGAAACTTTACCCCCATATTTCTTTCCTCTCACCTCTAATTGAATTTTTGTTCCAATTTCTGCATATTTTGTATTAATATAACCCATTGCAACTGGTGCGTTTACGCTAGGACCAAAAGTTCCACTAGTTATTAATCCAATCTCTTCTCCGCTTTCAGAAAAAATTTTTGTATTTTCTCTAGCAATGACTCTTCCTTCAGGCAAAATACCAACTCTTTTTTTTTCACTACCATTTTCAATTAATTTTTTAATTTTATCCCAACCATTAAAACCACCTTCTTCTCTTCTTCTCTTAGCTATTGCCCATTTTAAATTAGCTTCAATTGGATTAATTTTTTCATTTAAATCGTGACCATATAAACATAGTCCAGCTTCAAGTCTTAATGTATCTCTGGCTCCTAATCCTACAGCATTTACTTTGTTTTCTTTAAAAAATGAAATAAGTTTTTCAACTTTGTTATTAGGAATGGATATTTCAAAACCATCTTCGCCAGTGTATCCTGATCTAGTTATATATAGGTTTTCATTATCAAATTTAAAATTATCACCAGTCATAAACTTTAAATTTGAAACACCAGGTACAAGTTTTTCTAAAATCTCAACTGCTTTTGGTCCTTGTAATGCTATTAAAGATAAATCATTATTTAAAAAATACTTGTGATCTTTGTTTAAAAATTTTTTGATTTGTTTTACATCGTTCTCTTTACATGCTGCATTTAAAATAATGCAAAATCCTTTAGAGGTTTTCGTAATAATTAAATCATCTATAATTCCTCCATCATTGTTTAGTAGGAAAGAATATTTAGAATGATTTAATTTTAAAGATTTAAGATCTGCTGGAATAATTTTTTCTAAAGCATCAACTAACGTTTCGTTTCCCTCTAAAAAAAACTGCCCCATATGAGAAACATCAAAAAAACCAGCGTATGATCTTGTTGAAATATGTTCTTTAACAATTCCATCTTTATATTGAATTGGCATTTCATAACCTGCAAAGGAAACAAACTTAGCACCAAGATTTTTATGGTAATTATATAAAGCTGTTTTTTGTTCTTCCATAATAACTCTCTTTAAACCCCATCTGTCTTTGTACCTGAGAGATTTAATCCTTCGGTGAGGCCAGAGCCTGCTTTCCAGAGTTATTATGGTAACGGTCCTTTTGCCTGAGAGTTTCCGGGGTGGTTGCTCCTTCGGCGCCAAATAATTGGTCTCTCCCGTTACATCTTTATAATGATTGAAAAATTTAAAATGTCAACAGGTTTCAAGTTGTATGGTTAAAAGAAAAAAGCAATTAATTACTAAATAATGTTGTTGGACCTACCCTTTTATATGTTTGGTAATTAAGAGAACTTAAAAAATCACTAATTTTTTTCGCATCTTCAGATTCGGATCCATCTGCATGATGAGTTTCAATAGATATTAATTCAGGTTTAATAACTTTATTAGGCATTAATTGTTTTAACATTTTTAAATCTGTGCCCTCAACATCAATATTTAAAAAGTCAATCTTTTGATATTTTTTTGCTATATCGAGTATTTCTTGAATAGATTTTGATTTTACAATTTTTGTTTGTTCGTCAACAAAACATTCTTCTTTAAATCTTTCATAGTATGCATTTTTAAAATAGTTTTTAAATGACTCATTTAGAGTATTTACTGGACTAAACGCATGGTCATAGAAATATTTAAATTCTTTTTTCTCTTCATCAATCGTAGTGCATAAATTTATGTCATTTGGTCTTGCGATTTTAAATAAATCAATAGCTGTTGAGTTAATATCAATATTGATTCCTTCCCAACCTTTATTGAAAAGCAAGCAGGTATTGCTCCACCAGAAAGGATGAAAACATCCAATATCGAGATATACTCCCCTATTCCTCTCCTTAAAAAAATCATAAATAAACTTATCTTCTCCCCATTGAGAATATCTCTCTTTTTTAACTAATCCCTTGTGTCTTAAATATAAGTGATAATACAAGTAAATTTTATAAGTAAATTTAGTTTTAAAAAAAAATTTTCTTAAGGACATGAGATAATTTAAACTTTAATTTTTTTTTTATCAAAGCTTTTGAGTGTGATAGCAGTAATTATTATACACCCTCCAATAAGTACGCTCAAAGGTGGTATCTCATTTAAGAATATCCATACCCATACAGGTGCAAATAGTGTCTCTGTCAACATAAGCAGACCAATAGTCGTTGATGGAGTTGTTCTTGATCCAATTGTAATACAAATAAAACCAAACGCTAGTTGAGGAACACCAAGAAAAAAACCCATTAAAATATCGTGGCTTGTAAATACAAAAGACTCTGAGAGAATTAATCCATAAATTATGCTAAATATTCCTGAGTAAAAAATTGCCGGCACCATATCTAAATTTTTATTTTTTCTAATGATCATTACTAATATTGAAAAGTTTATTGGAATCGCTAACGCAAAGATATTTCCTAGGAAGGAGCCAGTTGAAAGAGAGTCTCCAACCATTATAGTAATGCCTCCCATAGCTAATACGATTGAGAAGAAACTTATTAATGAAACCTTCTCTTTTAAATAAAAGTAACCAAAAATTGCCAGGAACATTGTTTGTGTACTTATAATGAATACAACATTGGCAACTGTAGTGATGCTCATAGAAACTACGAATGCGATAAAACTTAAAGACATTACTAGTCCTCCAAGTACAGCGGGGTATCCAGCATCTTTTATAATCTTAATTGTATTTTTTTTGTAGGTTCCAATTAAGAATATCATTAATGCAATCATAAAGAAAACAGATCTTAATAATAAAATTTGCCAAACAGTTGCTTCCTCGAATGATCTAATAATAAAGCCACCCCAGCTTAAACAAAATCCTCCAAACAAAAGAAGGATGTACCCTGGAATTTGATATAGAAATTGCATTTAAAACTTTCTTAAGATCTTATTAAAATAAAATTTCAGTGTTATTGATCTTAATATCATAAAACACATAAGTGAAAACCATAATCCATGATTACCAAAATATTTAGTCAAATACATAGATATAACAATGAAACTAGTAACAGAAATTATCATAGCGTTTCTCATTTCTCTTGTTTGAGAAGCTCCTATAAAAATACCATCAAGTTGATAACAGAACGATGCAATTGGAGGTATTATTAAAATCCACAAAAAATGCTTGTAAGAAATAAATCTTAGTAATTCTATATCGGTAATTATATTTATTATTTGTTTAAAAAAAATTAAATAAACAAACGATACTATTAATGCAGTAATAAAACTTATTTGAATAGAGTTTTTTACAACAGATAAAAAAGAATTTTTTGTTTTTCTTCCAATAGTGAAACCCACTATGCCTTCAGTAGAAAAAGCATAAGCATCTAAAAAGAAAGCAGCTAATATGATAAACTGCATTAATATAGTGTTTACAGCTAAATAATCTTCACCAAGTTTTGATCCTAAATAAGTTACCCATAAAAATGAAAAAGTTAAAATTACAGTTCTAATAAAAATATCTAAATTGATATTAAATAATTTTAATAGCTTTGATTGAACAACAATTTTTTCAAATCTAGGTATTAATTTAAATTTTTTGATTATAAATCTGTAAGTAAATAAAATGAAAATAATTACTGTTATAAAACTTGCGAATAAAGTGCCGAGAGCTACACCAAATACATCTAGATTGTAAGCTAAAACAAAAACAGAACTAAAAACTATGTTCAAAATAGATAAAGTTACTATCATAAAGCTAGATATCTTAGTTTTTTGTATTCCAAGATAAAATCCAACTAAAATATAGATTGCTAACTCTGCTGGAACTGAAAAAACTCTTACATTTAAATAAGTATTTATCAATTTTTGTACTTCTTCTGATGTATTAAAAAAATGTTGTATGGAAACATTTATTAAGGGTTTAAAAATTATAATTAATAAAGCTATCGCCATGGCAATGACAAAATTTCTTAATAATGTTCTAACAATTTCTCTATAATCACCTCTACCATAAGCTTGGGAAACAATTCCAACTGTGCCCATTCTTAAAAAGCCAAAACTCCAAATCACCATAGTCATTACAGATGTAGCGATGCTCGTTGCTGCAAGATATTTTGTTTCTCCAAGATTTCCCATTAAGCCGGTATCGACTATTCCAACCATAGGAATTGCCAAGTTTGAAAAAAACACTGGAATGGACAATAAGATGATTTGTTTTTTTGAAAATTTTGTTGAATATTTTGCTAATTTCATTTTTCTGCTTTAAAATATATAATTATGCTTATATACACCTCTTAGGACAATGTTAGAGCAATTATTAATCACTTTTCAAATACTGATAATCGATGTTGTGATGGCCGCAGATAATGCCATCATAATAGGTCTTATTGCAGCAAATTTTGCACCTGATAATAGAAAAAAAATTATCGCGTTAGGTGTAGCGGGAGCTTTTATTTTTAGAATATTTTTTGCAACAGGTGCAAATTATATATTTGAATTTCCTTGGGTTAAAATTTTAGGTGGGTTACTATTAATTTGGGTAATTAACAATTTAAGACAAGATTTTTTTGGTCAAAATAAAGTTAGATCTCCCCAATTAAAATCAAATGAGTCAAAAAGTTTTGGTACTGGTGTATATCAAGTTTTAATCGCAGACTTAACTTTAAGTTTTGATAACGTATTAGCTGTAGTAGCAGCATCTAAAGGAAATTTTCATATAATGGTAATTGGACTTTTATTATCTGTATTTCTTATCGCTACACTTGCAAGTTACTTTGCAGATTTTATTAAAAGACATCAATGGCTTGGGTATTTGGGTTTAATTGTAATTTTAATCATAGCTTTACAGTTAATAATTGGTGGTCTTGTAAACTACGAGGTCCTATCTATTAACGAGAAATTTAAATTCTTATTCGCAATATGATAGATTTTTGCGTTCTGGGGTCAGGGATTGCTGGCTCTACAATTGCAAATCTTTTATCTAAAAAATACTCAGTTCATGTCTTCGATAAAGCAAGAGGCCCTGGCGGAAGATCATCAAATAAAAGATTCAAAAATAATTTAAGCTTTGATCATGGAGTTCAATATATATCTCCAAAATCAAAACTATTTATTAAATATATTGAGAAGCTTTATAAGAATAAAATATTAAAAAGTTGGGATAATAATCATTTAGATTTTACGTTTGAGAAAAAACCTTTTTCAACAAAATATATAGGTAGAAAGGCTAATAATGATTTTGTTAAATTTAATTTAAAAAATATCAAACAATCATTTGCATCACCAATTGAAAAAATTGATTTTAAAAAATATTTTTGGGAAATTACTTTAAAAAATAAATCAAAACATCAGTTCAAATCATTAATAATAACTTGTCCTTTTCCTCAATTAAAAAAATTAGCAAGAAATTATTTAGATAAAAATATCTTAAAACTAAAAGTTCAAATGCAGCCTAATATTACGGTAATGCTAGCTTTAAAAAATCAGAAAACTCTGCCTATTAGTTCAATAAAATTTAATGATGACATTTTAGCTTGGGCTGCAAATGAAAATAGTAAAAAAAGATTTAAATCTAATATAAATTTATGGACTCTTCAGGCTACACTTCGATGGTCAAAAAAAACTATTAATAAATATAAAACTGATCAATCAATTATAAATCAATTGGTTGCACGCTTTATAAAATTAACAGGATTTGAAAAAAATAAAATAATTTTTAAAAGAATTCATGGTTGGAAATATTCATATAATTATGAGAAAACACCTTACTTAAGTATTTGGAATAAAAAAATTAATTTAGGTATTTGTGGAGATTGGTTTAATGGACCGAAAGTTGAAAATGCTTGGCTAAGCGCCAATGATCTTGCAAAAAAAATAAAATAATTAGAAAATACCTTTACTGCTTTTAGACTTGCTTTTTACTTTAGGCATTACTTCAATATTTAAACTTTTGAGGTCTTTTGCCTTAAGTTTTCTTAAATTCTGAACTACTTTTAAAAATCTTGCAGACTCCTTTTTAGTAATTATTCCATCTGTAAGAGTTTTAAATTTTTGGATATATTCTTTCCTTCCAAAGGGTCTTTTTCCTGCTGGGTGTGCATCAGCAACATTTATTTCTTCAGATATAGTTTTTCCATTTTTCATTTTAATTATAACTTTTCCACCAAAACACTTTTTTTTAGGATCTTTATCATGATATTTTTTAGTCCACTTCTTATTTTCGCGTGTCACTATTTTGCGCCAAAGTTTTACAGTGCTTTTTCTTCTAGCTCTTTGTGGGGTATAAGATTTTACATGATGCCAAGCACCATCCTCCAGAGCTACTGCAAAAATATACATAATTGAGTGATCTAAAGTTTCTCTGCTAGCATTTGGGTCCATTTTTTGAGGATCATTTGCGCCTGTACCGATAACATAATGTGTGTGATGGCTTGTCTCTATAGTAATTTTGTTTATGTCGGATACGTTTTTAATACGTTTATTTAAACTTCTAGCTAAATCAATTAATGCCTGCGATTGGTATTCTGCAGAATGTTCTTTTGTATAAGTTTCTAGAATTGCTTTCTTTGGCTCGTTAACTCTTGGAAGAGGAACTGTATATTTTTTTCCTGGGCCAGATAAAACATAAGCAATTACACTATCTTCTCCTTCGTAAATTGGACTAGGCGCACCCTCGCCTCTCATGCATCTATCAACTGCTTCAATTGCTAGCTTACCTGCGTGTGATGGTGCAAAAGCTTTCCAGCTTGAAATTTCTCCTTTTCTAGATTGTCTTGTAGAAACAGTTATATGAAGAGCTTGTTGAACTGATTGATAAATAGTTTCAGTATTTAGTTTTAATAAGCTTCCAACTCCTGCTGCAACACTCGGGCCCAAATGAGCTATGTGATCTATTTTATGTTCATGTAAACAAATGCCTTTAACTAGATTAACTTGAACCTCGTATCCAGTAAGAATTCCTTTTATTAAATCCATACCACTACATCCTTTTTGTTGAGCTACGGCTAAAATTCCTGGTATGTTATCTCCTGGGTGACTGTAGTCAGCTGCTAAAAAAGTATCATGATAATCTAACTCTCTCACTGCTGTACCATTAGCCCAAGCTGCCCACTCACAATCTACTGTTATTTTAGGATTTAAACCAAAAACATTTGCTCCATTTTTTCTAGGATGAGCTAAAGCCATTTGCCTTGCTGACATAACAGGCTTTCTATTATAAGATGCGATTGCAACTGAAGCATTGTCGATAATTCTATTAATTACCATCTCTACAGCATCTTTATTAATCTTTGCTTTATCAGATGCTATCTCAGCTATTTTCCAAGCTAATTGATCTTTCTTTTTTAAATTAGCTTTTGAAGGATGAACTTTTACAATTATGTTTCTCATGCTTAATGATGGCCTTCTTTGAAGTTTTTATATTTGTTATAGGTACACCAAGTTCTATTCTTTTTAACTTTTTGTAATTTTTTATGAGAATATCTCTCTCTCCATTTATAATCAGGGTTAGGTGCAATACCTCTTCCAACTTCAGCAGCCATAGCACATTTTAATTCCACTGGATTAAAAGGTGTGTCTGAGGTTGGTGTTAAAAAAATTAAGTCTTTCATATCTGGGCAAGTAGGATCTCCGTGATCATACATGCTGCCTAATTTATATATATCACCACCCTCAGGTCCTCCAACGATCGTACTTCTAATATGACTGCCTCCATAATTTCCTTTGTTACACGGCCAGGCAAAACCAGCCACGTGAGCTAATTCGTGCAGAGTCATAATACTTCTTTTTGCTTTTACACCAATATATTTACTTTTTAAAAATATGTATCCATGATGAACGGATCCTTGACCGCCATCTCGATGGCTAACATCAGCCCATGTAAAATAAAGTTTATTTGGATCGTTAAATCCATTTTTAGTAAGAAAGGCATCTGGATAATTCATTCCATAATTTCCTTTAAATTTTTTATCAAATCGTACAAATGAAATATCTAGTTTTCCATCTTCTCTCATATCATATCTAAATTTTTGTTTTCCTTTTGTCATTTTAAAAAATTTTTCATTAACTTCCATAAGTTCAGCTTCCATTTTTCCATTAATATCCCACTCATTGTCTTTGCTATCTTTATTCAACAAATATATGAAATGAACTTGAGGCTCATTAGTAACATCTGGCTGATCTTTAAAAAATCTACCTGGTTTTTCATCTGCTAAAGATTTAGAAAATATAATTAGACTTAAAATAATAATAAATTTTTTCATTAATTTAACATATTTCTAAGAACGTACTGAAGTATGCCGCCATTTTTGTAGTATTCCACTTCATTTTGAGTGTCTATTCGACAAAGAAGTTTAATAGTTTTGCTTGTCCCGTCTTTATATTTTATTTCACAAGACACTTCATCTCTTGGTTTGATGCCTTTATCTATATCGACTATTGTAATTAATTCTTCCCCTGTGATGTTTAATTTTTTTCTGTCAAAACCATCTTTAAATTGAAGAGGTAAAACTCCCATTCCAATTAGATTTGATCTATGAATTCTTTCAAAGCTTTCAGCTATAACAGCCTTTATTCCTAAAAGTTTTGTGCCCTTAGCAGCCCAGTCTCTTGAGGAACCGGTTCCATATTCTTTTCCAGCCATAACAACTAAATCATTTCCTCTTTTTTTATATTCAATAGCTGCATCATAAACACTCATTACTTTTCCATCTGGCTGCAAAGTTGTAAATCCGCCTTCAGTTCCTGGCGCCATTTCATTTCTAATTTTAATATTTCCAAATGTACCTCTCATCATAACTTCATGGTTGCCACGTCTAGCACCGTAAGAGTTAAAGTCTTTTTGTTGAACTTGGTTTTTCATAAAATAGTCACCTGTAGGGCTATCTTTTTTTATATTACCAGCTGGAGAGATATGGTCTGTAGTAACTGAATCTGCCAATAAAAGTAACAATCTTGCATCTTTGATTGGCTTAAAGCCTTCTGGTTGATCCGGTAAATTATCAAAGAAAGGAGGTCTTTTAACATATGTAGAGTTATCTTCCCAATTATAAATACTGCTATCTACTGTTTTAATAGCGCTCCATTCTTTAGGTCCTTCTGAAACATTAGAATAGCGGTCAATAAACATTTTTGCGTTAATTGATTTTAACATTATGTCTTCGATTTCTTTATTGCTTGGCCAAATATCTTTTAAAAATACTTCTTTACCTTCTTTATCGGTACCAAGAGAATTTTTGTACATATCAAAATTCATATTACCAGCTAAAGCAAAAGCGACTACAAGCGGTGGTGAAGCAAGATAATTAGCTTTAACATCAGGACTTATTCTTCCTTCAAAATTTCTATTTCCCGATAAAACAGAAACTGCATATAAATTTTCTTTATGTATAGCATCAGAAATATTCTTATTTAGTGGACCAGAATTTCCAATACATGTTGTGCAGCCATAACCAACTAAGTTAAATCCAAGTTCATCTAAATATTTATTTAATCCTGCTTTTTCTAAATAGTCGGTGACTACTTTAGATCCTGGAGCTAAAGAAGTTTTTACCCACGGTTTAATTTTTAAACCTCTCTCAATAGCTTTTTTTGCTAGTAATCCCGCTCCGATCATTACACTTGGGTTTGATGTATTGGTGCAAGAAGTAATAGCTGCTATCACTATATCTCCATCGGTGATTTTAAAATCAGCTCCAGCAACATCTGCTTGAGTAGGTTTTTCTCTCTTTGTGTTTTCTTTATAAACTTTTGCAAAGCCAGTAGAAGAGTCTGTTAGTAAAACTTTATCTTGAGGTCGTTTAGGACCAGATATGCTTGGAACTACGGTGCTGATATCTAAAGATAAAGTATCAGTAAACTCCATGCCATCACTTGCCCATAGACCTTGTACTTTTGAATATTTTTCTACAAGTTCAATCGTCTCTTTATCTCTTCCAGAAAGTTTTAGATATTTTAAAGTCTCATCATCTACAGGAAAAAAACCACACGTTGCACCATACTCAGGTGCCATGTTTGCTATTGTAGCTCTATCAGCTAGTGTAAGATTTTTTAAACCTTCTCCGTAAAATTCTACAAATTTTCCAACAACACCTTTTTTTCTTAGCATTTCAACAATTGCTAACACTAAGTCTGTTGCCGTTAGTCCTTCAAGAAGTTTTCCTTTAATTTCTACTCCAACAACTTCTGGAATTAGCATTGAAATAGGTTGGCCCAACATAGCTGCTTCTGCCTCTATTCCGCCAACACCCCATCCTAAAACTGAAAGTCCATTAACCATTGTCGTATGACTATCTGTTCCTACCAATGTATCTGGATAAGCATAAAGATCGCCACCACTTTTTGATGACCAAACTACTTTAGCTAAATATTCTAGATTTACTTGATGACAAATACCTGTTCCTGGAGGAACAACTCTAAAATTATCAAAAGCTTTTTGACCCCATTTAAGAAATGCGTATCTCTCTCCATTTCTAGAAAATTCTTTTTCAACATTTTGATTAAATGATTTACCAGATGCATATTCGTCCACCATAACAGAGTGGTCTATTACTAGATCCACTGTAGATAATGGGTTGATTTGATTTGGATCTTTATTTTTTTCTTTAACGGCGTCTCTCATTGCCGCAAGATCAGCAATTGCTGGAATTCCTGTATAATCTTGCAATAAAGTACGTGCGGGCCTGTAAGCTATTTCTGTGTTTGATTTTTTATTTTTAAGCCAATCTTTTAGAGCTAATATTTGTTTTTTATCTACAGTTACATCATCTTCATATCTAAGAAGATTTTCTAATAATACTTTAAGGGATTTAGGAAGTTTTGATATTCCCTCTAATCCGTTTTTTTCAGCTGTTTTTAAATTGAAATACTTAAAATTTTTACCTGATGAAGTTAGAGTGTCTAGTGATTGAAAAGAATTTTTACTATTAAATTTCATGCGCTATACATAGAACAAAATCACACAAACGATAAGTAAAAAAGACATCGTATAATTAAAATTCTTAATAAATTTATCGCTTGTGGCGAATTTTCTCATGTATTTTCCCATCAAACACCAGCCAGTTTGACTGCCAACAGCCATTAAAAACCAAAGAATAGTTAATACAATAGAGTCTCTTAAATAATTATTTTCTGTATCAACAAATAAAGATATTGAAGTAAGACCAACAATTATACTTTTAGGATTTACGAATTGAAAAAAGAAAGTATTTATAAAAGTCACTGGTTTAGGATCAAGTTTTTTATCTCTAGAGTGACCACCAAAAGATAATTTATAGGCCATGTATAAAAGATAAATTGATCCTAAAACTTTAATTACAGTTTGTATAAATTGATATTTTTGAAAAATGGAAACTGATCCAAGTTGCAATAATATAATTAAAAGTGTCCATCCAATTATGACGCCTAGCATAGTAGGAATAGCTTTTCTGACGCCAAAATTAAAAGCTGTGTAAGACGTCATGATATTATTCGGTCCTGGTGAAAAGGCCGTTGCGATCCCAAACAGGATCATTGGGAATAATTGTGATGTCATTTAATGTTCTGCTCTAAATCTATTATGACAAGCTGAGCAATTGCTCCACATTAATTCTTTTTGAATTGCCTTAAGATCATCAGTAGTATCTATTGCTTTTGCAAGTTTAAGCATATCATTTGATGCTTTTTGCATTAATGTATTAAACTCTTCTTTATTTTCCCAAATACTAGGTAGAGCTTCTGTTTTGAAACCCTCCTTAGTATTTTCAGGAAAGTAATCTAAAAGTTTTTTATAATTATTTGAAATTTTTTTCATTAAAGGTTTAGCTTCTTCTTTTTTACCTGATCTAAGCAAAATAGAAATTTTTTTACCGTTTTGATAATTTTCACTAAACATTGCTTTTCTTCCTTTAATAATCTCTTCTCCACTTTGAGCATAAACAAATGTTGAGCCAAAAATAAAAACAAATGTAGTAATTAGTAATTTGAATTTTTTCATAAGTTGTTAGAATATTAGTATGCAAGTTTTTAATAGTTTTGGCAAATATGGTCTATTAGCTAAATTGTTTCACTGGATTACTTTTGTTATCCTTATACTTCAAATACCCTTTGGTTTTTACTTAGTAGGCTTAGAGTTTTCAGATCAAAGGATAGATCTTGAAAATATTCATATACTAATAGGGATAACAGTTTTTTATATTACTTTATTTAGATTAATTTGGAAATTTTTTAATCAAAGTCCAACTGGAGACAGTAGTTTTTTTAAAGGTCAAATATTAATAGCAAAAGCAAATCATTTTTTTCTCTACTTAAGTATATTAACCATCACTATTTCCGGGATACTAAAAAAACTTTATATGGGTGAAAAACTTAATTTTTTATTTTTTAGGTATGGTTTTGAAAAAGATAATTTTCAATTAGCTGATATATATTATGAGGTTCATATCTACGCTAATTATTTGCTTATTATTTTAATTACACTACATATTCTAGCAGTGATTGTTCATCACTTCATTTTTAAGGATAAAATCTTAAATAAAATTACTTGATGTTTTATTAATTGATTTGACTAACATTTGTTATTTTAATTAAATGAAACTATGCCTGGTAAACTTGTTAGCAGGATGTCAAAAAGAGAATGTTTCACACTCAGTGAAAAGGATACCGTTAAATCTGCCAGTCAAAAATTTCACGAAAAAAAAATTGGGTGCATGCCTGTAATTGACGAGAGCAAGAAAGTTACAGGTATATTATCAGAAAGAGATCTATCAAGATTTATTTATGCTGAGAAATTTAACTTAACTCTTCCAGTTTCAGAACTAATGTCAAAATCATTAGTAACCTGTGATTTAAATACTTCTGTCACTGAATTAATGGATGAAATGACGGAAAAAAAAATTAGACATATTTTAATTATGGAAGATAAAAAACTTCTTGGTATAGTCTCTATTGGTGATGTGGTTAAACATTTGATCAAGAAAATTGAAGAAGAAAATAAAAATTTAAAGGATTATATTAATAGTTATTAGTTAATGGCACGCCTCATTAAACTTTTTTAATCTCCAATAATTATAAGGCCAAGGGGTAACAAATCCTACAGCAAGCATTATTGGAACAACCCACCAAGTTAAAATAGCTCCACCTGTTAAAAAATAATCAGTAGCATTCATGGCAATTTCCATACTCACCATTGAAATTAAGCTCATGCCTACTGCTGTTTTAAAAGCTACCTTTAAAGAAAAATTCTGTCTTAATAAAATAATAGTTTCTAAAATGATACTTGTAATAATACCATTGATAATAGCTAAAATCATTATTGCTAATACTGGAAAAGGAATTTTAGTTAATTGAAAAAATAAAATAGTACCAAAATCACCTATCGAACATCCGAGTAAACACCAAAATGTATTTTTTGCACTTTTAGACCAGGTGTGTTTACAACTCCAATTAAATGTTTCAGAACTCATTATGCGATATCTAAACCATTATCAGTCTTTTGAGATGGATGTACCAGGACAACTTTTCCATCTTTTTCAATTGCTCCAAGTACCAATACTTCAGACACAACACCAGCTATATTTTTTGTAGGAAAGTTGCAAACTCCTATTACTTGTTTGCCTACTAAACTTTCAGCATTGTAGTAATGAGTAATTTGAGCTGAAGATTGTTTAATTCCAATCTCTTTTCCAAAGTCAACTTTAACTACTAAAGATGGTTTTCTAGCTTTTTCATTAACTTTTACCTCTAAAACAGTGCCAACTTTAATCTGCACTTTCTTAAAATCATCATAACTTATTTCCATAATTTCCTTTCTATAAATAAAAAAGGGGGCCTAAGCCCCCTTTTAAATTAGTTAAGCAATTGGTTTATAGTTCTTTGTATTTACCTTTGCTCCACTCATAAAATACATAACCTGGTAAGCTCACGTCACCTTTTCTGTCAAAGCTTAGTGAACCGATTACAGTATCAAACTTACCTTTTCTCATAACTTTAAGAACTTTAGCAGGATCGTTTGTTCCAGCTTGATTAGCAGCTTGTTCGAATACTTGTAACGCAGCGTATGAATAAAGAACATAACCTTCTGGCTCAATACCAGCAGCTTTAAATTCTTTTACAACACTTGCAGCAGCAGGGTTGTTTCTTGGATCTGGAGAGAAAGTCATTAACGTACCTTCGCCTGCATTTCCTGTGATATCCCAATACTCAGCTGTAACTAATGCATCACCGCTGATTAATTTAGTTTTCATACCTTGATCTCTCATTTGTCTTACGATCAAACCACCTTCTGTGTGGTAACCACCAAGATATACTGCATCAATGTTATTTGATTTTAGTTTTGAAACTAAAGCAGAATAGTCTTTTTCACCTGCTGTATAAGCTTCGTACATAGCGTCTTTAAGGCCAGCTTTCTTCATATTTTTTCTAGTCGCGTCTGCTAAACCTTTTCCGTAAGCAGTTTTATCATGAAGAATTGCTACTTTTTTACCTTTGTAGTTTTCAGCTAAGAATTTACCAGCAACTTCACCTTGCTGATCATCTCGACCACAAACTCTAAAAGTATATTTACCACCTTTATCCGTTAACGCTGGATTTGTTGAAGCTGGTGAAACTTGAATAATTCCTTCTTCATTGTAAACCGCAGAAGCTGGAATTGAAGAACCAGAGCAGAAGTGACCTGCAACATAAGCTACACCTTGACCAGCAAATTTGTTGGCTACAGCAACAGCTTGTTTAGGATCGCAAGCATCGTCTCCGATTTCTAATTTAACTTTCTCACCATTAATTCCACCTTTTTTATTAACGTGCTTTAACCACATCTCAGCACCAGCTTTTAACTGAGCACCAAATGAAGCGTACTGACCTGACATAGGTCCAGCAGAAGCAACAACAACGTCGGCTTTAGCTGATGCTGTTGCAAGCATTAATGTTCCGGCAATTAATGAAAGAAGTTTATTGAACGTTCTTAACATATTATTTCCCTTTGTTATTAATTAATTAATTATTGATATTGAACACCTTAATTACAATCTTGTAAATATGAAAAAAAGTTAATTTTTTGCCCCACCTTCGAGATAAGCGGCTTGTATGTCTTTATTTTTGAGCAACTCTTGACCAGAACCCTTAATGGTCACTTTGCCATTAACTAAAACATATGCTCTGTCTGCAAGCTCTAAAGCTTTTTTAGCATTTTGTTCAACTAAAAAAATAGTAACATTTTTTTCTTTATTAATATTTTTTATTGAAAGAAATATTTGATTAACCAATTTTGGTGCAATTCCAAGTGAAGGTTCATCTAATAAAAGCACTTTGGGTTTGCTCATTAAAGCTCTTCCGATGGCTAGCATTTGTTGTTCTCCTCCTGAAAGTGTTCCACCTCTCTGAGTTTTTCTATCACTTAAAACAGGAAATAAATCGTAAACTTCCTTTATATCGTTTTCAAAATACTTTCCTTTTTCATTTGCATGAGCACCCAATCTTAAATTTTCTTCTACAGTTAATCTTGAGAAAATTCTTCTTCCCTCTGGTACTTGGCAGATACCCATATCAACAATTTTGTGGGGCTGTTTGTTTTCAATATTTTCACCGTTAAAAACTATATTTCCTCTTTTAGCTTTATTAACACCGCTAATAGTCATAAGCAAAGTTGATTTACCTGCTCCGTTAGATCCAATTAAAGAAACAATTTCACCATCATTCACATCAAGATCAACTCCTCTCAAAGCTTGTATCTTCCCGTAAAATGTTTCAACATTAGAAATTTTAAGCATTATTCATCTACTCCTAGATAGGCCTCGATAACCTCTTTGCTGTTTTTAGTTTGATCAGCTGTTCCTTCAAATATCTTTTTACCATAGTTTAAAACAACAACATGATCAGAGATCCCCATTACTACGCTCATATCATGTTCAATTAATAAAATTCCTGTTTGTTTTTCTGTTTTGATAAATTTTAATAATTTATTTAATTCAGCTGACTCTTTTGGATTTAATCCTGCTGCTGGTTCATCTAAGCACAATAACCTTGGTTCAATACACATTGCACGAACTATTTCTAATTTTCTTTGATCGCCATAAGGAAGGTCTCCTGCATTATCATCTGCTCTATGAGTTAAACCAATTATATCTAACCAGTATCTTGCTTTATCGACTGCTAGCTGCTCTTTGTCTCTATAAGATTTTAGGTTTAATAAACCAAATAAAGAATAGCCTGAGGCAACCATTAATTCATTGTGCTGAGCAACTAACAAATTCTCAAGAACTGACATTGCTGGGAACAATCTAATATTTTGAAAAGTTCTAGCTACCTTTGCTACATAAGCTATTTTAAAGTCAGTATATTTTCTTAGTGAAATTTTGTTATCTTCCTGGTGTAAAAACATTTGACCATTGGTAGGCTTATAAAATCCTGTTAGACAATTGAATACAGTCGTTTTTCCTGCACCGTTAGGCCCAATGATAGAAGTTATTTGATTATTTTTTGCATCAAAACTTAAATCATCAATTGCAGTCAAACCACCAAACTTCATTGTCAAATTTTCTACTGATAATAAATTGCTCATTTCTTATCTCCGTGCATAAGAATAGTTGGTTTTCGGTTTGCTAAAATTCCTTTTGGTTTAAACACCATAATTAAAACCATAGCTCCACCAAAAGCGATCATCCTGTATTGCTCTAAATCTCTGAACATTTCCGTAATTCCGATTAAGAAAATTGATGCAAGAACTACTCCGGTTTGCGAGCCCATACCACCTAATACAACAATAGCAACAATGATTGCGGACTCAATGAATGTAAAACTCTCAGGACTTATAAATGCTTGTCGTGTTGCAAAAAATGAACCAGCGAAACCACCAAACATAGCACCGATTGCAAAAGCAGTTAATTTTGTATTTGTAGGATTAACTCCTAAGGATTTACAAGCAATTTCATCTTCTCTTAAAGCCTCCCAGGCTCTACCAACAGGAAGTTTTCTTATCTTCAGCGTAAAGTAATTTGTTATTAAGGCTAATACTAAAATTAAATAGTATAGAAATATTATTCGGTGCATCGTTGAATATTCAAGATTGAAAAACAAATGAAAACTTGTTTCCCCTTCATCTGGAGATCTTTTAAAAGGTAAACCGAAAAAAGACGGTCGTGGTATTCCAGTGATGCCATCAGGACCATTAGTTACTTCATACCAATTAATTAAAATTATTCTTATAATTTCTCCAAATCCTAAAGTAACAATCGCAAGATAATCTCCTCTTAATCTTAAAACAGGAAAGCCAAGTAAAATTCCAAAAAAAGCTGCAAACACTCCTGCTAAAGGTAAACAAATCCAAAAAGACCAACCAAAAGTAGTTGCGATTAATGCATATGAATATGCACCAACTGCATAGAAGGCTACATAACCTAAATCGAGAAGACCTGCTAAACCAACTACGATATTTAAACCCCAACCAAGCATGATGTATGTTAAAATCATTATTGCAACATCCATAAAGTATCTGTCGGTAAAAGGTAGAAACGGAAACACAACAGCGAATAAAATTGCGGTAATTGCAAAGTGTTTTGCTTTATCTTCAGTTATAGCTGAAAACTTAGATGTGAACTTTGAAAAAAAAGTAATTTCAGTTTTTCTTGCGGAATTTAAATTAATTAAAAATCGTCCTAAAATACAAAGTCCAACTAATAAAAAGACAACTCCCCATTGAGGAGTGATAAATAAACCTTCTCCTTTAGATGCAGTCCTAAGACCAACTATCGGGCCGAACAAAGCTAAAGCAATTAAGCCTGTAAATAAACTATCTTTAAATGACTGAATGATATCTTTCTTTTCCATTAAACTTTCTCGATATCAGGTTTTCCAAGAAATCCGGTTGGAAAGAAAATTAAAACTACAATTAATACACTAAAAGCTGCAACATCTTTATATTC
>CACGEW010000005.1 GCA_902572345.1 uncultured Pelagibacteraceae bacterium | reverse complement strand
AACTTAAATCTATGAGCCCGATGTCGGCAGAAGCTACAGTCGTAAGGAATTATTTGGATTGGATGACTGAACTTCCTTGGTCAAATAAAACAAAAATTAACACTGATTTAAATAATGCTCAAAAAATTTTAGACGAAGACCATTATGGTTTAGAAAAAGTTAAAGAGCGTATTATAGAATTTTTAGCTGTTCAAAAAAGAATTCAAAAGATGAAAGGTCCAATTTTATGTTTAGTTGGACCTCCTGGTGTAGGGAAGACTTCTTTAGGAAAATCAATTGCTAAAGCGACTAACAGAAAATTTATTAGAATTTCTCTTGGTGGTATAAGAGATGAGGCAGAAATCAGAGGTCACAGAAGAACTTATATTGGGTCATTACCTGGTAAAATAATTCAAATGATGAAAAAAGCAGGAACAAAAAATCCACTTTTTTTATTAGACGAGATAGATAAAGTTGGAAATGATTACAGAGGCGATCCATCTTCAGCTTTATTGGAAGCACTAGATCCAGAACAAAATAAAGAATTTAACGATCATTATTTAGAAGTTGATTACGATCTTTCAGATGTAATGTTTGTTACAACAGCTAATACTTTAAATATACTTCCTCCATTATTAGATAGGATGGAGGTAATAAGGCTATCAGGCTACACAGAAGATGAAAAAGTAAATATTTCTCAGAAGTACCTAATACCTAATCAAAGTAAAAACAACGGTTTAAAAAAAGATGAATGGGCAATTGACGAAAAAATTAATAGAAAAATTATTAGACATTACACGCGAGAGTCAGGAGTTAGAAACCTCGAAAGAGAAATTTCTAAAGTTGCAAGAAAATTAGTAAAAAAATTAGACAATAATGAAAAGGTTAATAATCCAATTAATGAAAAAGATTTAAAAGATTTGTTAGGAGTTCAGAAATTCAACTATGGAGAAATTGAGGAAGAAAACCGTATTGGCGTGGTTACAGGGTTAGCGTGGACAGAGGTAGGCGGAGAAATTTTAAAAATTGAATCAGTTGTAATGCCTGGAAAAGGTAAAATGCAAATTACTGGAAAACTTGGTGACGTTATGCAAGAGTCAGTTAAAGCGGCAAAATCATTCATAAGATCAAAAAGTTTAGATTATGGAATTATTCCGCCAATTTTTGATAAAAAAGATTTTCACATCCATGTTCCAGAAGGAGCCACACCTAAAGACGGGCCCTCAGCAGGTGTAGGTATGGTAACATCAATTATATCAGCAATTACTGAAATACCAGTTAACAAAGATGTTGCGATGACTGGAGAAATAACTCTAAGAGGCTTGGTTCTACCAATAGGCGGACTGAAAGAAAAATTATTGGCTGCTCATAGAGCGGGAATAAAAAAGGTTTTAATTCCAATAGAAAATAAAAAAGATCTAGTTGAAGTACCTAAAACTGTATTAGACTCAGTAGAAATAATTCCAGTTAAAAATGTAGATGAAGTTTTAAAAGTTGCATTAACAAAACAATTAAAAAGAGTAGAGTGGGTAGAGGTAAATCAGATATCTAAAAAGGAAAAGTTAAAAGAAAAGTTAAGTACTCATTAAATTATTCTAACTTTAATCGAGCCAGTCTTTGTATTTATCAAAATTTTTATTAATAAAATTAGGTAAAAAACTTCTATCAATCTTTTCTAAGATTGATTTTCCAGACCATTTATATCCTCTTTGATCTACATTATGATCATACATAACTCTTTTTTCTTTAATAAGTTTTTTTATGTCATCTAATTTAAGACCACTCTCTTCAAATTCAAAATGATGAGCAAAATTTAACAATTTTTTTTCAAGTTCCTCTGGCGTTCTTAGGCAAGTAAAATGCCAGCCCCCATCTTTTACGAAAGATAAATTTGAATATTTTTTTTTTGAAAAAAGAATATCTAATCTAAATTTGGAATATTTTTTCCCCTTTATATTTCTTAACCACTGTGGAGATAAAAAATTTTTAAATTTTGCACCTTTAGTTCCTTGCCATATAAAATCTTTGTAAAAAAGATTTAACTTATAGTAAAACATTTTTTGTTCAAAGATTATTATGTTATTTTTAACATTTGATAGATTTAATTTTTCTAAATTAGGTATTTCATCTAAATCACTAATTAAAATAAAATCATCATCATTGGCTTTATCGAGACCTCTTTTTAAGTTTTCTCTTTGAAAATAGTCCCTCGCCATACCGTTTAAAACTAATTTTTGTCCTCTTTTCTCTTCAGAGTCATTTTTTTTTAATTCTAAAATATTATCAGGCTCTTTGTCTACAATCAGATAAATAATTTTATCTTTGAATTTATTAAATTTGTTTATATCAAATCTTAATTCTTTTTTATTTCCATTATGCGTATAAGTAGCTTCAGTAATTACAAATTTTTTTACGTAAGGATTTAATATATTTAACCTCAAATCTAAAAGCAAATCCTCGTCAAAATACATAAAGCAATCATAAATATTCATGATAATTGAGTTATAGTAAAATATGATATAAGTAAAAGTAAAATTTATGAAAAAAAAAATCATTATCACCGGTGGCATTGGATATATAGGCACTGAGCTATGTAAACTATACTCTGGTGTAAGCTGGCATCATCAAATTATTGTTATCGACAATAGATTTATATCTGAAAGAGTTAATCAATTAAGAAACTGGAACATGGAATTTGTTCAAGGAGATATTTTGGATAAAGATTTAATAAAAAAATATTGTAGTGATGCAGACATTGTGCATCATTTGGCTGGTGTTACTAGTGTTCCCAGAACTAAAAGCGAAGCTTCATCTTCTCAAGATAAAAAAATAAAAGAAGTTGGAGAAATAGGGACGCAGAATATTTTGGACTCGGTAAGCAACAAATGTAAGATTATTTTTCCATCAACACATGTTGTTTATGAGGGTATTGACGAAGTAAGGACAGATATAAAAGAGAATGAACAAACAAAACCAGTTTTATCTTACTCTACCTCTAAAGCAATTAACGAAGATCAATTAAAAAGATCTGGAAAAAATTATGTTATTTTAAGATTAGGTTCAGTTTATGGCTACTCATCTGATACGATGAGAATTGATATTATGCCAAATTTATTTTCAAAAATAGCTTCTCAAAATGGCACATTAAAACTTTTCGCTGGCGGCAGACAAATAAAAAGCCTTGTTCCTTTAGTGGATGTAGCCAGATGTTTTAAATTTATGGAAGAAAAAAGTGAGATTAACTCAGAAATTTTTAATTTAACTAAAGAAACTCTTACTGTAAAAGAAGTTGCAGAAATTTGTAAAAAGCACAATCCTAAGATCGAATTAAAAGAAACAAACGATGAAGTGCCTAATTTAGGTTTTTCGTTATCTAATAAAAAACTACTCAATACTGGTTTTGAATTTCTTTATAACTTAGATGAAAATATTAAAGAGATGATCTATAAATGGTCAAAACAAGATTTAATTAAAGATCTAGAGTTTGTGAAGGATGGTGAAAATTTGTTTGTTGATGATAGAGGGGTTATTAGTAATCATGAACTTACAGAGCCGATTAACTTAATAGGCTTGATCGACTCAAAAAAAGGTACAATAAGAGCAAACCATTATCATCCACAACAAGAACAAAAATGTTTATTTACTAAAGGTCAAATAATTGAAATATTTCAAGATGTAATAAATCCTAATGCGCCAAAAATAACTCAAGTTGTAAACGAAGGACAACTATCAATTATTAAACCTAATGTGGCTCATACAATGGTATTTACAAAAGATACAACATTTTTGAATCTTGTTAGAGGTGAAAGAAATCATGAAAATTATGGTATTACACATACCATTCGTCATGTCTTTGTTGATGAAAAAGAAAAAAATTTACTTTTAGAATCCTATAAATTTGAATGCAGATCTTGTGGAAATGCTAATCTCAAAAGAGTTGTTTCTTTAGGATACCAACCGTTAGCAAACAATTTATTAAATAAAAAAAATGAAAAATGTGATCTATACCCATTAGAGGTAAATTATTGTGACAAGTGTCATAACTGTCAACTTTCTGTAGCTGTGGATCCTAAGAAAATGTTTTCAAATTATCTTTACACATCTTCAACTTCAAAAGTTTTTAGAAATCATTTTATTGAAGCAGCAAAAAAATATGCAAAAGAATTAAAGTTGAATAAAAAAAAATCCTATATTATTGATATTGGAAGTAATGATGGCGTTGCACTTAAACCCTTCTTGAATTTAGGTTTTAAAAAAGTTCTCGGTATAGAACCTGCTAAAAATTTAGCAAAAATGGCTAATAAAAATAAAATAAAAACATTTAATGGTTTTTTAGAAAAAAAGAATCTTAAAAAGATTAAAAAAAATGCAGATCTTATATTAGCATCTAATGTTTTTGCTCACTCTGACAAATTGAAAGAGATGGCTGAATGTATGCTTAGCCTTTTAAGCAAAAAAGGAACAATAGTTATCGAAGTACAATATTTAATGAATACTTTAAAAGATTTAACTTTTGATAATATTTATCATGAACACTATAACTATTGGTCATTAACCTCTTTAATAAATTTTTTCAAACAATTTGAAGCAAATATATTTAGATCAGAAAAAATTGATACTCATGGAGGATCGATCAGAGTATTTATTACGAAGAATAAAAAAATTAAAATTGATTCTAGTGTAAAAAAAATGATTAAGGAAGAGGAGAGTTTTGGTATTAAAAATTTTAATACTTATAAAAAATTCGGAGAGAAAGTTTACGAAATTAGAGCTAATGTTCTTAACAATTTAAAAAAAATAAAAGGAAGAAATAAAAACATAATAGGATACGGAGCACCTGCGAAAGCAACTACAGCTTTAAATTTTTTTGGTATAACTGATGAGATAAATTATATAGTTGAAGATAATAAATTAAAACATAACAAATTTATTCCAGGAGTAAAAATACAGATTAAAAATAAAAATCAAATTAAAGATAAAAACAATGTTTTACTTGTTCTTGCTTGGAATTTTTATGAAGATATAAAAAAAAATAATCTTCATTTATCAGATGATATTATTAATATTAAAGATTTAGAAACTAATAACTAGATATAAGGTTTTTCCAAATTTCAAACACATTTCTCATGCTTTCAAAGAAATAATTAATATAGAACTCTGTAAATGGAATTTTTTGTATTATAAAATCTTGAAAAAAATATAAACCCCTTGAGAGAGCTATAAAAAAAACTAGAAATACAATTATTAAATTATAAAAACCAAGTGAGTCTTTAGTTTTATTTTTATTTTTATTTTTATGAGTTTCATTAATATTACCATCTAGTTTAATACCATGCTTTTTGGCTAAGTATTCTGGAGAGTATAGACTAATATCTCTTGGTTTTCTTTCTCCCCTTGTTTTATTTTTTATGACTTTTGTAATTTTTTTGGGTTTCGATTGTTTTATATTTATGCTGGTTTTTTTGGATACATTAGGAAACTGTTTCCATTTATTGCCGCAAGATCCGCATTGAACAAGCCTACCTTCAGATGTAATAGCTTGGTCAGGGACGACAAATTTTTTTCCACATGAATTACAGTTTAAAATCATAAATATCTATTATTACAGCTATTTAACTAAAATGCATTAGTATTTAAATACTTTTTTACTTTATAAAATTTTTATTGTATATCTCGACTTTATTTAATAGGGCGGTTAGCTCAGTTGGTAGAGCATCTCGTTTACACCGAGAGGGTCATAGGTTCGAGTCCTTTACCGCCCACCATTAAATGCTTGAACTGTGGGGGTGTAGCTCAGTTGGTTAGAGCGCCTGCCTGTCACGCAGGAGGTCGCGGGTTCGAGTCCCGTCACTCCCGCCACTAGTTGATAATCATTTTCATCTAGAAAGTTGAAAACAAACATCAATCCATCAACAAAAATGCTTCCTTCTGTCCTGTACTCTTTAATGAGAAATGCTATAAGTAAACATTGTTAATATAAGAATCCTTAAACCACGGTATTAAGGTAGGTATTAATAAAAAAACATGATTTATAATTTTTTATCCGAATATTTATCAATAATAATATTTTTATTTATAGCTTTATTTTTAAGCATTGGATTTATTGTTGCAAATTTCTTAGCATCTCCATCTAACCCAGATCCTGAAAAACTATCAGCTTATGAATGTGGTTTTGAAGCTTTTGACGATTCTAGAATGGAATTTGACGTTAGATTTTATTTAGTAGCAATACTATTCATTATATTTGATTTGGAAATTGCATTTCTTTTTCCTTGGGCTATTTCTTTAGGAGGGATAGGCCCAACAGGTTTTTGGTCGATGATGTTTTTTTTAGGAGTTTTAACTATTGGTTTTATTTATGAGTGGAAAAAGGGTGCACTAGAATGGGAATAAAAATGAATTTAAATTCTGACAAACAAAAACAAATTCCAGAAGAATTTAAAGATTTGGCAAAAGATTTTGCAGAAAAAGGATTTATAACTACTTCAAGTGATAATTTAATTAATTGGGCTAGGACAGGCTCTTTACACTGGATGACATTTGGACTCGCTTGTTGTGCTGTAGAAATGATGCAAACTTCAATGCCAAGATATGATCTTGAAAGATTTGGTGCTGCGCCACGTGCTTCACCGAGGCAATCAGATGTGATGATTGTAGCAGGAACTTTAACAAATAAAATGGCTCCAGCTCTTAGAAAAGTTTACGATCAAATGCCAGAACCAAGGTACGTTGTATCAATGGGAAGTTGTGCTAATGGAGGAGGATATTACCACTACTCTTATTCAGTTGTAAGAGGATGCGATAAAATTGTACCAGTAGATATTTACATTCCAGGCTGCCCACCATCAGCTGAAGCCTTGTTATATGGGATTTTACAACTTCAAAAAAAAATAAGAAGAGAAGGTTCTTTAAAAAGATAAAATGATTTTAAATCTTCAAAAAATTGAAAAATTAATTAATTCAGAACTCTCAAGTAAAATAAAAAACTCATATATTGAAAATGAAGAACTACTCATTGAGACTGATGAAAATGATTTAATTGATGTAGTTCAATTTTTAAAATCAAATGAAAGCTGCAGGTTTAAACAACTAATTGATATTGCTGGGGTAGATTATCCAGAAAATGAAAAAAGATTTGAATTAGTTTATCTTTTTTTATCTCATGAGCATAATTTAAGAATTAAAGTTTTAATCAAATTTCAAATTAATCAACCAATGAACTCTTTAACTAAAATTTTTCCATCAGCTAATTGGATGGAAAGAGAAGTTTTTGATATGTACGGAATTAAATTTAAAAATCATCCTGATTTAAGAAGAATTTTGACTGATTATGGATTTAAAGGTCATCCTTTGAGAAAAGATTTTCCTTTAACCGGCTTTAATGAAGTTAGATATAGCGAGAAAGAAAAAAAAGTTATTTATGAGCCAGTTAAGCTCGAGCAAAATTATAGAAATTTCGATTTCGAAAGTCCTTGGGAGGGAACAAACTATATTAAAGATATAAAAAACTTGGAAAAAGATGGTAAAAAAAACTAAATCATTAAGTCTTAATTTCGGACCACAGCATCCTGCAGCACATGGAGTTTTAAGATTAATTTTGCAATTAGATGGAGAAATAGTTGAGAAAGCTGATCCACATATAGGCCTTCTTCATCGTGGAACAGAAAAATTAATAGAGCAAAAAACTTATACTCAAGCCTTACCTTATTTTGACAGGTTAGATTATGTTGCGCCTATGAATCAAGAGCACGCCTTTGCTTTGGCAGCTGAAAAATTGCTGAATGTTGAAGTGCCTATTAGAGCTAAATATATTAGGGTAATATTTTGTGAAATTGGTAGAATTTTAAGTCATATTCTAAATGTAACCACACAAGCCTTAGATGTAGGGGCTTTAACTCCCTCTTTATGGGGATTTGAAGAAAGAGAAACTTTAATGACTTTTTATGAAAGAGCTTCCGGTTCAAGACTACATGCAAATTATTTTAGAACTGGAGGAGTTCACAAAGATATACCAATGAAACTTGTGGAAGATATTGAAAAGTTTTGTAAGTCGTTCCCGAAAATAATTGACGATCTAGAGGGCTTACTTACTGACAATCGTATTTTTAAACAACGTAATGTTGAAATAGGTATTGTTTCAAAGCAGGAAGCGCTTGATCATAGCTTTTCTGGTGTAATGTTGAGAGGTTCCGGAATTCCATGGGATTTAAGAAGGTCACAACCTTATGAAATTTATAAAGATTTAGACTTTAAAATTCCAGTTGGGAAAAATGGTGATTGTTACGATAGATATCTTTGTAGAATAGAGGAAATGAGAGAGAGTGTAAAAATTATACTTCAATGTATTGAGAGATTACCAAAAGGTCCAGTTATATCTATAGATAATAAAATTTCTCCTCCTAATAGAGATGATATTAAACAATCCATGGAGGCATTAATTCACCATTTTAAATTATTTACTGAAGGCTATAGAGTTCCTAAGGGAAATGTTTACACAGCGGTAGAAGCACCTAAAGGTGAGTTTGGTGTTTATCTAATATCTGACGGCAGCAATAAACCTTATAGATGCAAAATAAGAGCCCCAGGATTTTCCCACTTGCAAGCAATGGATTACCTAATTCGTGGTCATATGTTGGCTGATGTGCCTGCTGTGCTAGGTTCATTAGATATAGTTTTTGGAGAGGTAGATAGATGAGTGTAAAAAAAGTACATGACAACCAACCAAAAGAATTCAAGTTTTCAGATGAAAATTTAAAAAAAGTTGAAGAAATTTTAAAAAGATATCCTAAAAAAAATAAAAAAAGCGCAGTAATGCCTTTACTTTATTTAGCTCAAAGACAAAATAATAATTGGATTCCTTTGGCAGCAATGAAGCACATAGCAAACTATTTAGCTATGCCTTACATATCAGTTTATGAAGTTGCCACATTTTATACAATGTATAACCTTTCGCCTGTTGGAAAACATTTTGTACAAGTGTGCACAACTACACCTTGTTTACTTAGAGGCGCTGATAAAATAGTAAAATTATGCAAAGAAAATATTTCTCCAAATGAAAACGAAATTTCAAAAAAAGGTAATTGCTCTTGGATGGAAGTGGAGTGTCTCGGTGCGTGTGTCAGCGCTCCTATGATCCAAATAAATGATGATTACTATGAAGACTTGGATGAAAAAAGTACAAAAGAAATACTTACCTCTTTGATAAACGATAAACCTTTAAAACCTGGCTCATATCGTGGGAGAAAAAACACTTCTCCAGAAAAAAATTTAATTAGCAATGGAGAAAAACATGCTTAAAAAAGAAAATAGAATATTTAAAAATCTTTATAATGAATTTGGTTGGGATATTGAAAATTCATTAAAGCGTGATGATTGGAAAGATACTAAAGATTTAATTAATAAAGGCCGTGAATGGATAATAAATGAAGTAAAAACTTCTGAACTGAGAGGGAGAGGTGGAGCAGGTTTTTCAACTGGTTTAAAATGGTCATTTGCTCCAAAAGAAGTTGGTTCACGACCACACTATTTAGTAATTAACGCAGACGAGTCTGAACCTGGAACATGTAAGGATAGAGATATTTTAAGATTCGAGCCTCAAAAATTAATCGAAGGATGTTTAATTGCAGGTTACACTGTTAATGCACATGTTTGTTATATATATATAAGAGGAGAATATTTTAACGAAGGTAAACGATTACAAGAAGCAATTAATCAGGCATATGCCAAAAATTTCTTAGGGAAAAATGCCTGTGGTTCTGGATGGGATTTTGACATTCATATTCATTATGGAGCAGGAGCATATATTTGTGGTGAGGAAACTGCTTTACTAGAAAGCATTGAAGGTAATAAAGGTCAACCAAGATTAAAACCACCTTTTCCAGCATTAGTTGGTTTATATGGGTGTCCTACAATAGTTAACAATGTAGAAACCGTTGCTGTAGTACCTACAATTTTAAGAAGAGGTGGTAAGTGGTTTGCCTCAATAGGACGACCAAAAAATACTGGGACTAAAATATTTTGCATTTCAGGAAACGTTAATGCTCCATGCAACGTCGAGGAGGAGATGGGAATTTCTTTAAAAGATTTAATCGAAAAACATGCAGGAGGAGTAGTTGGTGGTTGGGACAATCTTCAAGCAGTTATACCAGGTGGTTCATCTATGCCTTTATTGCCAAAAAAAGTTTGCGATACCTTAAAAATGGATTTTGACTCCTTAATAGAAAATAAAAGTGGATTAGGTACTGCAGGGATAGTGGTTATTAATAAAGATCAGGATATCGTTGAGTGCATGGCTAGAATTGCTAGGTTTTATAAACACGAGAGTTGCGGTCAATGCACTCCATGCAGAGAGGGATCAGGTTGGATGTGGAGAATTTTAGATAGAGTGGTTAAAAGAAAAGCAACTTTTAGTGATATAGATTTACTTTCTGATGTAACTAAACAAATTGAAGGACATACTATTTGTGCTTTCGGTGAAGGATCAGCTTGGCCAGTTCAAGGTTTGTTAAGACATTTTAGAAAAGAAGTGGAAAGTCGTTGCAGAGAAGAGCCTTTAATAAGGAAAAAATTGAACAACCCTTATTTAGTTGATCAACATTTATTGGAGAACAAAAATGCCTAAAATAACAATAAATGGAAAAGAAATTGAGTTTGAAAAAGGAATGACAGTTCTTCAAGCATGCGAGCTAGCAGATGTTGAGATCCCAAGATTTTGCTATCACGAAAAACTTTCAATAGCAGGAAATTGTAGAATGTGTTTGGTTGAAATGGAGAAGTCACCTAAACCAATCGCATCTTGCGCAATGCCAGCTGCAGAGGGAATGAATATAAAAACAAACACTACTTTAGTAGAAAAAGCCAGAAAAGGTGTTATGGAATTTTTATTAGCTAATCATCCATTAGATTGTCCTGTGTGCGATCAAGGTGGAGAGTGTGATTTACAGGACCAATCTCTGTATTACGGAGTAGATAAATCAAGATTTGTCGAAAATAAAAGATATGTAAAAGAAAAATATATGGGACCTTTGATTAAAACCCAAATGACAAGATGCATTCATTGCACAAGATGTGTGAGATTTGCAACAGAAGTTGCTGGAGTTCCAGAAATTGGAGCTATTGGCAGAGGTGAAAATATGGAAATTACGACTTACTTAGAAAAATCAATGGAATCAGAGTTGTCTGCTAACGTTATTGATTTGTGCCCTGTAGGAGCACTTACATCTAAACCTTATGCTTTTGAAGCAAGGCCATGGGAGCTTAAAAAAACAGAAAGTGTAGACGTAATGGATGCAGTAGGTTCTAACATAAGAGTTGATACTTACAATTGGGAAGTAAAAAGAATTTTACCAAGATTAAATAATGAAATTAATGAGGAGTGGATATCTGATAAAACAAGATACTCTTGTGATGGTTTATTAAAACAAAGACTAGATGTTCCATATATTAAAAAAAATAATAAATTACAAAAATCTACCTGGGATGAAGCTATAAATCTTTTAGTTGATAAAATTCATTCAGTTCAACCAAATGAAATAGCTGGCCATATTGGCGACATGATCAATATGGAAAACGCTCTAAGCTTCAAGAAATTTTTTGAAACACTAAAAAGTGAAAATTTAGAGTTTAGAGAAAAAAATTTTTACATAAACTCAGATGAAAAAATGAATTATATCTTCAATTCTTCAATAGCAGGAATTGAAGATGCAGATCTAATTTTACTAGTTGGAACCAACCCAAGACATGAAGCATCAATTTTAAATGCTAGGATAAGAAAAACATTTGTACAAAAAAAAGTCCCAATTTTCTCAATAGGAAATCCTGGTGAATTAAATTATAAATATGAAATTATCGGTGATAGCACTGAAGATATTAAAAAAATTGTTAATAAAGAAAATGATTTTTCTCAAAAACTTTTATCAGCAAAAAAACCAATAATCATTATTGGAGAGTCAGCTTTAGAGCTTAAAAGTGGGAGATATATATTTGAAGAATTTAAAAAATTTTTAATAAAAAATAATTTAATTAATGAAAACTGGAATGGAATAAATATACTTATACAAAATGCATCAACAGTAGGTCTTTTAGATTTAAAAATTTTGCAAGATAAAAAAGAACAATCCTCATCTTTTTTTGACAATTTAAAAAATAGAAAATTTAAACTTTTGTATTTATTAGGTTCTGATAATTTAGAATTTCAAAAAAATGATGAATTTATTGTTTATCAAGGAAGCCATGGAGACAGAGGTGCAGAAATCGCAGATTTAATTTTACCAAGCGCAACATATACAGAACAAAATGGTTTGTATGAAAATCTTGAAGGAAGAATACAAGAATGTAAAAAAGCATCTTATCCAATCGGGGAGGCTTTAGAAGATTGGAAAATATTTAACCAAATTATTAAAAAAATAGGTTTTAAAGATTACAAAGTTAATTTTGATGAGCTAAGAAAAGAAGTTTTAGAAACTGCTCCAAATTTTTCAGGTTTAAACGAACTGCCAAAAAAATCAGTAATTAAAACAAATAATATTGAAACAAGTTTTTTTAGTGAGAAGATTTTCGTAAGAGAACTTGACTATTATTACACAAACTCTATTTCACGCTCATCAAAAACAATGAGTGAGTGTCGTCAAATTCGTCAAAAAATTAAAAAAGATGGAACAAATAATTAATTATGGAGTATTTGCAAATTTTAGGAAACGAAGTTTATAAAATTTTATTTTTATTAGTACCAATACTAGTTTCAGTGGCCATGATTGTCTGGTTGGATAGAAGAGTATGGGGTTTAGTACAAAAAAGAAAAGGACCAAATGTTGTTGGCCCATTTGGTTTGCTACAAACATTAGCCGATGCTTTAAAATATATTTTCAAAGAAATAATTATTCCAGCTAGTGCCAATAAAGCGGTTTTTATACTTGCTCCCATTGTAACGATGACTTTAGCTTTAGTTGCTTGGGCGGTTATTCCAATGAGTGAAGAATTAGTATTGTCTGATATTAATGTCGGCATATTATATTTGTTTGCTGTTTCTTCTTTAGGTGTCTATGGCATTATAATGGGTGGATGGGCGTCAAATTCTAAATATCCATTTTTAGGCGCTATTAGGTCTGCAGCTCAAATGGTCTCTTATGAAGTTTCTATCGGAATAATAATTATTAATGTTTTATTGTGCGTTGGATCGTTAAACTTAAAAGATATTGTCTTGGCGCAAAAAGAACTATGGTACGTAATTCCTCTTTTTCCAATGTTTGTAATTTTTTTTATTTCTGCATTAGCAGAGACTAATAGACCTCCTTTTGATCTACCCGAAGCCGAAGCTGAGTTAGTTGCAGGATATCAAACTGAATATTCTGGAATGATGTATGCTATGTTTTGGCTTGGAGAATACGCTAACATTCTTTTAATGTGTGCAATGGGCTCCATACTTTTCCTAGGTGGTTGGTTACCAATAATTGATATTTATCCAGTTAATATAGTTCCAGCTCCAATCTGGATGATATTAAAGATTTTATTTTTATTTTTCTTATTCGCTTTAATAAAAGCAATAGTGCCAAGATATAGATATGATCAGTTAATGAGACTAGGGTGGAAAATATTTCTTCCGTTTTCTTTAATATATCTAGTATTAACAGCAAGTTTTTTATTTTATTTTGACAAGTTACCTAAAGGAAATTTTTAATGACACTAAGCAGAATTTTTAAAACAATTTTTTTAGTTGAGTTTATTAAAGGTTTATTAATGGCTATTAAAGAAATGTTCAAAAAATCTAAAACTGTAAATTATCCGTTTGAAAAAGGTCCAATTAGTCCCCGTATGAGAGGAGAACATGCTTTAAGAAGATATCCGAATGGTGAGGAAAGATGTATAGCATGTAAGCTTTGTGAAGCAGTTTGTCCTGCCCAAGCTATCACAATTGAGTCATCAGAAAGAGCAGATGGTAGCAGAAAGACAACGAGATATGATATCGATATGTTAAAATGTATTTATTGTGGTTTATGTCAAGAGTCGTGTCCTGTAGAAGCTATAGTTCAAGGTCCAAATTTTGAATTTGCGACAGAAACTAGAGAAGAGCTTTATTACAATAAAGAAAAACTATTAGATAACGGAGATAGATGGGAGTCAGTCTTGGCTAAGAATATTAAGTTAGATAAACCTTATAGATAAATGTTAGCTCATTCCGTATTTTTTTATTTTTTTTCTGTTATAGCAATTTTCTCGTCTCTAATGGTAATCACATCAAGAAACACTGTTAATTCGGTTTTTTTTTTAATCTTAGATTTTATATCAGTTGGATGTCTTTTTATAATGGTTGGCGCTGAATTTTTAGGTATGATTATTTTAATTGTTTATGTTGGAGCTGTAGCAGTTTTATTTTTATTTGTAGTAATGATGCTTAACGTAGCTGAACAGAAACAATCTTGGTTTATTGGAAAAAAATCAACCCATATTCCAATAGGATTAATAGTAAGTGTTTTGATACTTTTAGAACTGTTAGTGGTAGTAGGTGGTTGGAAATATAAAGATGATCTTATGTCAAGCAGTACTTTAAATTTATCAAATATTTCAAACACACATCAGTTAGGTTTAGTTATGTACACTGATTACATTTTATATTTTCAATTAGCAGGAATAATACTTCTATTATCAATGATAGGGGCTATACTTTTAACGTTTAGGCAAAGAAAAGGAGTAAAAAAACAAAGTTATTTTAATCAAATTTCCAGAAATCCATCATCATCAGTTGAGCTTAGAGATGTAGAGAGCAACAAAGGAGTAAAAATTGATGATTGAAATTGGACTAGGTCATTATTTATCTTTAGGTGCAATAATATTTTTTTTAGGTGTAATTGGCATTTTTTTAAATAGAAAAAACGTAATAGTAATATTAATGTCTATTGAATTAATATTATTATCAGTAAACATAAATTTAATATCATTCTCAATTTTTTCTGGAGATATAGTTGGACAAATATTCACAATGTTAATTTTGACAGTGGCTGCAGCTGAAGCGGCAATAGGATTAGCAATAATTGTTATTTATTATAGAAACAGAGGCTCAATAAGAGTTGAAGATATCCATGGAATGAAAGGATAAATGGAGTACGCTGTAATTTTGTTACCCTTAGTTGGATCTATTCTTGGATTTTTAGGTAAATCATTAATTAAATATTTTTCTGAAATTACCACGAGTTTATTCGTAAGTATTTCAGCTGTGTTTTCAATAATTTTGTTTTGGAATGGAATTCAAAATAATACATACGGAAATTTTAAAATATTTGAATGGATTAGTTCGGGAAATTTTGTTGCTAATTGGTCAATAAATATTGACCCTTTGAGTTCAGTAATGCTAGTAGTTGTCACTTTTGTTTCAGCATTGGTACATATTTATTCCATTGGCTACATGAGCCATGATCCGCACAAACCAAGATTTATGTCTTACTTATCCTTATTTACGTTCTCAATGTTGGTTCTTGTTGTGTCAGATAACTTTCTTCAATTATTTTTTGGCTGGGAGGGAGTAGGGCTATGTTCTTATCTGTTAATTGGTTTTTGGTATAAAAAAGAGAGCGCAAATAACGCAGCAATAAAAGCTTTTATCGTAAACAGGGTAGGTGATTTTGGTTTAGCGATTGGAATTTTTCTTATATTTTTTTATTTCGGTACGATAAATTTTCAAGAAGTTTTTGAATTAGCTCCACAATTTATTGAAAAAAAATTGGTATTCTTTGGTTTTGAGACAACTTTAATCACATTGATTTGTTTATTTTTATTTATTGGAGCGATGGGTAAGTCAGCCCAATTTTTATTACATACTTGGTTGCCAGATGCTATGGAAGGGCCCACACCAGTTTCAGCACTTATTCATGCAGCCACAATGGTGACAGCCGGCGTGTTTTTAGTTGTTAGATGTTCTCCATTATTTGAATATTCTCAAACTGCCTTGAACCTAGTTACAATAGTTGGAATGATTACCGCAATTTTTGCAGCATCAGTTGCTCTTGTTCAGAATGATATAAAAAAAATAGTTGCTTACTCAACTTGTAGTCAATTAGGTTACATGTTTTTTGCTGCAGGAGTAGGTGCTTATCATGTAGCAATGTTCCATTTATTCACTCATGCTTTTTTTAAAGCTTTATTATTTCTAGGTTCTGGATCTGTAATTCATGCGTTTAAAGATGAACAAGATATAAGGAATATGGGTGGTGTGAGAAAAAAACTTCCTTATACCTATGTTTTTATGTTGATAGGAACTTTAGCGTTAACTGGATTTCCTTTTTTATCTGGTTTTTACTCTAAAGATGCAATTATTGAATTTGCTTATTTAAGAAATTCTTCCCTGGGAAACTATGCAGCAACTATTGGAATTTTTACAGCATTTTTAACTTCAATTTATTCTTGGAGATTATTTTTCAAAACATTTCACGGTCCATACAATAATTTGAGAGTACCAATAAATGATACTCATGAGTCTCCTTTTGTAATGTTAGGTCCTTTATTATTTTTAGCTATTGGTGCAATTTTTGCTGGTTATTTTTTTAAAACGACATTTATCGGTCATCACAGTAATGAATTCTGGCAGTCATCAATATTTTTTCTAAATGAAATAAAACACGATCCGATCCCTTTATGGTTTTTAATTTTAACACCAGTATTAGTAGTAATTTCTATACCGATCTCATATTACTATTTTATCTCTAACACTAAAATTCTAGAGGAATTTAAAAATACCAATTCACCACTTTATAGTTTTTTGCTTAATAAATGGTATATAGATGAATTATACGATTTATTATTTGTGAAACCTGCTAAAAAAATTGGCTCTTTTCTTTGGAAAAAAGGCGACTTAGGTTTTATAGATAGATTTGGCCCTGACGGTATTTCAAAATTAATAAAAAAACTTTCTGACAAAGCAGGTATTTTTCAAACAGGATTTATATATGATTATGCTTTTGTAATGTTGATAGGTTTATCAATTTTACTCACTTATTTAATTTTAAATTAAAAAATGGACTTTCCAATTTTATCTACTCTTATATTTTTACCATTAGTAAGTTCTCTTTTTATTTTCATATCTAGAGGGCAAAAAAACAATACTAGCGCAATTTACATTTCTTTATTTAGTAGTTTAGCAACATTTATTTTGTCTTTATTTGTTTGGTATTCAATGGATTATACATCAGCAAATTTTCAATTTTTAGAAGAACAATCTTGGATTAATGATTTTATTAAATTTAAACTCGGTATAGACGGAATCTCAATCCTCTTTATAGTCCTTACAACGTTAATAACTCCTATTTGTATCATCTCATGCATTAATAGTGTTAAAGACAGAGTTAAAGAGTTTTTAATAGCGATTTTGGTATTAGAAACTTTCATGATTGGAGTTTTTTGCTCGTTAGATTTGGTTGTATTTTATTTATTCTTTGAGGCTGGATTAATCCCAATGTTTTTAATCATAGGGGTTTGGGGAGGGCCAAGAAGAGTGTATTCAGCTTTTAAATTTTTTCTATTTACTCTATTGGGATCAGTTTTGATGCTTGTTGCTATTATTGCCATCTATTGGATAACAGGAACAACTGATGTCACTCAAATTTACGAAATTAAAATACCTAAAGAATATCAAAACTTATTATGGTTAGCTTTTTTCAGTTCTTTTGCTGTGAAAATGCCTATGTGGCCAGTTCACACTTGGTTGCCTGATGCGCATGTTGAGGCGCCTACAGCTGGATCTGTAATACTAGCAGCAATACTTTTAAAAATGGCTGGATATGGTTTTTTGAGATTTTCTCTACCCATGTTTCCGCTAGCTTCAGAATTTTTTACACCATTAATTTTTACACTAAGTATTATTGCTATTATTTACACTTCTTTAGTGGCTTTAATGCAAGAGGATATGAAAAAATTAATTGCATATTCCTCAGTTGCTCATATGGGTTATGTAACCCTTGGAATATTTACATTTACCAAACAAGGAATTGAAGGGAGTATTTTTCAGATGATTAGTCATGGACTGATTTCAGCAGCTCTATTCCTTTGCGTAGGAGTTGTTTATGACAGATTACATTCCAGAATGATCAGTACTTATGGCGGATTAGTAAATTATTTACCAAAATACTCTTTTTTGTTTATAGTTTTTGCTTTAGCTGGATTGGGCCTTCCAGGAACATCTGGCTTTTTAGGTGAGTTCTTAGTTCTAACAGGAACCTTTCAAAAGAATTATTTGGTTGCAATGTTAGCTACATTTGGAGTTGTCTTAGGAGCTGCATATATGCTTTGGCTCACAAAGAGAGTTATTTTTGGTGTAACTAAAAATGATCAAATTAAAAATTTAAAAGATGTAAATAAATCAGAGATCATTATGTTAGGTATATTAGCTTTGCTAGTTATTTTTTTTGGTTTTTATCCGGTTCCATTAATGGAAACTTTAAATGTTTCAGTGGATAATTTGATCAATAATTACGAAACAGCCGTGCAAACAAATGGTTTAAATTAATATGATAAATAATTTAAATATACTACTTCCAGAAATTTTTTTAACATTATCAATATTTTCTATCTTGATGATAGGAGTATTCATGAAAAATAGTTTTAATTTAATCTTCAATTTAACTTCATTAATAATTTTACTGACAATCGCAATAATTTTAAATGGTTCAAATAATGTAGAAAAAATATTTTTAGAAAGTTTCACACGAGATGCCTTTTCAAATTTTTTCAAAATATTGATACTTATCTCAAGCTTATTTGTACTTAATTCATCAAAAAATTTTATCTTAGATAATAAATTGGCAAAATTTGAGTATCCAATAATAATATTACTATCAATTTTAGGAATGTTCTTCATGGTAAGTTCTAACGATATAATTTTATTTTATTTAGGCTTAGAGCTACAATCATTATCACTATATATTTTAGCCTCTATCGACAGAGACAATTTAAAGTCATCCGAGTCAGGTATAAAATATTTTGTTTTAAGTGCTTTATCATCAGGTTTATTACTTTATGGTTGTTCTTTACTATATGGATTTACTGGATCAACTAATTTTGATTTAATTGCAAACGAATTAGGAAAAGAAAATACTGGCGCAGTGTTTGCAATGGTATTTATTTTGGTTGGACTTGCATTTAAAATTTCAGCGGTTCCTTTTCATATGTGGACACCTGACGTGTATGAAGGAGCGCCAACATCAATAACAAGTTATTTTGCAGTAGTTCCAAAAGTTGCCGGACTAGCTGTTTTAATAAAGTTTATGCTTATTCCTTTTTCAAAAATATTAATGGAGTGGCAAACAATAATTATTTTTATATCTATAGCTTCGATGATTTTAGGTGCAGTCGCCGCAATTGGGCAAAAAAATGTTAAGAGATTATTAGCTTACAGTTCAATAGGACACATAGGATACGCTTTAGCAGGCGTAGCAACAGGTGTGATCTCAGGTTATGAAAGTGCAATAGTTTATATTTCTATTTATGTTGTAATGAATATTGGGGCTTTTTCATGTTTGTATTTATTAAAAAAAGATGGTGAGTATAAAGAAAATATTTCTGACTTATCAGGCATTTCTAAAAAACATCCAATGTTAGCTATTTCATTTTTAGTAATTTTATTTTCATTAGCGGGCATCCCACCGCTTGGTGGATTTTTTGCAAAATTCTATGTTTTCACCTCTGTGGTTGAACAAAAGATGTATGCATTAGCAATAATAGGATTGTTAACTACAGTAATATCAGCTTTTTATTATCTTAAAATAATCAAGACTATTTATTTTGATGATAGCGCCATAAGTTTTGATGTAACAAAAAATAAATTTGCTCAATTATCAATTTTTATTACCTGTAGCATATTATTAACATTCTTCTTATATCCTTCAGTTTTAAATAATGTGGTAGATACATTGTTTTTAAATTAATGAAATTAAAATTATTAAAATTTAAATGTGTTAAAAGCACAAATGATATAGCTCATAAACTAATTAAAAAAAAAAATATAAGGCCAACAATAATTTTATCTGAACAACAAACTCAAGGAAGAGGCACAATGGGAAAAACATGGATATCTAAAAAAGGAAACTTATTTTTAACTATTTTCTTTGACATAAGTACAAAAAAAGTAAATTTTAAGAAATTTGCTGTTTTAAATGCATTTTTATTAAAAAGTATTTTTATGAAAAAATTTTCAAATAAAATAAAAATTAAATGGCCAAATGACTTATTATTTGAGGAAAAAAAAATTTGTGGAATTTTGCAAGAGATCGTTTCTAATGCTGGAAAAAAATTTTTAATAGTAGGAATAGGAATTAATACTAATATAGAACCAAAAAACAAAAATTTTTCGTCTACATCTTTGAAACATATTACAAAAAAAAATATAGATAATAAAAAACTATTTATTATGATTAAAAAAAATTATGAAAAATTTTTACTTAAAGCTAATCAAAATTCTTTCTCGGAGTTAAAAAAATTCACTAAAAATTTATGAAATTTTTAATTGGAGACATTGGTAATACTACAACGAAAATATGTGTTTTAAATAATAATTTCAAAATTTTAAGATCATATAATTTTGAGACTATTAAGATGTTTAAAGGTAATCTTATAAAGTCTATTATAAGAAAAAAAGGTAATAAAGATCTTAATCCAATATTTTTATTTTCAAGTGTTGTGCCAAAGGTATTTATAAATATTAAAAAGAATTTAAAATTGACTAAATATAAAGTTTTAGAGATAAAGAATTTAAATTTAAAGAAAGTAATAAAAATAAATGTTAAAAACAAAATAGAGATTGGATCAGATAGAATTGCAAATGCAATTGGTGCAAAAAGATTCAAAAATTGTTTAGTTTTAGATTTTGGAACAGCAACGACTTTTGACGTCATTAAAAATAGCGTATATGAAGGAGGAGTAATTGCACCGGGTGTAAAACTTTCCATAAAAAATTTGAGTAAAGCCACTGCTTTACTTCCTTTAATTAATTTAAGCTCTAATCAAAAAAATTTTGGAAAAAATACTAAAGACGCATTAAACGCAGGATTTGTTTGGGGATATGAAGGGTTAATAAATAATATTATTGATAAAATAATTTCAAAAAATAAAAAAAAATTTAAGATTATACTAACCGGAGGTTATGCAAATTTTTTTAAAAAAATTATTAAAAAGAATGTTACTGTTGATCAAGATATAACTGTAAAAGGTATAGCAAATGTTTATAAAAAATTAATATGAGCAAAGAAGAATTACTTTTTTGTCCTTTAGGTGGGTCAGGAGAAATAGGCATGAATATGAATCTTTATGCTTACGGCAAAGAAGACAATCAAAAATGGATCATTGTTGATCTCGGCGTGACTTTTGCAGACGACTCTATTCCGGGCATTGATTTAATTATGCCAGATCCTGGTTTTATAATTGATAAAAAAGATGATCTGTTAGGTATTGTGTTAACACATGCTCATGAAGACCACATCGGTGCAGTAGCACATATTTGGCCAGATTTAAAATGCAAATTATATGCCACTCCATTTACAGCAGCATTGATTAATGAAAAATTTAAAGAAAAAAAAATTGATATTTCCTCTTTTTTAAAAATTGTTCCATTAAATAGTAAAATCAAACTAGGAGATTTTGAAATAGATTTTGTTACTCTTACTCATTCGATATTAGAACCAAATGGATTAAGTATAAAAACACCTCTAGGAACAATCTTGCATACTGGAGATTGGAAAATCGATCCAAACCCATTAATTGGTAATAAAATCGATGAAGATAAATTAAAAAAAATTGGTGATGAAGGTGTGTCAGCAATGATATGTGACTCAACAAACATTTTCAGTCCTGGGAGAGCAGGGTCAGAGTCTGACGTGAGAGAAAGTTTGTTGCGTATAATGGAATTAAAAACTAAAAGAATTTTAGTAACTTCATTTGCTTCAAACGTGGCTCGAATGGAGTCAATTTTTTATTGTGCAAAAAAAACAGGTAGGGCCATTTGTTTAGTAGGCAGGTCAATGCATAGAATATTTAAAGCTGCTAAAAAGTGCGGTTATTTAAAAGGATTAATTGATCCTATTGAACCAAGAGAAGCGAAAAAAGTTGCAAAAAATAAAATTCTTTATTTAGCAACTGGCAGTCAAGGTGAGCCTATGGGAGCAATGAATAGAATTGTGAACGGTTCACACCCAGAGGTTTTTTTAGAGGAGGGAGATTGTGTAATTTTTTCATCTAAAATTATTCCTGGAAATGAAAAAAAACTTTATAACTTACAAAATCAAATAGTCAGAAATAATATTGAAATTATAAGTGAAGAAAATGCTTTTGTTCATGTATCCGGTCATCCGAATAGAGATGATTTAAAAGATATGTATAAGTGGGTAAAACCAAAAAGCGTTATTCCGGTCCATGGCGAGCATAGACATATGCAAGAGCATGTAAATTTTGCAAAAGAAATGCAAGTTCCAAAAACATTATTGATTGAGAATGGAGATATTATTAAACTTTTACCTGGGGACGCTCCTAAAGTAGTTGATAAAGCACCATCGGGGAGAGTCTATTTAGATGGAAGCATCAACGTTGAAACAGATGCTCAGTCAATTAAAGATAGAAAAAATTTATCAATTAATGGATATTTAGAAATCACACTTTTAGTATCTAATAATGGAAAAATAAAAAAACCAATTATTTCTTTTAGAGGCATTCCTGAAAAAGAAAATTCTGAGCATTTTATCTTTGATATGGAAGACGAAATTTTTAATATTTGTAGAACTTTTTCTTTAGATAATAAAAATCAACAAAAAAATTTAATAGAGACCATTAAACAAAATTGTAGGAGAATCGTTAGAGAAAAAACAGGAAAAAAACCTTTTACAAATATAAATATAGCGAGAATCTAGTGGGTATAACTGGTTCAATTATAGTTTATGTATTAATTTGGTGGATAATTTTCTTTTCTGTTTTGCCTGTAGGAATTCAATCAAATAAAGAAAAATTTAAAGAAAGAATAGAGGGAGCTGATCCTGGAGCCCCTAATAATCCTAAAATAGCTAGAAAATTTTTAATTACTACGATAATTACTTCAATAATCTTTATTGTAATATATTATCTAGTTGAATTTGATTTATTAAATTTAAGAAAATATTTGCAATAAAATGTATCTATCTCAATTATTTATTCCAGTAACTAAAGATTCACCTGCTGAGGCTAAAATTAAATCTCATCAATTAATGCTACAAACCGGAATGATAAGACAATCTTCCGCAGGTATTTACTCTTGGCTACCATTAGGATTTAAGGTCATGAAGAAAATTGAAAAAATAGTAAGAGAGGAACAAAATTCTATTGGAGCCCAAGAAATGTTAATGCCAACTATTCAATCGGCTGAGATCTGGAAAGAGAGCGGTAGGTATGATGATTACGGTGAAGAAATGTTAAGAATTAAAGATCGGCAAGGAAGGGAAATGCTTTATGGACCTACTAATGAAGAATTAATTACAGACGTTTTTAGATCAAGTATAAAATCATATAAATCACTTCCGCAAATCCTTTATCATATACAATGGAAATTTAGAGACGAGATAAGACCAAGATTTGGTGTAATGAGGTGTAAGGAATTTTTTATGAAAGATGCATACTCATTTGATTTGACTGATGATGATGCCAAAAAATCTTATAACAAAATGTTTTTTTCTTATTTAAAAACTTTTAACAGACTGGGTTTAAAAGCTATTCCAATGGCTGCGGATACAGGCCCGATTGGTGGAGATCTTTCTCACGAATTTATTATTTTAGCAGATACAGGTGAAAGCCAAATATTTGCTGACAAAAGAATATTTGAGATTAATTTAGATAAATATAACTTTAGTGATGAATCTCTCTCACAAATGAGAAAAGATTTTACAGATATTTATGCTGCAACAGATGAAAAATTTGATGAAAAAAAATTCAACTTGGAAGTTGATAAAAAAAATCAGATTAAAACAAAAGGTATTGAAGTAGGACATATATTCTACTTCGGTGATAAATATTCAAAACCAATGAATTGTTTAATAGATGATAAAAGCGGTAGGAAAATTTCTGTAAAAATGGGATCATATGGTATTGGAGTTTCAAGACTTGTGGGGGCTGCAATTGAGGCAAACTACAATAATGGTATTATGAAGTGGCCAAACTCAATATCACCATTTGATGCTGTCATCATTCCAAGCTTAAGCAAAAGCAATAAAGAAAACATGAAAAAAGCAGAAAAAATTTATCAAGAATTAAAAAAACAAAATATTGACGTATTGTTGGATGATGTTGATGAGAATATGTCTAATAAATTTAAAAAACATGACTTAATAGGTATTCCTTTCCAAATTATCATTGGATCAAAATCTGAAGAAAACAAATTTGAGTTTAAAGAAATAAACTCTGAAAGTGAAATGTTGGGTCTAGAGGGCATCAAATCTAAACTAAAAAGATAATATTTTGTTCACAAAAGTAGAAAGATTAATTTCATCAAGAAATCTAAGACCTAAAAAAAAAGAAGGTTTTTTAAAAATAATTTCTATTTTTTCTTTTTTAGGAATTATGCTTGGAGTAGCAATTTTAATAATTGTTATGTCAGTAATGAATGGTTTTAAAACTGAATTAACAAATAAAATACTTGGTTTAAATCCACATATTGTAATTCAACCAAATGGTTTAAATATTAATGAAGAATATATTTCTAAAATTAAAAATAATTTCAAAGATATTTCTGTAAGTAAAACTTACTCGGGAGAAGGTATAATAATTAATAATAATCAAGCGAAAGGTATCATTTTCAAAGGAGTAAATAATAAAGAAAAAAAAATAAAAATTTTTTTAGAAAAAAATATTGTAAGTGGAGATATAAATAAATTTAAAAAAAATTACGTATTTATAGGATCTGAACTCGCATTTAATTTAAATTTAAATGAAGGAGACAGGATAAATTTAATGTCCTCAGCATTTGTTGCTACACCTTTAGGGAGTTTACCAAAACAAGAAAACTTTAGAATAGCAGGAATTTTCAATACTGGATTTGTTGAGTTTGATCAGAATATCATTTTTTTAACTTCTGAAGACGCTTTATCAATTTTTGACAAGAATACCAAAGATCAAAACCTTGAAATATATTTAAATGATCCTCTAAAGGCCAATGTATACAAAAAAGAAATTGAGAAACTAAATCAAAATTATTTTATTTATACTTGGTCAGATTTGAACAAATCTTTCTTTAGCGCTCTAAAAGTTGAGAGAAATGTAATGTTTATAATTCTTACTTTAATTATTATTGTGGCTGCATTTAATATTATTTCAGGCCTAACAATATTAATTAAAAATAAAACAAAAGAAATAGCTATTTTAAAAACTTTAGGTTTAAATAATACTTCAATAAAAAAATCTTTTTTTTTAACAGGTTTTACAATAGGTTTTTTTGCTACAATAACTGGCATTATTTTAGGAATATTATTTTCATCAAATATTGAAAAAGTAAGAATATTTCTTTCAACAGTTTTTAAATTAGAAATATTTCCAAGTGACATTTATTTTTTAGAAAAGTTACCAAGTGAAATAAACCTATATTCAATATTTATAATTTTTATTCTATCGATGTTAGTTTCAGCTATCGCTTCCTATATTCCAGCTAGACATGTCACAAAAATGAAAACGTTTAGGGCGCTAAAATATGAATAAAATTTTAATTGAAACTGTAAATTTAAAAAAAACTTACCAACATTTTAATGGCAATATCACATTATTTAACAACCTTAATTTAAAAATAAAACAGGGAGACCTCGTAGCACTAGTGGGCCCATCTGGATCTGGAAAATCTTCATTGCTTCATTTGCTAGCTTTGTTGGATGAACCAACAAAAGGAGATATCAAAATAAACGATATTTTTACAAAAAAATTTACAGACAAAAAAAAAGATGAAACTAGAAGAAAAAATATATCAATAATATTTCAAGATAATAATTTACTAAGTGACTTTACTGCTATTGAAAACGTGATGATGCCACTAATTATTAAAGGTAATAATATATCAAATGCTAAAAATGAGGCTCAAAAAATTCTCAAAGCAGTTAAAATCATAGATAGGTCACAACATTTCCCAAATCAACTTTCAGGTGGAGAACAACAAAGAGTTGCTATTGCTAGAGCGTTAATAGCTGAAACAAATATAATCTTAGCAGATGAGCCAACTGGTAATCTAGATTTTAAAACTTCAAAAGAAATTTTTTCATATTTTTTAAAATTAAAGAAATTAAAAAAAACTATAATTTTTGCAACTCACAATAGAGAACTTGCCAACAGGGCAGATTACAAGTTGTTTATTTCCAATGGTGATATAAAACGAGTTAATGCTCGTTAATAATAAAATTTTTAATCATATTAAAATTCATACTCAATATTCAATTTGTGAAGGTGCAATAAAAATTGACGAGTTAGCTGATTACTGTAAATCAAATAAAATTAAATCAATAGGGTTAGCAGATAGCTATAATTTATGCGGAGCTCTTGAATTTTCAGAAAAAATATCAAAAGTTGGCACTCATCCAATCATAGGCACTCAAATAAATATCAATATGTCTGGGATAATTGGAAAAGTTTCTTTATATGCGACTTCTGAGGAGGGGTATAAAAATTTAACTAAATTGTCTTCATCAAGTTATTTAAAGAATAATGAAATGTTAGATCCTGCGTGTAGTTTAAAAGACCTTGCTGATAATAATGATGGCTTAATACTACTTACTGGCAATTTTACAAACTTTTTTGGTAAACTTTTTTACAAAAATAAACTTAAAGATATCGAACAAATATTAAATTCTCTTAAAAATAGTTACAAAAATCGAATATATTTAGAAATTCAACGTCATAATGAATTACAAGAAAAAAATTTTGAAAATTATTTGCTAAATATCTCAAAATCTCTGCAGCTTCCCCTGATTGCAACTCAAGAAATTTTTTATTTAAATACAGATATGTATGAGGCACATGATGCATTAATTTGTATTGGAGAAAAAAGTTTTGTAGATGATAAAAATAGGTTTAAATACAATAATCAACATTATTTAAAATCTCAAGAGGAATTAAAAAAATTATATTCAGACATACCTGAAGCATTAGAAAATAATTATAATTTTCATTTGAGATTCAATTTTAAGCCAAAAAAATCAAAACCGATTTTACCTTCTATAGCCAGTAAAGAAAGTGGCTCTCCTGAAGAAGAATTATCAAATTTAGCAAAAAATGGTCTGAAAAATAGGTTAGAAAATTTCATCTTGAAAAAAAATAAAAAAGAGTCAATCGAAGAGATTAAAAAGATTTATGAAGATAGATTAACTCATGAAATTAATATAATTAATTCAATGGACTATGCTAGCTACTTTTTAATAGTTTCTGATTATATAAAATGGGCTAAAAAAAATTTTATCCCAGTTGGTCCAGGCAGAGGCTCAGGTGCTGGATCATTGGTAGCTTATTCTTTAGACATCACAGATTTGGATCCGATTGAATTTGATTTAATTTTTGAACGTTTTTTAAATCCCGATAGAATTTCTATGCCTGACTTTGACATAGATTTTTGTGAGGAAAAAAGGGATCAAGTGTTTGAGTATTTAAAAAAGAAATATAAAAACGGAGTAGCTCATATTATAACTTTTGGAAAATTAAAGGCCAGAATGGTATTAAGAGATGTTGGTCGAGTAATTGGTCTTTCTTATGGCCACGTAGATAGAATCTGTAAAATGGTACCTTTCGATCCTTCAAGACCTCTTACATTGCAAGAGGCTATTGATCGGGAACCAAGATTTAAAGAAGAGGTCAAAAAAAATTCTAAAGTTAAAAAACTTTTAGAACTTTCTTTAAGATTAGAGGGACTAAATAGGAATATGGCAACACATGCTGCAGGTGTAGTGATCGCAGGAGATAAATTAGCTGAGCAGTTCCCTTTGTACATTGACCACAGCTCAAATTTAACTTTGCCATCTACTCAATATGATATGTATTCTTCTGAAAATGCGGGACTAGTTAAATTTGATTTACTAGGTTTAAAAACACTTACAGTAATAGACAATACTATAAAAAGACTAAAATTAAAAAAAATTGATTTTGATATTAGCAAAATCGATCAAAATGATGAAAAAGTTTTTTTAATGCTTTCAACAGGTGAAACGACAGGGCTGTTTCAACTTGAAAGTGCTGGGATGAGAGAAGCAATCAAGCAAATGAAACCTAATAAATTTGACGACATTATTGCACTAGTTGCTCTTTACAGACCTGGCCCTATGAGCAACATTCCCATTTATAATGATTGTAAAAATGGACTCAAAGAACCTGATTATATTCATCCGATTTTAAAAGAAATACTTACACCAACCTATGGTATTATTATTTACCAAGAGCAAGTAATGCAAATCGCACAGACACTTGCAGGATTTACTGCAGGTGAAGCAGATATTTTAAGAAGAGCTATGGGAAAGAAAAAAAAGGCAGAGTTAGATAAGCAAAAAGAAAGATTTATTAATGGAGCTTTAAAAAATGGTATTGCAAAAGATGTTGCAAATTTTGTATTTACAAAGATTGAACCTTTTGCACAATACGGTTTTAATAAAAGCCATGCAGCTGCTTACGCATTAATTGCTTATCAAACTGCTTTTTTAAAAACTTATTATAAAGAAGATTTTATAGCAGCAACGATGTCAACAGAACTTACCAATACTGCTAAGTTAAGAGAATTTGTTGAGGAATTAAAAAAACTTAAAATTAGTATAATTAAACCATCAATAAATAAATGTTATTCAGATTTTAGAGCTATTGATGGTAAAATCGTTTATGGATTAGGAGCAATTAAAAATGTAGGTTTTGAAGCTATATCAAATATTATTAATGAGAGAGAAACTAATGGAATTTTCAAATCTTTTAATGATTTTGTTAATAGGGTAAACATAAAAGACGTAAATAAACTTCAATTAGAAGGCTTGGTAAAAGCTGGTGTGTTCGATGAGTTTGAACAAGATAGAAATAAAATTTTAAATTCAATACCGAAAATTATACAGAAAATTAAAAATATTAACGATGATAAAGAAAATAATCAATCAAACTTATTTGATGAACAAGAAAACGATCAAAATAATTTTGACTTTTTACCAGCCATTACATGGAAGCAAAAAGAGCTACTAGCTGAAGAATTTAAATCTATTGGTTTCTTTTTGACCAATCACCCTTTAAATGAATTTGAAGAGATTTTTAGTCAATTAAATATTATTTCTTATAATCAATTTCATGAAAATGATAAAAATGAGGGTTTAGTGGCTGGCACAATTATGTCAATACAAGAAAAAAAAAGTTTAAAAGGTACTCCTTACGCAATTGTAAAATTTAGCGATAAACAAGCAGAGTTCGAACTTTTTTTATTTGCTGATATATTAGTTTCTAATAGAGAAATATTAAAAGAGTCAGAATCTTTTGTTTTAACTTTACAAAAAGATAAAGTTTCCAGTGAAACATCTAAAAAAAGAATTAATGTTAAAAAAATAGTAAGTTTAGAAGAGGTAATCAATAAACCATATTCTAAAGTAACGATTGAATTAAAAAAAGATTGTGATTTGAATGAGCTGAAGAAATTGTTATCGTGTAAGGGAGGTACAGAAATTAATTTGATTATTAAAGATAAAAATCAACATGCTTTTTTTTCATTAGAGGAAACAAGAAAATTTGACTTAAATCACTTAAAAGCCCTAAAAGGCATGAAATATGTCAAAAAAATATCCGTTTAGACAGTTGATTTTTTAGATTGATTGTATATATGTTGTCCTAATTTCGCACACAGTTATAAGGGCATTGCCCTACCGGTCCATAAATATGGAATTACTGTGGTGGATTAACCGGAAAAATTATGAACGTACCAAAAGTAGACATAAAACAATTATTAGAAGCTGGTGTACATCTAGGCCATAAAACACTCAGATGGAATCCAAAAATGAAGAAATATATTTTTGGAGAAAAAAACTCAATTCACATTATAGATCTAATCCAAACAGTTGATTATCTTAAAAATGCATTAGTTCAAGTGCATAAAGTAATATCTAGTGGTGGAAAATTATTAGTTGTCTCAACTAAGAAGCAAGCTTCGGAGCAGATAAGTGATTTAGCAAAGGAAACAGATCAATTTTATGTAAATTACAGATGGCTCGGAGGCATGTTAACCAATTGGAATACAATACAAAATTCAATTAAAAGATTAAAGATGTTGGAAAACCAACTATCAAAAGAAAACTTAGGTTTTACAAAAAAAGAAATGCTAAAATTCAGTAAAGAAAAAGAAAAATTACAAAGATCATTAGGTGGAATTGCAGAAATGAAGAAGACACCAGATTTAATTTTTATTGTTGATACAAATATAGAGTCTCTAGCTGTCGCGGAGGCAAAAAAATTAGGAATACCTATTATAGCTGTGTTAGATACAAATTCTGATCCGACTGGAATTGATTACCCAATACCTGGTAACGATGACGCAAGAAGATCTATTAGCCTTTATTGCGAACTCCTAAAAAATACAATTATAGATGCTCAGAAACACATCAAAGGATCAGAGGAAAAGGCTGAAGAGAAAAATTCAAGAAAACAAAAAAAATAATTTCATATAATTTTCTAATGTCAAACAAAGATCTTCTAGACAAAATTAAAAAATTGAGAGAAATGACTGGCGTAGGTTTTAAAGATTGCAAGAATGCTTTAGATGAAACTAAAGGCGATATAGAGAAATCAGTTGAGTTCTTAAGAAAAAAAGGGATTGCCAAAGCTTCAAAAAAAATGAGCAGAACTGCATCAGAGGGCTTAGCTTTAGTAAAAGAAAGTGATGGCAAAATATCTCTTATCGAAATCAATAGTGAAACTGATTTTGTTGCTAAAAATAAAGATTTTATAAATTTTTGTAAAGAAATATCAGAAATTAATTTTTTAATTGAAGGTGATATAAATAAATTAAATGAGAGTAAAATGTCTAATGGTTCACTAGTAAAAGATAATTTAGTAAATTTAATTGCTAAAATTGGAGAAAAAATAACTATTAGAAGAGCCACTTTTTTTAACAAGGATACTGGAATAAATTTTGCATATGTTCATTCAGCTATTGAAAAAGGTATAGGAAAAATAATCTCAATCGTCAAATTAGATGGAATATCAAAAGGAAAAAATGAAGATATTGGATCTAAAATCGCAATGCATATTGCTGCTTCTAATCCATTAGCTTTAGATAAGAAAGATATAGATAAGAGTATCGTGGAAAAAGAAATGGAAATCATAAAAGCAGAAATTACGAATTCTGGTAAACCATCTGAAATGGCTGAAAAAATTTCTAAAGGAAAAATATCAAAATTTTTAAATGACAATTCACTTTTAAATCAATTATGGATAATGGATCCAAAAAAAAAAGTTCAGGATATTTTAAAAGAAAATTCTAAAGATAAACCACTCAAGGTTATAAATTTTGTAAGATATAAAGTCGGAGAAGGAATTTAATAGTGAGCAACGAATTTAATGAAAATAATTATTCCACAAAGATGGATAAAAGCATTCAATCATTAAAAAAAGACATTTCAACACTGAGAACTGGTAGAGCAAACACTAACATGTTAGATACTCTCAAAATTGATGTTTACGGACAATTAATGCCTATAGATCAGCTGGCAACAGTAAGCGTTCCTGAAGCAAGATTAATTTCTATACAAGTTTGGGACAAAGCAAACACACCTTTAATAGAGGGAGCCATTCAAAAATCTGAACTTGGGATAAATCCCCAAGTAGATGGACAAATTATAAGATTAAGAATTCCAGATTTAACGGAAGAAAGAAGAAAAGATTTAATAAAAATATTAAAAGGCATGGGAGAAAAAGGTAAAATTTCGATAAGAAACATTAGAAGGGAAGCTAATGAGGATTTAAAGAAAAAACTAAAAGATAAAATAATTTCTGAGGACGATAGTAAAAATTTTGAAAAAAATATTCAAAAATTGACAGATAGCAACATACAAAATATAGAAAAAATTTTAGCTGAGAAAGAAAAAGAGATCATTCAAATATGAATAAGCTCAACCATGTCGCTTTCATTATGGATGGGAACGGCAGGTGGGGAAAGAAGAAAAAAAAAGGAAGAAATTTCGGACATTTACAAGGTGTTGAAACAGTAAAAAAAATTGTTAAAAGCTCAATTAAACTTAAAATTAAATATATTACATTTTATGTTTTTTCATCAGAGAATTGGAAAAGACCAAAAAGTGAAATAGTATTTCTATTTAAGTTAATCAAAAATTATTTTTCTCAAGAGATAGAAAGTATAGTAAAACAAAAAATTAAAATAAATATAATTGGAGAATTAAATAAGTTTTCCAAAGATCTTAAATCAGTTTTAAAAAAAACTGAAAATTTAACAAAAGAAAACAATAAGATAATTGTTAACCTAGCAATTAACTACGGTTCAAAAAATGAAATTTTAAATGCTTTTAAAAAAACTAGAAAAAAAATTGATATTAAAAGTTTTGAAAAAAATCTTTATACTAGAAGTATGCCTAATCCTGATATTTTGATACGAACTGGAGGACATCAAAGGTTAAGCAATTTTATGTTATGGCAATTAGCATATTCAGAGCTATTTTTTTTGAAAAAATTATGGCCAGATTTTACTCCAAGTGATTTAATAAGAATTATTAATAAATATAAAAAAAGTAAGAGAAATTTTGGAGGAATATGATTTCAAACAATTTTAAAAAGAGATTATTTACTTCGATAGTATTACTTGTTTTACTTTTTGTAATATTTTTTTCTAAAATATTTTTAGTTTTTTCTTTATTAATTTTGGGAGTATTTTCAGTATTAGAATTTTTAGATATAACGAAAAAAATTCTAAAAAGAAGTTTTAAATTATATTTATCCAACTTTGTTTTTATTATTTATATTTTTACCTTATGTAGTTTATTTACTTACTTATCTGTTAATTTTCAATTTAAGTTATTGATATTTTTAATTTTACTAGCATGTACATTTTCTGACATCGGAGGCTATGTAATTGGCAATATATTAAAAGGACCTAAATTGACAAAGATAAGTCCAAAAAAAACTATTTCAGGTGCGCTAGGATCAATTTTATTTACAATGATAGTTTTATCGTCCTCGGTATTTCTTTTAACAAGTACTTTCAACATAAAAATTTTAATCATTGCTTTAATTACGTCAACGTCTTGCCAAATTGGAGATTTGTTTTTTTCTTATTTAAAAAGAAAAGCTAAGATTAAAGACACCGGAAGCTTTCTTCCAGGACATGGCGGTGTTTTAGATCGAATAGACGGAATATTATTAGGCCTCCCAATTGGATTATTATCAGTTATTTTTATTTACTAAATGAAAAAAAAAATTTGTATTTTAGGCTCTACTGGATCAATCGGTGTCACGTCATTAAAGATCTTTGATAAAAAGATAAAAAATTTTAATATTTGTGTCCTTGTTGCTAATAGAAATTATAACTTAATTTGCAAACAAATAAAAAAGTATAAGCCAAAAATATTTATCATAACAAATCAACTTGTTTATAAAAAAGTATTAAAAAAATTTAGAAATTACAAAATTAAAATATTAAATGATTTTAACAATCTAAATTTAAAATTTGATATTTCAATTTCTGCAATTCCTGGTTTAGCTGGCCTGGAACCAACTATTAAAATAGTAAAATTGAGTAAAAAGGTTTTAATCGCCAACAAAGAGTCTATTATTTGTGGGTGGAGTTTATTAAAAAAAGAGTCACAAAAAAATAATACGGATATAGTTCCAATTGACTCAGAACATTATTCAATATCCAAATTAATAAAAGACATTAAACCGACCTCTATTAAAAAAATTTATATTACAGCATCAGGAGGACCATTCTTAAATTATAAAAAAAAACAATTTAATAAAATCGAACCTAAACACGCTCTAAAACATCCAAAATGGAAAATGGGAAAAAAAATCACTATAGACTCATCAACCTTAATGAATAAAATATTTGAAATTGTTGAAGCTGAAAAACTCTTTAATTTACCAAATCATAAGCTTGATATTTTGATACACCCAAACTCATTAGTACATGCAATTATAGAGCTTAATAATGGAATTAAAAAATTTATTTATCATGAAACGTCTATGACTATACCTTTGGTAAATGCTATATTTGATGGAAATTTAGATATCAGCGAATTTTATAAATCAAAAAAACAGGAGAGTTTTGTCCCTGAAAATCTTATTTTTAAACCAGTCTCACATAAATTATTTCCAGCTATAAAACTTAAGGCAAAAGCAAATAAGCATCCATCTGCTCCAATTATTATCAATGCTAGTAATGAAATATTAGTTGATCAATTTCTCATTAAAAAGATACCATTTTTAAGTATTTTTAAAATCATTATGAGCATTCTTAAAGATGTTAATTATAAAAAATATGCTATAAGAATTGCTAAAAATATTAAACAAATCAACGAAATTGATACTTGGGCAAGAAACATTACATTAAAAAAAATTAAAGAAATTTATGAATAAACTTTTAATAATAGCAGCAACGATTTTCTTTATCATCTCAAGTGTTAATGCAGAAATTATTAATAAACTAGAAATAAGTGGTAACAAAAGAATTTCTGAAGAGACAATAAAAGTTTATGGTGAAATAAAATTAAATCAAAACTATTTAGAAAAAGATTTAAATCAAGTATTGATAAATTTATATAAAACAGATTTTTTTGAAAATGTTGAGTTAAAAATCTTGAATAAAACTCTTATTGTAGAAGTTAAAGAGTATCCCATAGTCAACCAATTAATTATTGTTGGAGAAAAAAGTAACAAATACAAAAAACTAATAAGAGACAATCTTAAGTTAAAAGAGAAAAGACCCTATATAAAATCATATCTTGCGCAAGATATCGAAATTATTAAAAACTTGTACTCTTCAGTAGGTTACAACTCAAGCTCTGTTGAAGCAAAAGTAAAAAAATTAAATGAAGATAGTTTTGATCTTTTAATTGAGATCAATCGAGGAGAAAAAAGTAAAATCTCCTCAATTAATTTTATAGGCAATAAAAATATCAGAGCAAATAGATTAAAAGATGTTATAGCCAGTGAGGAAGACAAATTTTGGAAAGTTCTTACTAACAATACAAATTTTAGCAAACGGCTGATTGATTTAGATTTACGTCTTTTAACAAATTATTATAAATCTCTTGGATATTACGATATTAAAGTTACCTCTAACTCTGCAAATATCACAAAACAAGGAAAAATTGATTTAGTTTATTCAATTGATGAAGGAACAAGGTATAGAGTAGATAAAATTTCAACGAATGTTGATCCAGTTTTTGATAAAAAAATTTTTTTTCCACTAAACAATTTTTATAAAGATTACGTTGGTCAGTATTATTCTCCATTCAAAACTAAAAAACTTTTAGAAGAACTAGATAAAATTATAGCTAATAACAATCTTCAGTTTGTAGAACATAATGTAGAAGAAACTCTTGAAGGTGATAAAATTAATATTACTTTTAATGTTTTTGAGGGAGAAAAGATTTTAGTTGAAAGAATAAATATTAAAGGGAATCGAATTACTAACGAGGATGTTTTAAGAGGGGAGTTGATTTTGGATGAAGGAGATCCTTTCACCAAATTAAACTTAGAAAAGTCCATTGCTGAATTAAAAGCTAGAAGAATTTTTAGCAGTGTAAATTACGAAGTTAAAAATGGAAGCAAAAAAAATCTCAAAATTATTGATATCCTTGTGGAGGAGCAGCCAACAGGTGAAATAAGTGCTGGAGCAGGAGTTGGTTCTAGTGGAGGGACGTTTGCTTTTAATATACAAGAAAACAATTGGTTAGGAGAAGGTAAAATAGTTGGTCTAGATCTTCAAGTAGACGAGGAGTCATTGCACGGAACTTTAAGATACACAAATCCAAATTATGATTTTTTAGGAAACTCTGTTAACTATTCTATTTCGAGTCAGCAAAATGATAAGCCAGACCAAGGCTATGAAAATTCTATTATATCAGGAAGAATAGGAACATCATTTGAACAATACAGAAATGTAATCGCCTCTTTAGGTTTAAGTGCTAGTTACGATGATTTACAAACCACTAGTAACGCAAGTGACTCACTTAAAAAACAAAGTGGAAAATTTAGCGAAATGGCTGCAATTTATGGATTTACATTTGATGGAAGAGATAGATCATTTATGCCAACAAGTGGTTCAATAATTGATTTTGGACAAACTTTACCATTTTATGCTGACAAATCTTTCATCTCCAACACTTTTTCAGCCAGCAAATACAAGGAACTTACAAATGGTGTAATAAGCGCGAGTAAAATTTACTTATCTTCCATCAATGGATTAGGAGAAGATGACGTTCGATTAAGTAAAAGAAAAGGGCTCAGCGAGAGAAGATTAAGAGGATTTGAGAGAAATAAAATTGGCCCAGTGGATGGAAGTGACCACATAGGGGGAAATTATGCTGCAGCTGTTAATTTTGAGGCTAGCTTACCTAATGTTTTACCAGAAAATACTAATACAGATTTAAGTGTTTTTCTTGATTTTGGAAGTGTTTGGGGCGTTGATTACGATAGCTCTTTGGATGAAAGTAATAAATTAAGATCATCAACTGGTGTGGCTGCAAACTGGATGTCACCTATAGGTCCATTATCTGTAATATTTTCAAAAAATTTATCAAAAGCTGAAACAGACGAAACTAGAAGCTTTAGCTTTAATTTAGGAACAACTTTCTAAAATGAATTTAAAAAAAATAATTTTAATAATTTTGTTTTCTACAGTATTTTTTAAAAATGCAAATTCTACGATACCTCATTATATTGATTTCAAGCTGATTTTAAATCAAAGTGATGCTGGCAAAAAAGCACAATCTTTCTTAAAGTCGAAGCTTGAAAAAGGAATAAAAAATATTAATGATAAGCAGAAGAACATTCAAGCAGAAGAAAAAAAAATTATTCAACAAAAAAAAATATTAGCGCCAGAAGAATATAAAAAACAAGTTCAAGCGCTAAGAACTAAAGTTTCTTCCCTACAAAAAGAGCGAAATTTTTTATTAGATGATGTTGCTAAAAAAAGAAGTAAAGCAAGAAAAGATCTTCTGAAAACACTCAATCCGATAGTAGAAAATTATATGAAAGAAAAAAATATTAGAATAGTTTTAGATAAAAAAAGCATACTATTAGCCGATGAGAGTCTAGATATTACAAAAGATATTATGACATTACTAAATAAAGAACTTAAGTCGATTGATATAAAATAAATTTGAATGAATTCAAATTTTTTCAAAAAAAAAAAATTACATATTAATAAAATTTTCCCTAATATAAGATTTAAAGATAATATTAAAATTAATGATTTTAAAACTTTAAATTTGGCAAATAAAAATGATCTTACTTTTTTTGACTCTATTAAGTATAAAGATCAGGCGAAAACGACCAAAGCAGGATTATGTATTACTACGAGTAAACTAGAGTCTTTTTTACCACAAACTATTCAAAAAATAATTGTTTCAAATGTATTATTTGAAGTTGCAAAAGTTTTAAAAAATATTTATCCAAATGCAGATATTGATCATCCTGATTATACATTAAAAAAACCAGCAAAAAGTAAATTTAAATATGTAAAATTTGGTAATAATGTTTTGGTTGGGAAAAATGTTAAAATTGGTAAAAATACCTTTGTTGGTTCAAATACAATTATTGAACATGGTGTCTTTATTGGCAATAATTGTGTTATTGGATCTGGAAATATAATAAAAAACACAATAATTGGAAATAGAGTAGTAATACAAGATTGTTGCAAAATCGGACAAAAAGGGTTTGGATTCATTCCTATGAAAAATAAAAATTTTAAGTTTCCGCATATAGGTAAAGTTCTTATCAAAGATGATGTGGAAATTGCTTCTTCATGCACAATAGACCGTGGCTCTATTAGCGATACTATTATTGGTAATAATACATATCTTGATAACCAAGTTCACATTGCTCATAATGTTCAGATTGGATCTGATTGCATGATTGCAGGGCAAGTCGGTTTTGCCGGGAGCTCTCAAGTTGGAAATAACGTTTCTATTGGTGGTCAAGCAGGTGTTTCTGGTCATTTAAAAATAGGAAACAATGTAAAAATTGGCGGTGGTAGTGGTGTGGTAAAAAATATTGACGATAATCAAGTAGTAATGGGATATCCTGCGGTGCCATTAAGAGAGTTTTTAAAAAAAAAATGAAAATGAACACAACTGAATTAGATAAAAAAGCGATTGAAAAATTACTACCCCATAGAGAACCTATGTTGTTGATTGATAAGTTAATAAATATCATCCATCTAAAATCAGCCACCGCAATAATGTATGTTAAAAAAAATGGTTTCTATGTCCAAGGTCATTTTCCAGATCAACCAGTAATGCCAGGTGTTTTAATTGTTGAAGCTTTTGGCCAAGCCGCCGCAGCTTTGACAGCTCATGGAATTGATCCAAAAGAATATGCTAACAAACTGGTTTATTTAATGGGTGTCGATAAAGCTAGGTTTAGAAACCCAGTAATACCAGATTGCGAACTTCATCTTGAAATTGAAGCTATCAGATCTCATGGAAGAGTATGGAAATATAAAGGGACTGCTAAAGTTGATGGAAAAAGAATGGCTGATGCAGAGTGGTCAGCAACTATTGTAGATAGAAAAAAATGATACATACTTCAAGCGTAATCGATAAAAAAGCCAAAGTTTCAAAATCAGTTAAAATTGGACCATTTTGTTACGTAGGGCCTGAGGTGGAGTTATCTGAAAATGTAGAATTAGTTTCTAATGTTCATATAGAAGGTAATACAAAAATTGGAAATGGAACGAAAATTTTTCCTTTTGCTTCTATAGGCACACAACCTCAAGATTTAAAATTTAAAAATGAAAAAAATAGTTTATTAATAGGCGAGTATAATATTATTAGGGAATATGTGACTATAAATCCTGGAACCGAGGGCGGTGGTTCAAAAACAATTATAGGTAATAACTGCTTATTCATGATCTCATCACATGTTGCTCATGATTGTAAAATCGGTAATAACGTTATAATAGCTAACAATGTACCGTTAGGAGGACATGTAACAATAGAGGACTCTGTAGTAATTGGAGGAAATTCTGCAGTTCAACAATTTACAAGAATAGGTCGCCTTGCAATGATTGGGGGTATGACGGGAGTTTTAAAAGATGTTACACCATTTGGACTATCAATTGGGAACAGAAATTATCTACAAGGGTTAAATCTAATTGGATTACGAAGAAAAAAATATGATAACAAAAAAATTATAGGACTTGATAAAGCTTACAAAGAAATTTTTTCCTCGAAAAATTTACATGAAAATTTAAATAAAATTAATGGAGAATATAAAGATAATGAATTGGTAAAGGAAGTAATAAGATTTATTGAGAAAGATAAAAAAAGACCTATTTGCACACCTCAAAATTAAATTATGATTGGTCTAATTTTTGGAGAAACTGACTTTCCAAAGTATATATATAGAAAAATAAAAAATAAAAAAAAATATACAATAATTGATTTAACAAATAAAAATCTTTTTAAAAAAGATAAAAACTCACATAAAGTCTCAATTGGTCAATTTGGAAAGATAATATCTATTTTAAAAGAAAAAAATTGTAAAAAAGTTTTATTTGCTGGAAAAGTTTATAAACCTAAGTTTTCAAAACTGAAATTAGATTTTAAAGGAGTTTATTATATTTCTAAGATTATAAAAAAATCAAAAATAGGTGACGCAGCAATTTTAAAAGAAATAATTAACATTTTTAAAAGAGAAGGTATAAAAACGATAAGTTCAACTTTTTTTACTCCAGAACTTAATCTTTCAAGAGGAAATTATACAAAATTTAAGCCAGATAATGATGATAAAAGGAATATTAAAAATGCAATTAAGTTTTTGAATAAATCCAAACCTTATAGCTATGTTCAAGCTGCTGTTGGAAGGAATAATTCAGTGATTCTTGAAAAACGAAAAGGCACTCAAGATATGCTTAAAAATATAAAAAAAAATAAAAACAAAAGTGGTGTTTTAGTTAAATTTCCTAAAAAAAAACAAGACAAGAGATTAGATTTACCTACAGTCGGCTTAAATACTATAAAACAATGTAAATTTGCTGGTTTAAAAGGAATAGTATTAAAACATAAAAATAATATTTTTTTAGACAAGATTAAAGCGATCAATTATGCAAACAAAAATAAGATATTTATTTTAGTAATATGAGAAAAATTACCTCATTTTTGATTATTATTCTGATCCAAACATTAAATCTTAAAGCTAAAGACATTGAATTAAATCAAATCATTTCTACATTTGACAAACCTTGGAGTTTGACTTTTAAAAGTCAAAATGAAATTTTGATAACAGAAAAATCAGGTCAAATTATATTAGTCAATTTAAAAGATAATAAAAAAAAAAAGATAAATCATAATTTAAAAATACTAGAAGACGGGCAGGGTGGACTACTTGAAATACTTTATCACAATAAAATAGTCTTTGTTTCTTATTCAGAAAATAGAGGAAAAGGTAAATCTAGCACTTCTGTGGCTTCTGCAAATTTTGATTATGATAATTTACAATTTAAAAATATTTTTAGAGCTGAGCCACCTATAAACTCTGGTTATCATTTCGGATCTAGGCTTGCTATAAAAGATAATTTTCTATTTATAACAGCTGGAGAAAGGGGCGAGGGAATGATTGCACAAGATCCCACAAAACATCCTGGGAGCATTATAAAGATACATTTAGATGGCAAGATTCCGAAAGATAATCCCAAATTTAATGGTAAAAGTAATTGGCTACCAGAGATTTACCAAATAGGCGTAAGAAATCCTCAAGGCATGGACGTATCTCCTTATGATAACAAAATTTATTTAACAAATCATGGAGCTAGAGGCGGTGATTGGTTTGGTGAAGCTAAGTATGGTGAAAACTATGGTTGGAAAATTTTAGGATGGGGAGGAACAAATTATTCAGGAACAAAAATTGGACCTAAATGGAAACCAGGATTTACAAAAGCTATCAAATATTGGGTGCCTTCAATAGCAGTAAGTTCAATGATTATATACAAAGGAGATGAATTTAAAGAATGGAATGGCGATGCTTTAGTAACCTCTCTTCGTGATCAATCACTAAGAAAAATTAAATTTAAAGATAATAAATTTCTTGATGAAAAAATTATATTTAAGGACACTATCGGAAGAATTAGAGATATAGAAATTCAAGAAAGTACAGGAAAAATTTTTCTTTTATCAGATGAAGGTTCTATTTGGAGACTACAAAAGTGAAAAAAATATTTATTCTTACAGGTGAAGCATCGGGAGATAAATTAGCGTCAAAAGTCATAGGTGAATTAAATAAACTAAATTCAAATATAGAATATTTATCTGTCGGAGGTGAAAATTTAGGAAAGTTAGGTATTAGATCTATTTATGATCTTAAAGAAATAACATATTTAGGATTTACAAATGTATTATTTAATCTTTTTAAGATTAAGAAAAAAATTAATCAAACAGTTAAGGCTATAGAAAATTTTAAACCTGATATATTATTTACCGTCGATAGCCCTGATTTTACTATGAGAGTAGCTGAAAGAATAAAAAAAAGAAACCCAGAAATTAAAACTATTCACTACGTGGCTCCCCAAGTATGGGTTTGGAGAGAAGGTAGAGTTAAAAAAATTAAAAAATATATTGATCATATACTTTTATTATTTAATTTTGAAAAAAGCTATTTTGAAAAAGAAAATATGAGTCATGAGTTTGTCGGCCACCCTTTACTTGACTCATCAACAGAGAGTGCAATTGATATCAATCAAATTTTAGGAAAGAACAAGGCATTAATTTCTATTTTTGCAGGTAGCAGAAAGTCTGAGATAGATGTTTTAACTCCAATACTTTTAAATTTTATTAAACTAATGAATGAAAAGTATAATGATTTTTCTTACGTCTTTCATGCAACAAAAGAATATTCAGATTTAATTCTATATCACATAAAAAATAATAATTTAAGTAATTGTGAAGTTATAAATGATGATAAAATTAAAAATCATATTTTAAAAAAATCAGTATTTGCCGTCTCCAAATCAGGGACAATATCTCTTGAGATATGTAAAGCTAAAATACCGTCAGTAATATTATATAAGATAGGTTTAATAAATTTTTTTATTATAAAGATGTTAGTAAAAACTAAATTTGCAAATATTATTAATATAGCTGCTAAAAAAGAGATCATACCAGAATTACTACAATCCAACTGCAACCCAAAAAAAATATTTGAAGTTGTTTCTGATTATTTGGATAACCCAAATAAAATTGACGAACAGGTATCAAAAACTCAAATGATTTTAAAAAGTTTTGAAACTAATACTTTATCCTCAATCTTAGCTGCTAATGCGATAAATAAGCATTTATGATCATTTATACTCATAATGATTGCTTAAAAAAATTCAATGGTCATACTCACCCTGAAAGAAAAGAAAGACTAGAGAGTATTTTAAGTTCAATAAAATCATCAAATTTAAAAGTAGAATTTAAAGAAGCTCCTTTGGCTGATTTAGAAACTGTTACATTAGTTCATCCAAAACAGCATATAGACCAAATTTTTTCTAATATTCCTAAAGAAGGTGTAGTAGGTGTTGAAAAAGAACCTTATGCAGATACTATGCTTTGTCCAGAAAGTAAAAATGCAATTTTAAGATCGTGTGGAGCTGGTATTGCTGCAGTAAAGGACCTCATGGTTAAAAATGAGAGGGTGTTTTGCGCTGTAAGACCACCAGGGCATCATGCTGAAACTGTAAGAGCTAATGGTTTTTGTTTTATCAATAACATTGCAGTAGCAGCAAGATATTTGCAAAAACAATACAAAATAAATAAAGTTGCAATAATTGATTTTGATGTTCACCACGGTAATGGGACCCAAGAAATTTTTTATAAAGATCAATCAGTTGCATATGGGTCTTCTCATGAATATCCTTTATTTCCAGGAACAGGAGCGGAAAATGAAACTGGAGTTGGAAATATTTTTAATGCAACTTTAAAAGCTGGCACTAAAAGTAAAGAGTTTATAGCAATATTTGATCAAAAAGTTCTTAGAGCTATTGATAAATTTAAACCAGAGGTAATTTTAATTTCAGCAGGCTTTGATGCTCATAAAAGAGATCCTTTAGCAAATATAAGTTTGGAGTCGGATGATTTTTTTAAAATCACAAAAAATATTGTCGATATTGCTAACACACATTCTAAAGGTAGAGTTATATCTTTTCTTGAGGGTGGTTATGATTTACAAGCTTTGTCTGAAAGTATTATAGAACACTTAAATGCTTTAAAACCCCATGTTTGACCAATTATCTGGGTCATTAAATTTTTTTATTTCTTTTTCAGTTACCGGTCTAAATAGATAGTAAGCAATATATATTGTTAGAAAAAACAAAAAAATTGTTTTCATTTCTTTAATATATTAAACTAATCTTATGAAATTTAGTAAAAGAAAATTTACTAAAATCCTTAGTTTTTCGGCTTTAGTATTACTATTTCCAGTCAAAACTCTTTTAGCAGCTTCTAAAAAAATCGTTAATCCAAATTTATCTAGAGAGCAAAAAAACATTATGTTTAATGAAAAGACAGAAAGACCGTTTACAAGTGAATTATTAAATGAAAAAAGAAAGGGTTTTTATCATTGTGCTAATTGTGGAAATAAACTATTTGCATCAACTACGAAATTTGACAGCGGTACTGGCTGGCCTTCTTTTTCTGAAGCTTTACCAGGAGCTTTTAAAACAAAAATTGATAGAAGTTTTGGCATGGAGAGAGTAGAATACCATTGTGCAAAGTGTGGTGCGCATCATGGACATGTTTTCAATGACGGTCCAAAAGAATCGGGTAAAAGATTTTGTAATAATGGACTTTGTTTAATTTTTAAGCCAGAGTGAAGACCATCTAATTAAATAAAAATCTCTTATTATTGAAGCTTTTTTGTTCACAGATAGCACCCAATTTGTCCATGTTTATAAGTGAATTTTGTGAATTAAGGTTTAAAACTTAATAATGGATCTAGTTACAGTAATTATTATTGGTGTAATAGTTGCAGCCACAGGTGTAATCAATCCAAAAGCTAAAGATCCAGAAGAAGTAGCTAAAGCTCCAGAAACACAGGTAACAACTCCAGAAGTTAAGGAGCCTGAACCAGAGCCTGAACCAGAGCCAGAACCAGAACCAGAACCAGAACCAGAGCCAGCAAAAGAGCCTGAACCAGAACCAGAGCCAGAACCAGAACCTCAAAAAGAGGAACCCAAAGAAGAAGTAAATGCTGAACCAACTCAGGAGCAAGATGCAAAACCTGAAGAGGAAGAAGTTCAACCAGTTACAGAAGAAACTACTGAAGCGACAGAAGAAAAAGGATTGAGTATGGTTAATATTCTTCTTTATATCTTAGGAGCAATTGCAGTAATTGCAGCTGGTATATACTTCTTTATGAGAAGAGAACCAGCAACAAAAAGTGCAGCAGATATAGCTAGAGCTCAGTCACAGCAGGAACCTACTCCTGAACCTCAAGAGGAACCAGCTCAAGAAGAGACGTATTCAGAGCCAGAACCAGAGCAACCAGCTCAAGAGGAAACTCCGACAGAAACTACTGAGGAAGAACCTCAATCAGAAAATAATGATCAATCATCGAATAACGACGACGAAAACAATAATAAATAGCACTTTACAATTTTACAAAATTAATTGATAATTAAGAATGAAATTAAGAACAATTTTTCTAACATTAACTTTAAGTATTTTATTTAACACACTTGCACTAGCAGAGCACTTAAAAGGAAAGTCTAAAGCTGAAAAGGATGGTTACTTAAAAGCTAGAATAGTAGACATACCTGCTGGATTTAAAAAAATAAAAATTTCACCAGCTTCAACTGTCAAAAACTTGAATAGAGAATTAATAGAAAACAAAAATACAAAAAAAATAGATGAAAATCTTAAGAAAAAAAGTTTGTTAAGTGTTTTATATTTTGATGGTCAAAATGTAGTAGTAGATAAAAAATCCGATAAAATTCAAGACGATACAAAGTTATATAGTTTTTCTATTTCAAAAAGTTTTGTAAGCTACATTTTAGGTAATGCTATTTGCAATGGAGATATAAAAAGTTTAGATGATAAGATTTCTGACTACGTTCCAGAAACTAAAGGAACAATATATGAAAATTCTACGTTTAAAGATTTAATTAACATGAAAGCTGGTGATACTAATTTTGCAAGCAGAAAAGCAGGTTCCGCAACATTCATTTATGCTGGTCAAGTTGTTCAAAAAAAAAAGACAGTAAAAGAATATTTAGCTTCATCGAGCAATTTAAAAACTACAAAGAAAGTTTTTAATTATAATAACTTCCTTACCGATTTGGTAGCTAGAGCAATAGACACAAAATCTTCTGGAGGTCTTAAAAAGGCTTATCAAGATTTTGCAAATAAAGCAGGCACTAGTTCAGAAATGTTTTTTATAATTGATGATAACGGATGGCCTTTATTACATGCTTGGACTTATGCTACAAGAGAAGACTTTTTAAAACTTGGTATTCAAGTTTCTAAAGATTGGAATTCTAATACTTGTATTGGAGATTACCTAAAAAATATTGAATCTATGAAAGATAAATCTGATAACAAGAATTCTAAATATTCAGGATACTTTTGGTACGATAGTAAAAATAAGTCGAGACATGCAGAAATGCGTGGTCATGGTAGCCAACACATTCATATTGATTTAGAAAAAAATAGAGTTTTAACTTATCATTCAATAACTGGTGATTACGATAATAAATCCATTAGAAACTTATTAAAATAAATCAAAAAAGTTTTAAAATTTTTTTCCTCCTTCTAAATAAGCACACTTCTCACAAGTTTTTTCAATTTCAGGTGCTTTTTCAAGATTTAAAACATTTTTCATCTCAACTAATTTTTTTTCAATCCACGATGTATCTACACGATACGGTATTAATGTAGTTTTAAAATCTATTTTGTTTTCAAATTTGTCATTTGTTTTCTCTCCATTACAAACATAAAAAAAAGTTCGGTCTGAGACATCGAAATTCATTTTTCTTAAAATATGAACATATATATCCATTTGCAATTTATAACTAAGATGCCATTCAGCATCGAGGTAAGAGGAAACAGTAACAGGGTAAGTTGAAGATTGAGCTTTATAATCTACAACAACTATCTTCTTTTCATTCAAATCAAACCAAAGATCATCAATTCCTCCATGAATAATAAGATTAGTTTTTTCATCTAAATATGAAATTCCACCTTTTAAAGAATTTCTCCATGTATTTAAATCTTTGTGCTGATAAGGGACAAAATTTAAATTGTGTTTAATCATAATTGGATGAGGTTTTTGCTCTTCTCTATAAAGATCAAATTCCTTTTTTAACAACTCATCTACTGCAACATTTAGAGCCCAACCAGGCATAGAAGGTTCTTTTAGGCCTTTAACTCGATCTAGATAAAAGCACCGTTTACAACTGAGAAAATTAAAAAATTTAGACCTACTTATTTTAAAAGGGGTGTTTGATTTTTTATCGTAAATGGATGTTTTTCTTGTTCTGAAAGATACAGCGTCTTTCATTTAAACTGATTTTAGTCTTTTTATTACTTCAGCCTTGTCTAAGGATAATATTACATCATATAGACCTGGTCCAAATCTTGAGCCCACCAAAGATATTCTCAAAGGCTGTCCCACACCTTTAAAATTAGTTTTATGTTTATCTATTAAAGATTTAATTACAGGCTCTAAAGTTTCTCTAGACGGAGAGGAAAGTTTTTCAAATTCATTGATAAAGTCATTTATTACTTTTTTGGATAAATCATCAATGAGTTTTTTATCATCTGCGCCAATCTCAATTTTATCATTAATAATATATTGAGCATTATTCCAAATATCCTCTAGGGTTTTTGCTTTATTTTTTAAAAAACTCATTGATTTTAAAAGTATATTCTCTTTAGATTGATCTATAGGTTTTTTGTATTTCGAGACGTATTCTTTGAAAAAATTAAAAAGATCTTTCTCATCTATTGTTTTTATGTAAGTTTCATTTATTGAATAAATTCTATTCATATCTAGCTTTGAGGGTGATTTACCAACGCCACTTAAATCAAATAAATCAATACTTTCTTGCTTAGTAAAAATCTCTTTATCTTTATAAGACCATCCTAATCTTAATAAATAATTTCTTAATGCGTCTGAAATAATTCCAATTTTAACATAATCTTCAAGGGTAGATGCATTATCTCTTTTAGATAATTTTTTTCCTTGTTCACTATGTATTAATGGAATGTGAGCAAAGTTCGGGACGTCCCAACCCATGGCATTATAGATTTGTTTTTGTTTAAAAGAATTAATCATATGATCGTCACCTCTAATTACATGAGTAATTTTCATCTCATGATCATCAACTGTTGCTGATAATTGATATGTTGGTGATTTATCTTTTCTTAATATTACAAAATCTTCAATTGTAGAATTAGAGATATTTCTTTCTCCTTGAACTAAATCTTTTATAATTGTGTTTCCTGAAATTTTACTCTTAAATCTGATTACTGGTTTTACTCCTTCTGGAATTTTGAGGTCTTTAGCGTCTCTCCATTTTCTATTATAAACATACGGTATACCTTGTTTTTTACACTTTTCTTTTTGTTCATTTATTTCATCTTCAGAACAATAGCATTCATAAGCAAAACCTTTTTTAATAAGCTCTTCAGCAACAGCAACGTGTCTATTTATATTTTTAGATTGGATATATTCTTCACCATCATGCTTAATGCCTAACCATGATAATGATGAAATAATCTGCTTTTTAAATTCGTCTTTTGATCTTTCTTTATCTGTATCTTCAATTCTTAAGAAATATTTTCCTTTATTCTTCTTAGCTAAAAGCCAATTAAACAAAGCTGTTCGGACACCGCCAATGTGAAGAGGCCCAGTAGGAGAGGGCGCAAACCTACAATTAAAAGACATTTCTATTAATTAGACTATTTTAGTGAAAGTTTCTATATAAAGAAACAAGTTTACCTTGAATTTTTATTCTGTTAGCAGCGTAAATCTTTGTACCGTAATTTCTATTTGCTGCCTCTAGAGCAATAGTGTTACCTTTTTTTCTTACTCTTTTTAAAGTTGCTTCTTGTTCATCAATTAAAACAACTGCAATCTGACCACTATCTACATTAGAAGTTTTCTTAACTATTACTGTATCGCCATCATTAATACCAGCTTCTATCATTGAGTCACCTTTTACTTTCAATCCATAATGTTCACCGTTATTCTGTAAATCTTCGGGCAAAGCTACTCTATCAACTTCTTGTTGAATTGCTTCAATTGGAGTTCCTGCTGCGATACTTCCTAAAACAGATACATCAGTTGATTTTGTTTTTTCTTTATCAAGTCCACCTTTTATAACGCTTGGTGTGAAAGTATTAAAAATATCGTTAGCACTTGCATTTTCTGGCAATTTGACAACTTCTAAAGCTCTAGCTTTATGTGCTAATCTTTTTACAAATCCCCGCTCTTCTAAAGCTGATATTAATCTATGAATTCCTGATTTCGACTTAAGGTTGAGTGAATTTTTCATCTCTTCATATGATGGAGAAATTCCAGAAGATCTAATCTTCTTATTAATGAATATTAGTAAGTTTTTTTGTTTTTTTGTAAGCATAGAACAAACCTCGTACATCTATGTTCTATAAAAGTTCTATTTAAATTACAACTTGAAATAAGTCCTTATTTTATTGGATTATTTGAGTAAATTTTTTTAATAACTCGGCAGGATTGTCGGATTTTAAAAGTGATTCACCAATTAGAAAATTTTTAATTCCTGTCTTTTCATAAATATATTTAGCATCAGCGTCATTCTTAATCCCACTTTCTGAAATGATAGGGCCTTTATGCTCTTTTAAAGTTTCAAAAATAGAAATCGTATTATTTATAGAGATCTCTAATGTTTTTAAATTTCTATTGTTAATTCCAATTAAAGCATTTTCATACTTTAAAGCACTTTCAGCTTCTTTCTTATCATGCACTTCAACTATCACTGAAAGTTTATGTCTCATTGCCTCGGCATAAATATCATCTGCTAGTTTAGTATCTAAAGCAGCAACTATGATCAAAATACAATCACTACCATAACTTTTAGATAAAGCGATTTGGTAAGGATCAATAAAAAAATCTTTTGCTAAAACAGGAATTTTAAACTTTTTTTTAATATCTCTTATATAATCGAGTTTACCAAGAAAGTGTTTTTCTTCAGTTAAAACCGAAAGGCATGTAGCGCCGTTATCTACGTACATTTTTGCAATATTTAAATGATTGAAATCTTTCACTAATTCTCCTGCAGAAGGGCTTGCTTTTTTTATCTCTGAAATTATCGATGCCCTGTTATTATTGGCTATAACTTCTTTAAAATTTAAGAAGTTGTTTAAAGATTTAATTGTATTTTCAATAGAATCTAAAGAATTTGTCTTCTTAATACTTTTCAAAGAATCTTTTTTATCTTCGATGATTTTGTTTAAAACATTAGTCATTATTTCGATTGTAATTTTGTCAAATGTTCAAAAACTTTACCAGAACTTAGATGTTTAGTAGCTTTGTTAAAAGCATTTTTAAAATCATTTTCTTTCCCCGAAACAATTAACCCTGCCGCAGCATTTAAAGCAACAGATTGTGAGAACTCATTAGAAGTTCCTTTATAGATATCTATAATTTTTTCTGCATTGTATCCTGCATTTTTACCTTTCAAATTTTCTTTATTACCTTCATTTATGCCAAGATCTTTTGGATTAATTGTAAATTCATTTATTCTACCATCTTTTAATTCCACAACATTAGTTTTTGCAAAAGGTGAAATTTCATCCATTCCATCATCGCTATGAACAATATAAGCATGCACAACATTATTTTCTTTTAAAGCTTCAGCAAAAGGTTTCATCCATTTTTTATCGAAAACACCTATCACTTGTCTTTTAACTTGAGCTGGACTACTTAAAGGACCAATTAAATTAAAAATAGTTTTCTTACCCATCTTTTTTCTAGCAGGCCCAACGTGTTTCATAGCTGAGTGATAATTTGGAGCAAACATAAAAGCAAAATTAAAATTTTTTATACTATCCTCTGCTTCACTTGATTTTAAATTAATGTTTATTTTTAAAGCTTCCAAAACATCTGCTGAACCACAGTTAGACGAAACAGCTTTATTACCATGTTTTGCCACCTTAACCCCCATACTAGCTAAAACAATCGCAGCGGCTGTTGAAATGTTTAAAGAATTTTGACCGTCTCCGCCAGTTCCACAAGTATCAATAGTGCCTGGGTCACAAGAAACTTTTGTTGCTTTATCTCTTAAAATATAGATACCACCGGCTAATTCATCTTTTGTTTCACCTTTTTTTATTAATGCCTCTAGAATTTCAATAATTTTATCTTCTGCGTGTTTACCTTCCATTAAATCTGAAAATAGAGATTTGCTGTCTTCAAATGAAAGATTTTGACCTTGTTTTAATTTAGTTGTTATATCAGACATATTAATTAGTGATAAAACTTTTAATTAATTTCATACCCATTTTAGTACTTATACTTTCAGGATGAAACTGAAACCCGTGAATATTATAATTTTTATGCATCAATCCCATTATTGTCTTATTTTTAGTTTCTGCAGTAATTATTAAGTCTTTTGGGAACTTTTTACGATCGACTACCAGGCTGTGATATCTCGTGGCCTCAAAATTATTTTGGATATTCTTAAAAAGACCCATTCTTTGATGCTTAATTTTACTTGTTTTTCCATGCATTAAATTCTTAGCTCTAACTATTTTTCCACCAAAAACCTGACCAATGATTTGATGACCTAGACACACTCCAAGAATGGGTATTTTTTTATGAATTTCTTTTACTATTTTTAAACAGTTACCGGCTTGATTTGGATTACCTGGTCCAGGTGATATAACAATTTTATTATATTTTTTTCTTAAAATTGTTTTACCATCAATTTTGTCATTTCTCACTACTTCAACATTCTTTTTAAAATTAGAGATATAGTGGTATAAGTTATAAGTAAAACTATCGTAGTTATCTATTAGTAAAATTTTCATTTAATCTACCGCTCTCATTAAAGCTTTAGCTTTGTTCACTGTTTCAGCATACTCTTTTTCAGGTTTACTATCAGCAACGATACCAGCACCAGCTTGTACGTAAAATTTTTTATTTTTAATTAATGCTGTTCTTAAAGCAATACACGTGTCAAATTCACCATCAGGAGTGAAATAGCCTATACCTCCTGCATATAATTTTCTTTTATTTTTTTCCAATTCATCAATGATTTCCATAGCTCTTATTTTAGGAGCACCACTTACAGTTCCAGCAGGAAAGCCTGACAATAAAGTCTCAAACAATGAGAATTTATTATTAAATTTTCCAATAACATTAGAGACGATGTGCATTACGTGAGAATATCTCTCAACTTTAAACTTTTCAGTAACCCTCACTGTATTTACTTTAGATACTTTTCCAACATCATTTCTTCCAAGATCTAATAACATTAAATGTTCTGCTAATTCTTTTTTATCTTTTAAAAGATCTAATTCATATTTTTTATCCTCTTTAGTATTTTTTCCTCTAGGTCTAGTACCAGCAATTGGCCTAATTGTTACTTCACCACCTCTAAGCCTTACTAATATTTCTGGACTGCTACCTAAAATGTTAAAATCTTTATAATTGAAATAAAACATAAAAGGTGAAGGATTAGATTTTCTTAAATGATTGTAAATTTCTATCGGTGTTTTATTCATTTTTCTTTCAAATCTTTGACTTAATACAACTTGAAAAATATCTCCTTTTTCTATGTATTTTTTTGCTTTTTTAACAAGAGATTTAAACTTTTCTTTTGAGATATTTGATTTTATTAAATTCTTATTAGGTTTAAATGTGAATTGCTCAGGAAGTTTGATTTTTTCAAAATCTTCATACAAATCAAACCTTTTGTTTATTGCATCATATTCTTCTTTATAATTTTTGATTTTTGTATCTGCGTAAACATTTTCTACATAAAAAATCTTTTTTTTAATATTATCATAAATAACCAAATTTTTAGGTCTTGATAACCTTACATCAGGCACTTTAAGATCATCTTTACAACTGTTGGGTATTTTTTCTATATAACGGATAACATCATAAGAAAAATAACCTACAAGCATTGAAGACATTGAAGGCAATTGATTTGGAATTTTTATTTTAAATTCCTTAATTAGTTTGTTTATATATTTTAATGGATCAGATTTAATTTTAGATTTTTTATCTGAGCTATTAATTGTAATTATGTTCTTATTAATATCCCATATTTTATCAGGATTAAGGCCAATTATTGTATAACGACCCTTAATAGTCCCTTTTTCAACTGACTCAAAAATAAAGCTATTTTTTTCAGCCAATAGAAATCTGAATAAGTTTTCAACTTTATTATATTGATCACAAGATCTTGATCTAAATAAAATTTGATGTTTTTTTTTAGAATGATTATTTTTAAATTCTTTTAAACTTAAGTTTATTTTCATTGAAATGAATTTTTGACACGATCTATAGTTCTTTGATTTACCTCAACCTTATATTTCTGATTAGCATTTTCGTCATAAGATTGATATATTTTATTAATCAAGTTTAAGCGTGCCTTAGCTTCGTATTGCTCAAATTCATTACTATTTTTATCAAGTTTTTTATATTCTGTTTTTTTTGTAGATATTAAAAAACTTTTGGTAAGCGTGTTGTTAGTTAAAAGATTAATGTCACCATCTTTAGTTAAGAAAATTTGTTTTATCAAACCTTCGCTAAATATATCATTTTGTTTTAAACTAGATATTTGATAATCTTTTATAACCAATCCGTTATCGTCAGCAAATTTTCTATAATTATCTCCATCAAAAGCACCTAAACTAATATCTTTAGCTAGAGATGTATTATTTTCAATTTTTTCTTTAAAACTTAGTTGTGCGTTAAGCGCCTCTAAAACTTCAGGATCATTAATTGATCTATTTTTTTTCTCTTCGTCCTTAATCTCAGCTAAATAATATTTGCTCTCAATATTTATAACCTCAGGAGATTGAGGTAACTTTATATTATATATCTTTTGAAAGAGATTATCTGGCAGGTTTTCTATTTTGGTTTTAGCCTCGTTTTCTTTTTTTGCATTAATTTTATTGAATTCTACAATCTTTAAATTATTTGCTTTTGCTGTTGCTTCAAAAGACTGTCCATCTAAAACTTTGTTTTCTATAATATCTAATTGTTTAAAAAAACTTTCGTTGTATTCTTTACTACCACTAATTAACTCTGGCTTAATTTCTGCGTACCTTATTGATTTAAATTCAGCAATAAACACATTTTTATTTCTCTCATAAAGCTCTTTAATACTTTCTTGAGACGGTTTATTTTTTGAGTGATATTTATCTAAGTCAATATATTGAATTATTTTTGTTTGATTTTCTTTTCTAAATTCCTTTTCAGTTAATATTTCTGGGATAACTATTCCTCCAGCTAAAGAGCTTAAAAACTGTCTTCTTTTTTCTTGTTCAACAATATTAGCTTCAAATTGAGGCGCAGTTATTCCACTTTTAATTAAAAATTTTTCATACTCAGTTCTTGAAAATTCTTTATCTTTAAAAAATGATTTATCGTTTTTAATTACGTTTCTAAGAGCCTTATCTGTAATAACAATGCCAAGTTGTTCTATTTCTAGTGACATAACTTTTTTTCCAATATAGTCAGATAAGATTTGTTCAACTAGGTCTGTTTTCGACAAATTTTTAATCTGTTCTTCTTTCAAATTTAGTCGATTAATATAATTAACGAATTCTTGTGTGCTTATTTTTTTAGAGTCAACTGTTGCAATCACATTTTGATTTCCACCTCTAAAAACATCACCCATTCCCCAGAAGACAAAAGGCAAGATTATTATACCCACCAGAAGCTTTAGAAAAAAAGATTTTGATAATTTTCCTATTGATGTTGCCATTATATTAATTTAATAAGTTCAAATTTATACACCTATAAATTAAAATTTATATTAAGGCAAATTATGAGATATTTTATTGGTAATTGGAAAATGTTTGGTACGCCAAAATCTATAGGTATTCTTAATAAAATTAATTCATACTATGCAAAAGACAAAAATAGAAACAATTATAAAGTAATAATTACTCCTCCATACACTTTAATTGAAAATTATTCTAAGTTTTTTAAAAATAAGAGAGTTTTAATAGGTGCTCAAAACTGCTATCAGAAAGAACAATTTTCCTCTAACACTGCTGCTATAAGCCCTTATATGCTCAAAAGCGTAGGTGCTAAATACACTTTAGTTGGACATTCAGATAATAGAGGAGAAGGCGATACTGACTCAATGTTAAAGGATAAAGTAAGATATGCTCTTAGTAACAATTTGAAAGTAGTTTTTTGTATTGGTGAAAACAAATTAGAGAAAAAAAATCAAAAAACACTTAGTGTTCTAAAAAGACAATTGACTAAAGTTTTAGAAAAAAAATTTAACAAAAAAAATATTATTGTAGCTTACGAACCTATTTGGTCAATTGGAACAGGAAAAATTCCAACTGCAAATGAATTAAAAAAAACAACAATCCATATCAAAAAAGTTTTAAATGGAATATTTAAAAAAAATAGTCCAGCAGTTTTATACGGCGGCTCTGTAGATGGCAGCAATGTTAAGATGTTTAAAGAAATCAGGGAAATAGACGGTTTTCTAATAGGTGGAGCTTCAAAAACTTCCAAAAAATTTATTGATATAATAAAAAATTACTATAGATAAACAGAATGGAAAGTTTACTTATCTTTGTAAATATAGTTTTAGCTGTAATCTTAGTAATAATTATTTTGTTGCAAAGATCTGAAGGTGGCGCGTTAGGTTTAGGTGTTTCACAAGATAATTTCACGTCAGCAAGATCAGTTGGTACTTTCTTAACAAAATTTACTTCGATAGTTGCTGCATTATTTATAATTTGCAGTATTGCTATTGTGGCAATTTCAAGGGATGAACTTCGCGAAACACAGTCAGTTTTAGAGAAAGAGGAAGAAGAAAATTCAAACCTTCCACAAATTCCTCAGTCTAAGTAATTAAGTCTTTGTAATTAAGAAAATATAAAGTATAACATACTTCCATGGCGCGATACATATTCGTAACTGGCGGCGTGGTTTCATCTTTAGGCAAGGGATTATCATCAGCATCATTAGCTTACTTACTTCAATCTAGAGGATACAGAGTTAGAATTCGAAAATTAGATCCTTATTTGAATGTTGATCCAGGAACAATGAGTCCATTTCAACATGGTGAAGTATTTGTAACTGATGATGGAGCCGAAACAGATTTAGATCTAGGCCATTATGAAAGATTCTCGGGAATTTCAGCAAAAAAATCAGATAATATAACTACAGGCAGAATCTATAGCGATGTTTTAAAAAAAGAACGTCTAGGGAAATATTTAGGTAAAACAGTTCAAGTAATTCCACATATAACAAATAGAATTAAAGAATTTATAAAACACGATGTTACGAAAGAGGATTTTGTGATTTGTGAGATTGGAGGGACAGTAGGAGATATAGAAAGCCTACCTTTTTTGGAAGCTATCAGGCAATTTTCAAATGAAACGGGTAGAAAAAATACTTTATTTATCCACTTAACTTTAGTTCCTTATATGCGAGCATCAGATGAAATAAAAACAAAACCTACTCAACACTCCGTTAAAGAATTAAGAAGCATTGGTATACAACCGGATATTATAATTTGTAGATCAGAAAGATCTATACCATTAGATCAAAGAAAGAAAATTTCATTATTTTGCAATGTTTCTATTGATGATGTTATTGAAACGGTCGACGTTAAGACTATTTATGAGGCTCCAATAAGTTTTAATAAAGAGAAACTTGATGAGAGAGTTTTAAAATTCTTTAAGATAAAAACTAGAAATAAAGTAAATTTATCACCATGGAAAAAAATTACTCACTCAGTCTTAAATAATAAAAAGAAAGTTAATATTGCTATTATAGGAAAATATGTTGAGTTAAAAGATGCTTATAAATCTTTGGATGAAGCATTAACACACGGAGGTATAGCTAATAACTTAAAAGTAAATTTAGTAAGGATTGAGTCTGATTACCTAAAGCCGAAAGATATAAAGGAAAAATTGAAAAAAGTTTCAGGAATTTTAATTCCAGGTGGATTTGGAAAAAGAGGCACTGAAGGAAAAATTGCGGCTATTACTTATGCAAGGAATAGCAATATACCTTTTCTAGGTATTTGTTTTGGAATGCAGATGGCCGTCATAGAGTTTGCTAGAAATAAATTAAATATTAAAAATGCAACTTCAAGTGAATTTGGTCCATCAAAGGCGTCTGTTGTTGGTTTAATGAGCGAATGGGTAAAAGATGGTAAAAAGATAAAAGGCACCGATAAGAATTTAGGAGGCACAATGAGATTGGGTAGTTATGAAGCTAAACTTAAAAAAGGATCATTAATAAGTAAAATTTATAATTCTTCAAAAATCAATGAAAGACATCGTCATAGATATGAAGTAAATATAAACTTCAAAGATAAATTTGAGAAAAAAGGTATGATATTTTCTGGTTTATCACCAGACTCAAAACTTCCTGAGATAATAGAGCTAGAAAATCACCCATGGTTTATTGGAGTTCAGTTTCATCCAGAATTTAAATCTAGACCTTTAGCTCCACATCCTTTATTCTCATCATTTATTAAAGCCGCAAAAACTAAATCGAATAAATAATGTCAAATCATAAAGTAAAATGTTCTAACTTTGAAATAGCTAATGATAAGCCATTTACTTTAATAGCAGGGCCTTGTCAGTTAGAAAATGAAAAACATGCTTTAAAGATTTCATCAGAGCTTAAAAAAATTACTAGTGAACTTGGAATTAATTTAATTTACAAAACTTCATTTGACAAAGCTAACAGAACAAGTCTTAAAGGAAAAAGAGGTATGGGATTAGAAAAATCTCTGCCTATATTTGACAAAATTAGAAAGGAAGTTGGATTACCTGTGCTAACAGATGTACACACTGCAGAGCAATGTTCGGTAGTTGCTAAACATGTTGATGTTTTGCAAATCCCAGCATTTCTTTGCCGTCAAACAGATTTATTAATTGCTGCTGCTAAAACTGGAAAAATAATTAATGTGAAAAAAGGACAGTTTTTAGCACCTTGGGATATGGCAAATGTGATTAAAAAAATTGAAGAGAGTGGAAATAAAAATATTTTAATTACGGAAAGAGGCGCAAGTTTTGGTTACAACACTCTCGTATCTGACATGAGAGCTTTGCCAATAATGTCAAGATTTGGTTTTCCAATTGTCTTTGATGCTACGCACTCAGTTCAACAACCAGGTGGCATGGGTGAAAAAAGTGGAGGACAAAGAGAGTTTGTTCCTTATCTAGCCCGAGCTGCAATAGCTGTAGGGGTTGGAGCAATTTTTATGGAAACGCACGAAGATCCTGACAATGCGCCATCAGATGGTCCAAATATGGTGCCATTAAATGAAGTAAAAGCATTATTAAAAAAATTAACTGAAATAGATAAGTTAGTTAAATAAAAGAATGGCAAAAATCAAAAGTGTTAAAGGTCGTCAAGTTTTTGATAGCAGAGGAAATCCTACTGTTGAAGCTGAAATCTTTTTAGATGACGGTTTGTCAGCTACTGCAATATCGCCATCAGGCGCATCTACTGGCGCATTCGAAGCTCACGAATTAAGAGACAAAGATCAAGATAAATTTTTAGGTAAAAGTGTTAATACTGCAGTTCAAAATATTAATAGTAAAATTTCAAATAAACTAAAAAACCTAGGATTCAATCAGCAAGAAAAAATCGATAAAATTTTAATAGAGTTAGATGGCAGTGAAAATAAGACTAACTTAGGTGCAAACGCAACATTGGCAGTTTCATTAGCTTATGCAAAGTGTATTGCGATTGCAAATAAGCAATCACTTTATAAAAGTTTAGGCAAATCTTACTCTCTACCAATTCCATTGATGAATATTATTAATGGCGGTGCACATGCTGATAATGATTTAAATATTCAAGAATTTATGATTAGGCCTGACTCTGCAAAAAATTTTACAGATGCTATAGAAAAATGTTTTCTTGTAATACAAAATTTAAAAAAACTATTACAATCTAAAAAAATGTTAACGAATGTTGGAGACGAAGGCGGTTTTGCTCCATCAATTAATTCTAATGAGGAAGCTCTAGACCTAATAGTTCAAGCTATTGAAAAATCAAAATTAAAACCAGGTAACGACGTTGTAATTTGTTTGGATGTAGCTGCAAACGAATTAAAGAATGAAAAAGGAGAATATTCTATTCAATCATCTAACTTTCTGCCTGTAGATGATGTTGTAAACTATTATAAAAAATTAACATCCAGCTACCCGATCAGATCTATTGAAGATCCATTTGCAGAAGAGGATTGGCAATCATGGAAAAAGGTTACTGCCGCAATAGGAAATAAAGTCCAAATTGTTGGGGATGATTTATTTGTCACGAATTCAAAAAGACTAGAAAAAGGTATAAAAGAAAAATCTGCTAATAGTATTTTAATAAAACCTAATCAAATAGGAACTTTGACCGAAACCCTAGAAGTAATTTCAATGGCAAAAAAAGCAAATTTCAGTACTATTATTTCACATCGATCAGGAGACACAGAAGACACGTTTATAGCTGATTTGGCAGTGGCCACCCTGTCTACTCAAATTAAGACAGGTTCATTAGCGAGATCTGAAAGAGTAGCTAAATACAACAGATTATTACGCGTCGAAGAAGAACTTGGCAATCAAGCCAAAATGGCTAGAATCTAGCTTATGAGGTTAATTGAAAGTTTAAAAAATAAGAAATTTCTTTTATTTAATATTTTTTTTACTCTCTACATAGGTATCAATCTAATTGGAGGCGAAAGAGGATTGATCTCTTATTTTGATAAAAAAAATACTTATGAAAAATTGCTTGAGGAGGAAAAAGTTTTGACTTCCGAATTAAAAAATTTAGATCATAAAATTTCATTAATTAACAAAAATGATCCAGATTATTTAGATATATTATATAGACAGAAATTTAAATATGTGACTGAGGATGAGATAATAATTAAATTAAAATGAGTGAAAAACCTAGACATCCAGAAAAAGTAAACAAACCCATAAACCCAATAAAGAAAAAACCTGATTGGATAAGATCTAAAATCGTGGACTCTCAAGTATTTTTTCAAACCAAAAAAGTTGTAAATCAAAACAATCTTGTAACAGTTTGCCAGGAAGCAAACTGTCCAAATATTACTGAGTGTTGGAGTAAGAAACATGCAACGTTTATGATAATGGGAGATACGTGTACAAGAGCTTGTGCATTTTGCGATGTCAAAACTGGCAAACCTACTGATCTTGATATTTTTGAGCCATTAAAAATTTCTACAGCAGTAAAAGACCTTAATTTAAAACATGTAGTAATTACATCTGTTGATAGAGACGATCTTGAAGACGGAGGATCAGAGCATTTTTATAAAGTTGTTAAAGCTACAAGAGAAAAAAATCCTGAAACTTCTATTGAAGTTCTAACGCCTGATTTTTTAAGAAAAGATGATGCATATAAAAAAGTTTTGGAAGCTGATTTAGATGTTTTCAATCATAATATAGAAACAGTTCCGAGACTTTATACAAAAGTAAGACCTGGCGCTCGATATTTTGCTTCATTGGAATTACTTAAAAATGCAAAGGTATTTAATAAAAAAGTTTTTACCAAATCAGGTATTATGGTTGGCCTAGGTGAAACAAAAGATGAAGTAATTCAAGTGATGGATGATTTAAGATCGGCAGAAGTTGATTTTATTACAATAGGTCAATACCTTCAACCTTCAGCAAAACATCATCCTTTAGATCGATATTATCATCCGGATGAATTTAAAGAATTTGAGAATATTGCTAAAACAAAAGGCTTTTTACTTGTTTCTTCTTCACCTTTAACTAGATCATCATATCACGCTGATGAAGACTTCAGAAGATTACAGGACGCAAGAAATAAAAAGCTTGAATGTCATCCGCAACACTAAAAAAAATTATTCCTTGTAAAAAAAATCAACTTGTCGAGATGGTTCTTGATATTGAAAAATATCCTGAATTCGTTCCTTGGTGTATTGAAGGTAAGATTTTTGACAAGAATGAAAGTTCAGATTTAATTACATTCAATGGGGATCTAAAAGTCGGTAAAAGTATCTTAAATGAAACTTTTTCAAGCCATGTTTCATATCATAAGGAAAGTGATAAAATTATTGTTACGAATTTAGATGGTCCCTTAAAGCATTTAAAAAATGAGTGGCATTTCAAAGAAATAAACAACAATACTCAATTAGAATTTTTTATTGATTTTGAATTGAAAAATCCCATTTTAAATGGAATAATGAAAAAATCTTTTGAGCTTGGTTTAAATAAAATTGCAAAAGCTTTTGAAGAAAGGGCAGTTCAATTATATAAATAATGTTAGTTATTACAGTCTTATTAGTAGTTTTTATTTTTACATTTAAAAGTCTAGCTTCATATATTAAAAAAATTAGAACCGGTGACCCTAATGAAAGCGATATAACTTATTGGATGTTTTCATATGATTTTAAATCTCCAAACAAAAATTGGGTGCCCGAAAATAAAAATCTTTTAGCTAAAAAAAGAGCAAGAAATTTCTTAGTTTTTATCCTTTACCTTAATGCGTTTGGTATATTCTTATTATTAAATAGTTTTACGGCTCATTTGTTGAATTTTATAGTAAACCCAGAATTTAGTTACCCTGTTTAATTAATCTAAATAACAGATTAAGAGATTTTTTTACTGTTTGTCTTTGAATGTAAGCTCTACCTTTATTTTTAAAATTACATTTATTTACAACAACCTTTTTTCCAACTCTAATTCCAATATAAACTAAACCAACTGGTTTTTGTTTAGATCCGCCTTTAGGACCAGCTATCCCTGTTATGGAAACACATAATTTTGATTTACTAATTTTACTTAGGTTATTAACCATAGCCAAACAACATTGAACACTTACAGCGCCATACTTTTTTATTATTTTTTGAGGCACTTTTAAAATACTTGTTTTGGCTTGATTTGAGTAAGTAACTAAGCCCATCGTAAATACTTTTGATGAGCCACTTACAGAGGTAATAGTGCTAGACAGCATTCCTCCTGTACAAGACTCAGCAATCGCAAGTTTTATCTTTTTTCTTTTGATTAATGAAATTATCTTTTTATTTAAACTCATTAGAAAAATTTTGATTTAATTACCATAAAAATTATCAATGTAAGAACCACATATAAGCCAGCAACAACATCATCCATTATTACTCCAAAACTATTTTTAAATTTTTTATCGAAAAAACTGACTGGAAAAGGTTTTTTGATGTCAAAATATCGAAACAAAATAAAAATATATAAATAAAATAGAGCTGCTTCATTTGAGTCTTTCGTACTTCCATGAGCAATTTCATATAAATAAATTGGAATAGATTGCCCGATGAATTCATCTACAACAACTTCTTTAGGATCCTTGTTTTCATTATATTTTATATATTCAGACACAGCATAAAAAGAATAAATAAAAACTATTAGTAAAATAATCAAAATTGCGATGTTAGGTAAATTAATTATATGAAATAAGCTGTATAGAAAAACAGTTGTTATAAGAGACGTTATTGTTCCAGGAGCAAATTTAAATGATCCAATTCCAAAACATGTTACAAATAAATAATTGAAAGTTTTAATCATATTTTATAACTGAACATATAACTTCACATGCTATTGCCTTTTCTTTACCTATCACACCAAGTTTTTCAGTTGTTTTCCCTTTAATATTTATTTGGTCTTTTGAAATTTTACAAAGTTTAGCAATATTATTGATCATTTTGTTTTTATAATTTTTGATTTTAGGTGTTTGAGTAATAATATTAATATCAATGTTATTTATGAAATAACCATTAAATTTAATTTGTTCTACCACCTTTTGAAGTAAAATTGTGGATCTTATGTTTTTAAATTTTTTATTTTTATCAGAAAACATTTGGCCAATATCACCCATTTTACAAGCACCTAAAATCGCATCAGCCACTGAGTGTAGAACAGGATCTCCATCTGAATGACCCAGTGTCCCCAGCTTTGATTTTATCTTTAAACCAGCTAAATAAAGTTTTCTTTTTGGTACTAATCTATGAACATCAAAACCTATTCCAACACTTTGTTTAGATTTATAAATATTCTTTAAATTTTCAAAATCTGAATAGTCTGTAATTTTAAAATTACTTTTTTCACCTTCAACAAATTCAATTTTATTTAGATCCATAAATAAAGAGATATCATCATCTCTGTATTTATTAGAATTAGTTTTATGTAAATGAAAAATTTCTTTCAAATTGAAAGCTTGAGGTGTTTGTGTCAAAAATAAATTATCTCTTTTTTTACCAATAATATATTCCTCTTTACTTGAGTCGATTATTTGTTTTATTGCATCTTGAATGCTGATCCTTGGAACTACAGCCCTAGCATTTTTCATATGTTTAATAACTGAACTCAATAATCTTAATGAAAAATTAGGCCTAGCTACATCGTGAATTAAAACCTTAGAAACTCCTTTTTGATTTTTAAGATGCTTTAAAGCATTAAAAGTAGATTGTTGTCTGCTATTTCCACCTTTTATCAATGTAACATTTTTAAGTTTTAGTGATTTTACTTTTTTTAAGTCTTTTTTGTTATAAACTAGAATAATCTTTTTAATTTGTTTGAATTTACGCGCTTTAATAATGTTAATTTCGATTAATGATTTGCCTGCAATTTTTTGATAAGGTTTGGCAATTTTAGACCTAAATCTATGGCTATCACCTCCAGCAAGAATTATTAAACAAAAACTCATGATATTAACTTATATAATATTTATACAGATATTTAATGGTTATTTAAGATGTTCAAGATAATTAAAAATTTTAATTGGATTATTTTATCCTCATTTTTATGTATTTTTATGGGGATTGTCACTATTCTTACTTTTATAAACGAGGGATTTATTCCATTAACAGATCAAAATCTTCAGTCATTATTAATAGTAGACATCGTTTTATTATTAATTTTTTTTACATTAATATTTAGAAATTTTTATCGTTTCTACTATACAGGAAAAAAAAATAAAAAGGGATCACAAACAAATTTAAAATATATTTCTGTTTTTTCACTTTTTACCGTAATACCCTCACTAATAGTGGCAATTTTTTCATTATTCATTTTTAATTTTGGCATACAAAATTATTTTGATAAACAAATTACAAAAGCTGTTAATAACTCATACGATGTTGCAAAAAATTATTTAGAGGAAAATAAAGAAAACGTTTTATCCGATGTTATTCTAATGAGTGTTGGTTTAAATCGTGCATCAAGTTTTTATTATTCTAATTCAAATCGTTTTAAAAATATTTTAAGATCTGAGAAACTTTTAAGAAAAATTGACGATGTTTATCTAATTGATAGTCTAGGTAATATTTTGCTTTCAGATGTAAGAGATATAAATGAAGAATTTATAGTTCCAGCTGATAGCGATTATGATCAAGCTCTAGAAGGAAAAGCAGTTTTTGTAACAGACAGCTTAGAAAATAAAACTACAATAATGGTTAAACTTACATCTTTAGTTGATACTTACCTTTATATATCGAGAAATATCGATACAGAAATTTTAAGATATTTAAATGAAACCGAACAAGCGGTTAATTTTTATTATTCTGTCGAAAATAGTCAGACAGGAATAAAAGTTACTTTTGCAATTATATACATCATAGTAGTTACATTATTATTATTTTTATCAACAGCAATTGCCATAACTTTCGCTTCAAGATTAACCAAACCTATAATTAATTTAATAAGTGCATCTGACTCTATTAGCAAAGGGGCTTTAGATGTTAAAGTTCCAGATATTCAATCAGATGATGAATTCACTCAACTAAACCAAAATTTTAATCAAATGATCGAAAGATTGAAAGAACAACAAGATAAACTTTTACTAACAGAAAGATATGAAGCTTGGGAAAGTGTTGCAAGAAAACTAGCACACGAAATTAAAAATCCTCTTACACCAATTCAATTATCAATTGATAGTTTAAGAGAAAAATACAAAGATAAATTTACTGATGACGGTAAAAATTTTGAAAAATATTTGGAAACTATAAATAGACAAATTAAAGATATTGAAAAATTAGTAAATGAATTCTCAAACTTTGCAAGAATGCCGAGACCGATTCTTAAAAAAGTTAATGCAATTGAATTAATTAATAAGTCATTAGATTTTATTAAAATTTCCTCTAAAAACACTATTAATGTAATTGATCGAACCAATGCCAAATTTATTTATGGTGATGAAGATCAGCTAAATAGAGTTTTTATCAACCTAATTAAAAATTCCGAAGAGTCCTTAATGGAAAGAACTCAAAAAGAGCCTGATTTAAAAGGAAATATTAACATAGAAATAGTTAATAATAATGACTATATAACCATTAGTATAACTGATAATGGCAATGGTATTACAGACGCTAAAAAAGCAATGACACCTTATTTCACAACTAAAAAAACAGGAACTGGTTTAGGACTACCAATCGTAACAAAAATAATTAATGAGCATTCTGGAACATTTTCAATTAAAAACTCTAAAGAAAGAAAAGGTGTAGTAGTTAAGATTTCATTACCAATATATGCTTAAAGAAATATTAGTCATAGATGACAATCCAGATATTCGTTTTTTAATTTGTAATATCTTGGAGGAACAAAATTTTAAAGTCCGCTCTGCTGCTAATTTTAATCAAGCAATTATAGAAATTAATAATCGGTTGCCCGATCTTGCTATAATTGATATTAAGTTAGATCAGCCCGATAAGGATGGAATTGATTTATTAAAACTCATAAATAAAATAAACAAACATACTCCTGTGATAATGATTTCAGGCCATGCTACTGTACAAATTGCAGTTGAGGCAATTAGGCTTGGAGCGTACGAATTTATAGAGAAACCTTTTTCAAAAGAAAAAATTGTTAATTATGTTAACAGAGGTTTGGAGTCAGCACTATTAAAAAAAGAGAAAGATATTATAGAAAATAAGTTATTTCACTCTTTTGAACTAATTGGAAAAAGTCCCTCAATTATAAAAGTAAAAAAAATAATTGATAAACTTTCATTAAATGAAAGTAGAGTGCTTATTTCTGGGCCAACCGGTTCTGGAAAGGAATTAGTTGCAAGAAAAATCCATAAAAATTCCTTAAGAGCCAAAGAACCCTTTGTAATAATTAACGCAGCTTTGTTAAAGGAAAATTCCTATGAAAAAGAGTTATTTGGTGAAGAGTTTGAAGATGGAAATATTTCTTTTGGAGCTTTGGAGAGAGCAAATAAAGGAACATTATTGATTGATGAGGTTTCCGAAATACCTTTTGAGACTCAAGCAAATGTTTTAAGAGTTTTAATTGATCAAAAATTTAAACGAGTAAATGGATCAAAAGATATTAGTGTAAATATAAGACTTATTTCATCTTCGTCTCAAAATTTATATGAATTAGTAAATATGAACAAATTTAGGGAAGATCTTTATCATAGGTTGAATGTAATGCCTGTTGAACTAACCTCCCTTTCTTCCAGAACTGAAGATATACCCTTATTAATTGAATACTTTAAAACAAAACTATCAGAGATCAATGGTGTTCAAATTCCCGATATAGATATAAAAAATGATAGTTTATACACTTACAACTGGCCTGGAAATGTAAGGGAATTAAGAAATTTAGTTGAAAGAATTACCATCTTATCATCAAATGATAGTAAACAAAAAATCAATCAAGTTATAGATGGCATATTAAATTTCTCGTCTATTAATACAAATAATGAAAATATCTTAAAACAATCGTTTGACTCACCATTAAAGGAAGCTAGAGAACACTTTGAAAAAGAATATTTAACTACCCAACTCAAAAAACATCATGGAAATATTTCAAAAACTGCAGATTTTATAGGCATGGAAAGATCCGCACTCCACAGAAAATTAAAATCATTAGGGATTAAAGGAATAAATTAAAATGAATATTATTATATGTGGGGCCGGTAAAGTAGGTTTCTCAATTAGTAAACAACTGTCTGCTCAGGGTCACTCAGTTACAATAATAGACCAATCATCAGAGGATATTAAAAAAATTAACGATACTCAGGATGTAAAAGGAATAGTCGGCAGAGCTACTTTGCCTACAGTTTTAGAAAATGCCGGTGCAGAGAAAGCAGATATGATAATTGCTGTAACAAGAAATGATGAAACAAATATGATTGTTTGCCAATTAGCAAGTTCATTATTTAACATTTCAAAAAAAATTGCTCGTATTAGAACAAAAGATTTTTTAGAGGGCAAATGGGGTAAATTGTATAACAAATCTAATATTCCAATAGATGTTATCATTTCACCTGAGCGAGAAGTAGCCAAATCTTTGTATAGAAGATTAGAGGCTCCAGGAGCATTGGATAATGTACCATTCGGAAAAAATAAAGTGAAAATGTTAGAAATTTCAATTGAAAAAAACTGTCCAATTAAAAATATTCCATTAAAAAAATTAACAGAGAAATTTCCAGATTTTAAAGCAAATATATTAGGAGCCCTGAGAAAAAAAAAATTTATTTATCTTAAAAAAGATGATCAGATGTTGGAAGATGATAATGTTTATGTTGTAGTAAGTAGCGATCAATTAAATCCTATACTTAAAGCTTTTGGGCATGAGGAGAAAATTGCAAAAAATGTTTTGATAATAGGAGGTGGAAACATAGGCTTACAGCTTGCTAAAATGCTTGAAGAAAATTTTGAAGATGTAAGGGTAAAAATAATTGAAAAAAACAAACAAAGAGCAGAAGAAATTGCAAACGAATTATCTTCCTCAATAGTGATAAATGGTGACGCTTTAGATGAAGAAATTTTGAAAGAAGCAAATTTAGAAGGATCGGAAACAGTTTTAGCATTAACTAATGATGATGAAAATAATATGATGGTTTGTGTTTTGGCAGAAAAAACAGGATTAAAAAAAAGAACAATTGCGATAGTAAATAAGACTAATTACAATCTTCTACAAGACTCACTTAATATTGATGATTTGGTTGATCCGCGTATGACTACTGTGTCTAGAATTATGGAGCATGTGCATAGGGGAAGCATTGGAACAGTATATTCTTTATTAGATGGGGAGTATGAATTTATCGAAGCAAAAATTTCTGAAAAGTCAGAATTAATAAACAAAAAAATTCGAGACTCAAATTTACCTGAAGATATTAGAATTGGTGCAATTATAAGAAAAGACAAGGTAATAATTCCTAGATCTAATTTTATCTTTGAGAAAAATGACCTTGTGGTATTTCTGGCCAAAAGAGAAGAGTTAAAAGCTGTTGAGAGTATTTTTAGTTTGGGCACAGTTTAAATTAATGAATTTCAAAAGAATTAGTTTTTATTTAAGCTTATTTTGTTTTCCCATAAGCTTTCTTTCATTTATAAATATTTTATACGCTTCGTATTTTGATTATTTTTTAAGCATTAATACATATTTTATAACTCTAGCAGTTTCTTTATTGTTTGGATTATGTCTTCTTTACTATGGAAAAAAAAGTCCAAAAAATATAAATTTTATTGAACAATTAATTTTAATTATTTCTACGTACATTTTAATATCTTTTTTGATATCTATTCCATTCTATTTAAGCAATTATCAAGTAACATTTATAAATTCCATATTTGAGTCTATATCTGGGTTAACAGGTACAGGTTTTTCTATTTTTAAAGATATAAAGTACCTTGATCCAACTTTAATTCTTTGGAGATCTTCTTCTCAATGGGTAGGTGGTTTATTTTTTTTATTTTTCTTATTGATAGTTTTTTCAAATAAATCTTTCAACTATAAAATGACAAATCTTACATATTCTGGTGAAAGTAATTTTAATTCCGAAAATAATATTAAAGATAACTTGCTAAGAATATTTATTATATATTCTATACTAAGTATTTTAATACTCAGTTTATTAAATTTATCTGGAGTTCGGTTGTTTAATTCACTGAATTTAAGTATGACGTTGATTTCTGGTGGAGGATTTTTGCCAATAGAAAGTATAAGTAAAATTATTTCAACAAATTTTCAAAAAGTTATTCTAATCTTTTCATTTATAGTCTCTTTCTTAAATTTTTATCTGCTTTTTAATATTTTAAATAAAAATATTTTAATTAAAGATCATAAAGAAGATTTATACTTAATCTTATTAAGTATTATATTCTGTTGTTTGATATATTTTAATAATTACGACGGGTTAGATATTATAATAAGTGTGACTAGTAGTTTAGCAAACTCTGGACTTTCACTCATTAAATCTGATAACAATTTAAGTTTATACTTTTTATTAATAACAATTATTGGAGGATCGTTAATTTCAAATTCATCAGGAATTAAACTTACAAGGTTTTATATATTATTAAAAATAACTTCTTTGGAAATTATTAAACTTATAAGTCCCAATAGTATTATTAACAAAACAATCTTTGGAACAGATAATAAAATTTCAGATGATCATGTCAAAATATCTTTTTTGATATTTATTTCTTTTTTTTTAAGTCTTTTTATTCTCTCAAGTTTTTTAGTAGTTGATAATATTGGTTTTGAGAAATCATTTAAATTATCAATATTAACTTTAACTAATACTGTAAACTCTGAAATGTTTAATATGCAAAATTTAAGTTTTGCTAATCTATTAACATCCTCAAAAATTAGTTTAATTTTATTTATGATAATTGGTAAAATTGAGCTAATATCAATTTTTTTAATTTTCAAAAAAATACTATTTAAAGATTAATGTCAAAAATTGTTATTATTGGTGCAGGTGCTATGGGTTCAGCTTTCGCTTTACCATGCTTAGATAATAATCACGACATCAATATTGTTGGAACTCACCTAGAAAATGATTTTATTGGCGATTTACAAAAAAATAATAATTTACATCCAGGGTTAAACACTAAAATTCCACAAGAAATAAAAATCTTTAAATTCGAAAAATTTGATGAGCTTTTAAAATCAAATATAGATTTAATTGTCCTTGGCATAAGTTCCAAAGGTATTGAGTGGGTGGCTGATCAATTGAGCAGACTTTATAAAAACGGTAAAATTCCAAAATTATTAATGCTTACAAAAGGACTAAGCATACACAACAATCAATATGAACTATTAGTTGATAAACTAGAGAGATTATTAGAAGACAGAGGAATTAAAAAAGTTGATATTTCAGCTGTAGGAGGACCTTGTTTAGCTGCAGGATTAGCTAACAGAGTTCACTCCAGCGTTGTCATAGCAAACAAAAATGTTCAAACAGCTAAAAAAATTGCAGACATGCTTAATACAAATTATTATCATACATCACATTCGGATGATCTAAATGGTGTTGAAGTTTCCGCTGCAATTAAAAATATTTTTTCAATGGCCGTAGGAGCAGCTAAAGGTTTGTGTAGTCAAAATATATCTAATGAAGTTAGAGAAAAAAATTATTTAAACACTGCATCTGCTTTAATTAAACAATCAATTCATGAAATGGAAATTTTTGTTGAGCATTTAAAAGGTAAAAAGGAAACTGTTAAAGGATTAGCGGGTTTAGGAGATCTTTATGTTAGTTCTGGTGGTGGAAGAAACGCCAAAATGGGATCTTATATTGGTGAAGGACTAACTTTTTCAGAGGCTAAAAAAAAAAAGATGGAAAAAGTAACTGTTGAAGGAGCAGATTTAGCAAAAGAAATCGCAAAAAAAGTAAACGAAGATTTTGATAAAAAAAAATTACCTTTAATGCTTGGCATGATCAATGCTATTGTAGATGATAAGAAACTTGAATTAGACTGGGAGTCATTTAGGTGAAAAAATTTATAATTTCAATTGATGCGGGGACTACCTCGAACAGATCAATTCTTTTTGACTTAAAAGGTAAGCCAGTTTTTTCTTCACAAAAAGAATTTACACAGTACTTTCCAAAGAGCGGCTGGGTTGAACATAACCCTGACGAGATTTGGAGAACAACTTTAAAAACTTTAAAAGATGTAATTCAAAAAGCTAAAAAATTAAGAGGCAAAATTTTAAGTATAGGGATCACCAATCAAAGAGAAACGACTGTTTTATGGGATAAAAAAACGGGTAAGCCAGTTTATAATGCAATAGTTTGGCAAGATCGTAGGCAAGAAGAGTTTTGTAAGAAATTAAGAAAACAAAATAAAGATACCATGATCTTTAACAAAACTGGTTTGCTAATTGACTCTTATTTCTCAGGCACCAAAATTAAGTGGATCTTAGATAATGTTGCTAAAGCTAAACAGCTAATGAGCAAAAAACAATTATTATTTGGAACAATCGATAGTTTTTTAATCTGGAGATTAACTCGAGGAAAAGTTCACGCAACTGATGCAACAAATGCAAGCAGAACTATGATCTACAACATAAGCTCAAATAAATGGGATGATACAATTTTAAATTTATTAAAGATCAAAAAACATATTCTTCCTGAAGTAAAAGATTGTGCCGATGATTTTGGTCAAACTCATTCATCGATAACAGGTAAGTCTATACCAATAAATGGAGTAGTAGGGGATCAGCAATCAGCTACTATTGGCCAATGTTGTTTTGAGCCAGGGTCTTTAAAAAGCACGTATGGCACGGGAGCATTTGTTTTACTTAATACAGGCAGTAAAAAGATTTATTCAAAAAATAGATTATTAACTACAATTGCATATAGAATTAATGGTAAAACAACATATGCTATGGAAGGATCAATTTTTATAGCTGGTGCAGGCGTGCAATGGTTGAGAGACAGAATGAAATTTTTTAAAAAAGCTCCTGAAACAGAAAAAATTGTGAAATCATTAAAAGATAATAATAATATTTATCTGGTACCAGCTTTTACAGGTCTCGGAGCTCCTTACTGGGATGCTAACGCTAGAGGAGTTTTAAGTGGTATTACTAGAGATACAAGTCCAAAAGAAATAGTGAGAGCTACAATTGAAGCAGTTGCTTATCAAACTTTTGATTTATTTGAAGCAATGAAACATGATGGTTTAAGACCAAAAATTGTGAAAGTTGATGGCGGAATGGTAATGAACAATTGGTTTTCACAATTTTTATCAGACATAGTAAATGTAAAAGTTCTTAGACCTAAAGTTCAAGAAACTACAGCTCTTGGTGCAGCATTTATGGCTGGTTTGCAAATTGGAGTTTATAAATCATTAAAAGATATTTCTAAAAATTGGCATTTAGATAAAAAATTTTCACCGAAGATGAAAAATCCTTTAAGAACAAAACTTTTAAAAGGTTGGTCAGCAGCAATTAAAAAAACTTTAAGCAATTAACACACCTTTAAGTTGTATAATTAACCAATAAACCTCTGTACACTTTGGGTTAATTTTGGTTCAATAAAACATCATTAAAAACAACAATGGGGGAAATAATAAAATGTTTAAAACATTAAAAACTTTCTTAGCTGTTGCTGTGTCATTTTCAATCGTAACTATTTCTAGTGCTTTTGCAGACGGTCATATGGCTGCAATCAAGAAATGGTCTAATGGAGAATTTAGTCTTTCAACTTTATCTGCAAAAGAGAGAGAGAAAGAACTAGAGTGGTTCCACAATGCTGCAAAGCCATTCAAAGGAATGTCTATTAAAGTATTGTCTGAAACTATTCCAACGCACGAGTATGAGTCAAAAGTTTTAACAAAAGCTTTTGAGGAAATTACTGGGATTAAAGTTAATCACCAGTTACTCGGTGAAGGTGATGTTGTAATGGCTGTACAAACACAAATGCAAACTAACGTAAGTATTTACGATGCGTACATCAATGACTCTGATTTGATTGGTACTCACGCTAGAATGCAGCAAGCAGTTAATTTAACAAAATGGATGGCTGGAGAAGGTAAAGATGTAACTTTACCAACTTTAGATATAAATGATTTCATCGGTAAACAGTTTACAACTGGACCTGATGGAGATTTATATCAATTACCTGACCAACAATTTGCTAACCTTTATTGGTTTAGAAAAGATTGGTTTGACAGACCTGAAATTAAAAAAGGGTTTAAAAAGAAATACGGATACGACTTAGGTGTTCCTTTAAACTGGTCTGCTTATGAAGACATCGCAAAATATTTTACAAATGATGTAAAAAATATTGACGGTGTAAGAATATACGGTCACATGGACTACGGTAAGAGAGCTCCTGACTTAGGTTGGAGAATGACTGACGCGTGGTTATCAATGGCTGGAGCAGGTGACGTTGGAAAACCTAATGGAATACCAGTGGACGAGTGGGGAATAAGAATGGAAAAAGGTTCTTGTAACCCTGTAGGAGCTTCTGTAACAAGAGGTGGAGCTGCTAACGGTCCAGCTGCAGTATACGCAATCAGAAAATGGGATGAGTGGTTAAGAAACTATGCACCTCCAGGTGCAGCGGCAATGGACTTTTATCAGTCTTTACCGTCTCTATCTTCTGGAAACGTTGCTCAGCAAATTTTCTGGTACACAGCGTTCACAGCATCTTTAGTAGGAAAAAATCCTAACAATAAAGTTGTTGATGGTAACGGTAAGCCGTTATGGAGAATGGGTCCATCACCAAAAGGACCTTATTGGGAACAAGGCATGAAGCTTGGATATCAAGATGCTGGATCATGGACTTTATTTAAGTCTACACCAGTTAAAAATAGAAAAGCTGCATGGTTGTACGCTCAATTCGTTGTATCAAAAACTGTAGATCTTAAGAAAAGTCACGTTGGTTTAACTATCATTAGAGATAGTTCAATTGATCACAAATCTTTCACAGAAAGAGCTGATGCATTAGGTGGACTTGTAGAATTCTACAGATCTGACAACAGAAACATTTGGTCACCAACAGGTATTAACGTTCCGGATTATCCGAAGTTAGCACAAATCTGGTGGCAACAAATTGGAGATGTAAACTCAGGTGCGTTTACTCCACAACAAGCTATGGATCGTCTTGCAGAAGAGATGGACCTAGTTATGTCTCGTATGGAAGCTGCTGATAAAGGTAGTAACGCATACGGTGGATGTGGACCTAGACTTAATAAACCAAGAGAAGCTTCTTATTGGTTAAATAAAAAAGGTTCACCAAAAGCAAAACGTAACGAGAAACCTCAAGGAAAAACTGTTCCATACGCGAAAGCTTGGAAATAGTAAGAGGTTAATCTAAATTTAAAAGGGGGCACTTGTTGCCCCCTTTTTTTAAAACTAAATTACAAATTATGAGCCTAGAATTAAAAAACGTTGAGAAAAAAGTTGGAATAGAAACTCATATTTATCCTACAAACATCAAATTAGAAAAAAATACTATCAACGTACTACTTGGATCAACGTTAGCTGGAAAAACAACTTTAATGCAAATCATGGCAGGTTTGGACAAACCAACAAATGGTGAGATTTGGTTCAATGGAGAAAATGTTACCGGTAAACAAGTGCAGAAAAGAAATGTATCTATGGTTTACCAACAATTTATTAATTACCCGAGTTTTACAGTTTTTGAAAATATAGCTTCACCTTTAAAAATTACAGGTGTTAATTCAGATGAAATTAAAGAAAGAGTAGGCAAGGTTGCTGAATTATTAAAACTATCTGCAATGCTTAATAAAAAACCAGATGAACTATCTGGAGGCCAACAACAAAGAACAGCTTTAGCGAGAGCTCTTGTGAAAGACTCAGACTTAATACTACTTGATGAGCCTTTAGCTAATTTAGATTTCAAACTTCGAGAAGAATTAAGAGAAGAACTTCCAAAATTATTTGAAGATAGAGAATGCATTGTTGTTTATGCAACAACAGAACCATCTGACGCTCTCATGATTGGTGGAAATACAGCTACAATTCTAGAAGGAAAAATCATTCAATACGGAAAGACTTTAGATGTTTATAATAAACCTGAAAATTTAACTTCAGCAAAAGTTTTCAGTGATCCACCAATGAATATTGCAGAAATTTCTAAAAACGGAGACACCTGCAAGTTAAACGACAACAGTGTTCAGTGGAAATCTAATGTCAAAATTAAAGATGGAAATTATAAAATAGGAATTAGACCACATAACATAACAACTTACAAAGAGGGAAATAATACTGTTGAAATTAATGGTAAAGTTTTAATTTCTGAGCTTAGTGGCTCAGAAAGTTTAATACATTTTACTAATGGAAACTTAAATTGGGTTTCTTTATCAAATGGTATTCAACAAAAAAACATTGGTGAAAATACAAAATTATTTATGAATGTAGATGAATTTTTATATTTTGACGAAAATAACAGATTGGTAAACCATGGCTAAAATTACATTAAATAATTTAAGTCATAGTTATGTTCCTGATTATACAGATGCAGATTTAGTATTAAGAGACATCAACATTGATTGGAAAGATGGAGGAGCATACGCTTTATTAGGTCCCTCAGGATGCGGGAAGACAACACTGTTAAATATCATTTCAGGATTAATTAAACCATCAAAAGGGGATATTTTATTTGATGATAAAAACGTAACTTCTTTAAATCCAGTTGAAAGGGATATAGCTCAAATATTTCAATTCCCTGTAATCTACGACACGATGACAGTTTATAATAATTTAGCTTTTCCTTTAAAAAATAGAAATCTTTCAGATACAGAAATTGACTCTAAAGTTAGAGAAATAGCAGAAATGTTAGAGTTAACATCAACATTAGACAATAGAGCTTCTGGCCTTACAGCAGATGGAAAACAAAAAATTTCGTTGGGCAGAGGATTAGTGAGATCAGATGTAAATGTAATTATGTTTGATGAACCTTTGACTGTAATTGATCCACATCTTAAATGGATTTTAAGATCTAAACTAAAAGAATTACATCAAAAAATTAATAGAACAATGATTTACGTTACGCATGATCAAACAGAAGCTTTAACATTTGCAGATCAGGTTGTAGTTATGCACGAAGGGCAAATAGTTCAAACTGGAACTCCTGTAGAATTATTCGAGAAGCCGAAACATACTTTTGTTGGTCACTTTATCGGTTCTCCAGGTATGAACATTTTACCTTGCCAAATAAAAAATGGTCAAATTAATTTTGCTGGACAAGAAATACAAAGTAACTCAAATATTAAAAAAAATAATTATAAAACAACGCAATTAGGAATAAGACCAGAATTTATTAATTTTTCTGACAAAGGTATTCCCGTCAAAGTAAAAAGAGTTAGCAATACTGGAAGACACAAAATAATTGATACAGAATGTAGTGGAGGAACAATCAAAGTTTTATCTAACGCCTCTACAGAAATTCCTAGCGGGAGTGCTCATATTAACTTTGATCAAAAATATACTTACGTTTATGGAGATAACTGGATAATTGAATAATGAATAAAACTATTAATCAAAAAGCTTGGTTCTTTGTTGTTCCTGTGTTTGTACTTGTTGCATTCAACGCAGCTATTCCATTAATGACTGTAGTTAATTACTCATTCCAAGAGACGTTTGGTAATAACGTATTTGCTTGGGAAGGAACAAGATGGTTTAAACAAATTCTCTTATCCGAACGTTTTCATGATGCCTTAGGAAGGCAAATTGCTTTCACATTTATAATTTTATTAATTCAGATTCCACTAGGGATTGGTATCGCTTTAACAATGCCAAAAAAAGGTTGGGGTGTTCCAGTTTGTTTAATTTTAATGTCAATGCCTCTTTTAATTCCATGGAATGTTGTAGGCGCAATGTGGAATATTTTTGCATTACCTGACATCGGTTTTCTTGGTTATTCTTTAAATGCCATTGGATTTGATTTCAATTTTACACAACAACCTGGTGATGCTTGGTTTACTACAATTCTGATGGACGTTTGGCATTGGACTTCACTAGTAGTACTTTTATCTTATGCTGGATTAAACTCAATTCAACCAGCTTATTATCAAGCTGCAGAAATTGATGGTGCAAGCCGTTGGGCAACTTTCAGATATATAGAACTTCCGAAAATGAAAAAAGTTTTAACCTTGGCTATTCTTTTAAGATTTATGGATAGCTTTATGATTTACACCGAACCATTCGTATTAACAGGTGGCGGTCCAGGAAATGCTACAGCATTTTTATCAATAGATTTAGTTAAGATGGCTTTAGGTCAATTTGATTTAGGCCCTGCAGCTGCGATGTCATTAATTTATTTCTTTATAGTGCTTTTAGTTTGTTGGGTGTTTTATAGTTTAATGATGAAAAATGAGGTGAAGTCATGAAGAAATATAAATGGTTAGTACCGACACTTTATATAATCTTTTTAATGCTGCCAATTTATTGGTTAATCAATATGTCTTTTAAAACAACGACTGAGATTATTAATACTTATTCTTTATGGCCACGAGAATTTACGACTGAAAACTATGTAAAGATCTTTACAGATAGTACTTGGTATATGGGATACGTTAACTCAATTACCTACACAGTTTTTAATACGGTTATATCAGTTGCAGCTGCTTTACCTGCTGCTTACGCTTTTTCTAGGTATAAATTTTTAGGGGACAAACATTTATTTTTCTGGCTTTTAACTAATCGAATGGCGCCCCCTGCAGTATTTGCTTTACCATTCTTCCAATTTTATTCATCAGTAAATTTATTTGATACTCATATCGCTGTTGCCCTATCACATTGTTTATTTAATATTCCTTTAGCTGTTTGGATTTTAGAGGGATTCATGTCTGCAGTTCCAAAAGAGTTAGATGAAACGGCCTACGTAGATGGTTATTCTTTTAATAGATTTTTCTTTAAAATATTCATTCCTACAATTGCTGCAGGAATAGGTATTACTATGTTTTTCTGTTTTATGTTTTCTTGGGTTGAACTATTATTAGCTAAAACATTAACAGCTACAGAAGCTAAACCAATAGCAGCGACTATGACAAGAACCGCAAGCACATCTGGATATGAGCTTGGTTTGCTAGCAGCTGCGGGAAGTTTAACAATAATTCCAGGTGCAATAGTAATTTACTTTGTAAGAAATTATATTGCCAAAGGGTTTGCGATGGGAAGAGTATGATTTTTAATAGATTACACGCAGCTACTTGGGGAGATGTTGGAAAAGCAAAAGAAAAAGGTTTTTTTGATTTTGATTTATTTTCGTGGATGGCGTGGACATGGCAAACTGCATCATTCTTTATCTTCATAGCTCTTTGCATAACCGTAATGTTAATTTGGGAAAAATATTCTCCAGGAGGTAATCCGAGAAAAGGAATTTTAGGATTAGACACGACAAGAGGAGACAGACTTTTTGTTTCTTTATTAGGAAGTGCATTTATACATTTGGCGTGGCTTGGTCTTGTAGGCAGTATGTTGTGGATAGCAACAATTATTTGTGTTGCTTATTTCGTACTAGTGTTTAAATACGTATAAAAAAATGATGGTTAAAGTCGGTATAAACGGATTTGGAAGAATAGGAAGATTAATTTTAAGAGCTCTTCTAGAAAATTATAAAGGTAAAATTCAAGTAGTAGGTATTAATGATCTTGGCTCAATCGAAGCTAATGCACATTTAATTAAATTTGATAGTACGCATGGAACTTTAACTCAAGAAGTTAAAACTTCATCTGAAGGGTTTCAAATAGGAGATCAAAATATAAAAGTTTTTGCTGAAAGAGATCCTGCTAAACTTCCATGGGGAAAGATTGGTGCCGATGTTGTTTTAGAGTGTACAGGTTTCTTTTTGGATAAAGCTTCAGCAGGCAAACATATCGATGCTGGTGCTAAAAAAGTAATTATTTCTGCTCCTGCTAAAGAGGTAGATTTTACAGTTGTTCAAGGGGTTAATAGCAAAGAATTAACAAAAGAACATAATGTTATTTCAAATGGGTCGTGTACAACAAATTGTTTAGCCCCAGTAGCTATGGTTTTAGAAAATACTTTTGGAATAGAGTATGGCTACATGACCACAATTCACAGTTATACTGGAGATCAAAAATTATTAGACACGCTTCACAAAGACCTTAGAAGAGCAAGAGCTTCGGGGGATGCAATGATACCTACTTCAACAGGTGCTGCTAAAGCTATGAGTTTAGTTTTACCAAGTCTTAAAGGAAAACTAGACGGTACTGCAATAAGAGTACCAACTCCTAATGTATCTTTAATTGATCTTACTTTTGTGCCAAATAAGGAAGTAACAGCTGAAAGTATTAATGATGCAATGAGTAAAGCTGCTAATGGTCCTCTTAAAGGTATTTTAGCAACAAACTCAGCTCCATTAGTTTCAAAAGATTTTAATCATAATCCGCACAGTTCAATTTTTGATTTAACTCAGACTCAGGTTATTAAAGGGAAATTTAGTAGAGTACTCTCTTGGTACGATAATGAATGGGGATTCTCTAACAGAATGTGTGATACAGCTATTCAAATTGCTAGCTTAATTTAACTTTTATTTTTCTCAGCTTCCTCAATTAATTTTAAAGTATCTTTTGGAATAATTGAACTATCATTCTTAGGAGTATTATTAATTGAAATTATTTTTTTTTCTTTTTTAATTTTTTGGAGATCGTCAATGGCACTTAGAATTTCTTCAATACTATATTTATTTTCCATTAAGTACCTACTTTATAAAGTCTAACCATATTTGTCATACCAGCTTTTCCGAAAGGTAAACCAGCTGTAATTACAACAAAATCATTTTTTTTGATAAATTTAAGCCTTTTTATTATTTCTTTTGAAATAGACATCATGTCTTTCCAACCGCTTGCATCACGGCTATTAATAGATTGAACGCCCCAAAGCAAAGAGACTTGCCTTGAAACATTTATGTTAGGTGAAATTGTAACTACTTTTGCTGCAGGTCTCATCGCGGAAACTAATTTTGCAGATTTACCAGAATTAGAAAAAACAATGATTGCTTTAACATCTGGATTATAAGCAATATCTTTCACAGAAAGTAAAATAGATTTTACAGGATCCTTATTAGAAATTATTGAATTTTTGAAATCTTCAATATGTTGTCTTTTATATTTCTCAGTTGAAAGTATAGTTTTAGTCATTGTTGAAACAGCTTGAGTTGGAAATTTACCTATTGCAGCTTCAGCAGATAACATTACCGTGTCCGCTCCTTGAAAAATTGCTGTAGCTATGTCATTAATTTCAGCTCTGGTTGCTGTATTGTTTTCAATCATACTTTCCAACATTTGGGTGGCTACGATTACAGATTTAGAAAATTGAGAGCATTTTTTTATAAGACTTAATTGAACTTTTGGCACCTCACTATGACCAATATCAATAGCTAAGTCACCCCGAGCAATCATAATTGAGTCCGTGGCTTTTATTATCTTAATAATATTTTTTAATGCATGTTTATTTTCAATTTTTGAAATAATACCCATATCTTTTTTTATTAATTTTCTTGCTTCAAGAATTAACTTTTCATTTTGAAGATATGAAAGTGCGATCCAATTACAGCCAAGCTTAATTGCAGTTTTAATATCTTTTTTATCTTTAGCAGTTAATTTATCAAAGGCGATATCAAAATTAGGAACATGAACACTTTTATTACTTTTCATAAAGCAGTTTTGGCTTTTGCAAATTGTTGACACGGCTAAACCTTTTTTACCAGTAACAACAAAAGTAAATTTTCCATCATCAATCAAGATTTTATTACCTATTTTTAATTTTTTAAGAATTTTTGGATAAGGAAAATTTATTCTTGAAAGATCACCAATAATTTTTTTTGTATCAAAAATATATTTTTGATTATATCTTATTCTTTGACTATCTCCTTTGATATTTCCAACACGAAGCTTCACTCCTTGAAGGTCTGCTATTAAAGATAATTTTTTATTTGAAGATCTTTCTATTTTTCTAATCTTTGAAACAATCTTATCTATCCCTTGGGTTTTATGACTAAAATTAATTCTAAAAGCATCAACTCCAAGATTTACAAGTTGTTTAAGTTTAGTATTACTATAAATAGCTGGCCCTAAAGTAGCGATAATTTTGGCTTTTTTTTCCATTATGAAATTTTTATGTTATAACATCTTTATTCCAAAAAAAAATATTTAAGAAAAATTTAAATAAAATAAAATGACAAATAAAAAGATTGGAATTCTTACGAGTGGAGGGGATTGCGGCGGTCTCAATGCTGCAATCAGATCAATCTTTTATAGGGCAAAAAACAAATATAATATGGACGTTTTCGGTATAAGAGACGGGACTGCCGGATTAATGAAAAGACCAGTCGCAGCTGTTCAATTAACTCATAAAACTTTTGGAGGATATCTTCTAAGACAGGGAGGTACTTTTTTAGGGTCAACTAATAAAGGAAACCCATTTAAATTTCCCTCTAAAAATGGAAAAAATTTGGATAGATCAAAGGAAATTATAGAGGGTTATCACCAATTGAAACTTGACGGTCTTATTATTATAGGAGGTGATGGCAGCATGCAAATTTTAAAAAGACTTGCTAAAGAGGGTGATATGAAAATCGTAGCTATACCAAAAACCATAGATAATGATGTTGGGGCAACAGAAAGCTCTATTGGTTTTCATACAGCCGTTGACGTTGCAACTCAAGCTTTAGATAACCTTCAATCAACTGCAGCAAGTCACAGACGATCAATGATACTTGAAGTAATGGGTAGAGATGCAGGTCATATAGCTTTAAACGCTGGTATTGCAGGCGGAGCAGATATTATACTTATACCTGAAATAAAATATTCAATAGATGGCATAATCAAAAAACTTAATTCTATGAAGAAACATGACATACAACATTCTTTAATCGTAGTTGCGGAGGCAGTTAAAAAAGAAGATGGTAGTACTGTTTTGCATAAGTATATGGACGGAGAAAAGAGATTGGGCGGAATTGGAGATTACATCGCGCAAGAATTAATGAAAAAAACTGACGTTGAATGTAGAGTAACTTCTTTGGGACATGTACAGCGTGGAGCACCTCCCACTGCAAGTGATAGAATTTTAGCAAGTGCATTTGGAGTTTATGCTGTTGACTTATTAAATCAAAAAAAATTTGATAGAATGGTAGCTTGGAAAGACAGAAAAGTAGTCGATGTGCCAATTGATGAAGGAATTAGCACATATAAAAATGTTGAAAGAAAAGACTCATTAGTAGAAACTGCATTATCTTTAGATATTTATATTGGAGATGATATTTAATGCCTGATAAAAATTTAAATAAATTTGCAGATAAAATAGTAAACGCCTTTTTAAAAAATAAAATTATTTCACCTCTTCCATCAAGATATATTAAAAAACTATCTCAAGCACAAAAGTTTAGAAAGTTATGTGAAAGCAAAATAAAAAAACCAATTAGCGGTTTTAAAGCAGCTGGTACAGGGATCCCTGTTTTAAAAAAACTTAAAGAAAAAGAACCTTTCTATGCAACTGTTTATAAACATAATGTTTTAAAAAATAAAAAAACTGTAAAAATAAATAAATTTACTTTGGGCATCGAATTAGAAGTATGCTATTTGATCAAAAAAAATTTTTTTAATTTGAAGCAAAAAGCTACAAAAAAAAATATAAAAAAATTTATAACACATATAGCACCATGTATAGAAGTTGTTGGTTACAGACAAAGAAAAAAGGGTATTAAAAGTCTTGGTGATTTATGTTCAGATTTTGGGGGTAATGTAAAATTTGTAATTGGTCCAAAAAAAGAATATAAAAACCAAAATATAAAAAATCTAAATACAAAAATTTATAATAAAAAAATAAATCAATCTGTGCATGGTAACACTAATACAGTTTATGTGAACCCATTAAATTCGTTATTATTTGTATTAAAAAAATTACAAAAAGATAAAATCAAACTTAAAAATAATTTTTATGTTTTTACAGGTTCTTCTGTTGGTGTTGTTCCAATTTTAGGAAAAGGAATTTATAAAGGTGTTATTGATAAACTTGGTTTCGTATCAGCTAAAATTAGTTAGATAAAAAATATCCACCAGCTAAAAGAATAGTTAAAATAGCTATTATTTTAACATTTTTTAAAATTTTTTCTTTTTTTTCACCTGATACTTTTCTTTGAGATAGGAAATAAATATTTGATTGCGCTTTATTTCTAAATTTAGGCCTCATTGCATTAGGAATAGATTTATTTTTAATAGGCTGAAATTTTTTTGGATTTATTTGAAGCACAATTTATATAACTCTATTTTCTTTTATCAGGCAACTTATAGTTTTTTAATTAATGTAATTTTTAATCTGCGACAATATTGCTAATGATAATCATTCTCATTATACTGTAAATGCAAATCATTATCAATCTAAAGAAGAAAGATGAAAAATATGAAAAAAGTTACATTAACATCAGTTTTATTGTTATTTGCATTTGTTTCTAGTTTATTTGCTAATGAAGTAAATATTTTCAGTGCAAGACATTATGACTCTGATGTTCAATTATACGAAAAGTTCACAGCTAAAACTGGTATTAAAGTAAACGTAATATCTGGAAAATCTGGTGCTTTAGAGAAAAGAATAATAGAGGAAGGTGCCGACAGTGTAGCCGACCTTTATATAACTGCTGATGCAGGAAGATTAGGAGCTTTTGATGCTAAAGGAATGCTTCAAGGTGGGTTAAACACAAAAGTTATTAAATCTGCTGTACCGAGTAATTTTAGAACTTCTAAATGGACAGGTATAGCAAAAAGAGCACGTATAGTTTATTTCGCACCGGAGAGAGTATCAGGAGCTGAATTAGCAGGTTTAACTTATGAAAGCTTAGCTGATCCAAAATGGAAAGGCAGAGTTGTTATAAGAGCGTCTAACAATATCTACAACCAGTCTTTAGTGGCATCTTTAATAAAAAACAATGGTAAAGGAGCTGTAGCTGACTGGTCAAAAGGTATGGTTGCTAATATGGCAAGAGCACCAAAAGGAAATGATAGAGCTCAAATACTTGCAGTAGCAGCAGGCGAAGCGGATATAGCTGTAGCTAATACTTACTATTTAGCACTTATGCTATCAGGTAAAAAAGGACCTGAGCAGCAAGCAGCAGCTAAAAAAGTTAAACCTTTCTTTCCAAATCAAGATGGCAGAGGAACCCACATGAACATTAGTGGTGCAGGACTTGTTAAAGGAGCACCAAATAAAGCTAATGCGATAAAATTAGTAGAATTTTTACTAAGTGAAGAAGCACAAAACCACATAGTAAATAATACTTTTGAGTATCCAATGATTGCAGGTGTTTCACCGCATCCACTAGTAGTTAATATGGGGTTAGATTTTAAACAAGATCTTAAAACTAAAGTCGTTAACTACGGTAAATTACAAGCCGACGCTCTTGCAGCAATGACAGGCGCAGGTTGGAAGTAAGACCCAAAGTTGTTAGTTAAGTTATGAGGCGAACATTAAAAAAAGATGTGAATTTGAACAGTTTGAAAACTGGATGTTCGCCTTGTATGAATGAAGTTAAAAAAATGCAGAGAAAAATTGCGAGTAGAGATCTTTCCGAAATGAAAATACAAGAGATTAAAAGTATAGTTTCCTCAATATTTAAAGAAAAATAAGTAATTGACGTTTTTTAATTCAAGTCTTAAACCCCTTCAAATGATAAATAAAAAACCAAATTTTTGGTATATTAGTTCATTTGCGGTATCTTTATTTGTTGCAATTCCAATATTAACTGTTTTTTCAAGTTATTTTAGTTCTACAAGTGAGTATATGGAACTTTTAAAATCAACATTTTTAAAAGATTACATAATAAATTCTACAATAATTTTATTTGGGGTTTTATCCTTAACTTTTATTTTTGGGGTGCTCTCTGCTTACTTCGTGTCATTTTATAATTTTTGGGGAGTAAATTTTTTTAAATGGTCACTAATATTATCATTCGCTGTTCCTGCTTATATTTATGCATACTCTTTAACTGCTTTTTTTGAAAACTATGGGTCTTTGTTCTCTTTATTAACATGGATATTTGGTGAATATAATTATAATAAACATATACCAAAATTTGATGGAATATTTGGTGCAATTATTTCAATGTCTTTTTCATTATTTGGATATGTTTATGTTTTAACTCGAGCTTCATTTTACCACCAATCAAATAACTTAATCGAAGTGAGTAAAAATTTAGGCTTATCTGCAAAAGAGAGTTTTTTCAGAATCATATTACCTTCAGCAAGACCTGCAATTGTAGCTGGTTTATCTTTGGTCGCTATGGAGTGTTTATCTGATTTTGGAACAGTTTCTTTTTTTAGTGTTTCAACTTTAACTACTGGAATTTATAATTCTTGGTTGGCTTTTGATGATTTGAATACAGCTAATCAATTATCATTTATTCTTTTAATTATTATATTATCTTTATTTTTAGTTGAAAATTACTCACGTGGAGGTGCAAAATATCATCAAAATACTAATGCAGGTTTTCGCAAAATACCAAAAATTGAGTTGAAGGGAAAAAAATCATTATATCCGATATTCTTTTGCTCACTTATTTTTTTATTGAGTTTTATATTTCCATTAAGCCAGATGATTTATTGGACAGCTAAATTTCCTAAATATTTCCAAGACACGAACATATTAGAACTAAATTTAAATACTTTATTATTAGTATTTCTTGCTAGTCTAGTATTAATTTCGTTAGCCTTTTTAATTAATTTTGGAAACAGAATATCAAAAAGTAAAATATTAGATAATTTAAGTATGTTTTCAATTTCAGGTTATGCGATACCTGGGGTTATATTAGCCGTAGCATTTATTTCATTTTTTTCGTGGTTAAGTGATATTCTTACTAACAATTTTGGTCTGATAAGCATCAAGAGTATATTTATTGGATCAATATTTGGATTAATAGCTGCATATTTTATTAGATTCTATTCTCTGGCATTTAATGGAATAAAATCGAGCTATCTTAAAATAAATCAGTCCATTGACGATAGTTCTTACTTATTAGGATATTCAAAATTTAGAACTTTCAGAAAAGTTCATATTCCTAATTTAAAAAACAGTATTTATTTAGTTAGTATTTTAATTGCTATTGAAATCATTAAGGAATTACCAATTACTTTAATACTTAGACCTTTTAATTTTGAGACTTTTGCAACAAAAGCTTACGCATATGCATCACAAGATTTGCTTGAAGCGGCAGCGCTTCCTTCATTATTGCTTATCTTTTGGTCTGGAATTTTAATATTTTTCACCTCTAAGCATATACTTTCTGAAAAATAATATTATATTCAATATATGTCTATTAACTTTCTTGAAATCAATAATACCACTTTTGTGGCTAGTAAAAAAAATAAAGTATTAGATTTTAATCTTACTATTAAAAATGAGGGTGATATCATTTGTTTATTAGGACCTTCTGGTATAGGAAAAACAACAATACTTAGATCAATCGCTGGATTACAAAAAATACCTAAAGGTAAGATTTTTTTAAAGGGGAGACTTTTATCATCTGAAATTGATCACATTGAACCTGAAAAAAGAAATGTAGCTCTCTCATTTCAAGATAACAGTTTATTCCCTCACTATACAATTTTAGAAAATATTAATTTTGGTGCAAAAAGAAATAGAAATGCAAATTACAATTTTGAGTCAGACGAATTAATTAAACTTTTGCATTTAGAGGGTTTAGCGAAAAAATACCCTCACCAAGTAAGCGCGGGTGAAGCACAAAGAGTTTCACTGGCAAGATCGTTGATGTCAAAACCAGATCTACTTCTACTTGATGAGCCTTTTTCAAATGTTGATGAAAGCTTAAAAGTTGAATTACAACAAAATATAAAAAAGATTTTAAAAGAGAAGAAAATTACCACAATCATAGTAACCCACGATTCCTACGAAGCTTTTTACATGGCTGATTATTGTGGAATACTCTTAAGCCAAACTATGAAGCAATTTGATACACCATACAATATTTATCATTATCCAAATTCTATTGAAGTGGTAAATTTTTTAAATAGAGGAATATTAGTGGATGCTACAGTTTTAAATGATAGCAGTGTTGAACATAAGTGCTTAGGAGTGATTAAAGGAAATTTTGTAAAAAAATATAAAAAAGGAACTGCTGTAAAATTGTTAGTACAACCAGACGATTTAGAACATGATGATAAAAGCAATTTAAAACTAGAAATAATTGACAGAAAATTTAGAGGAACTAATTTTATTTATACACTAAAAACTAAAAATGATGATTTAATACCTGTATTTGTACATTCCCATCATATCCATCAACATGAGGTTGAAGAAAAATTTGGAGTAAAGACACCGATTTATATTGACCATCTAGTGTGTTTTTAAGTAAAAGATATAATTTATGCGCCCTTAGCTCAGTTGGATAGAGCATCGGTTTTCTAAACCGAGGGTCGTAGGTTCGAATCCTTCAGGGCGCGCCATTTTATGAGTAAAAATGAAATCTCAAATTATTTAATAAGTGAAAATGATGGAGTTATTACATTTAAAAATAAAAACACGACGATAGGGTTTATTCGCTTTAATAATAATGGTGAGATTGAATATATATTTGTTAATCCAGCTTTTAGAAAACAAGGGTTAGCAAAAAAACTACTTGAATTAACTAAAAAAAAAATTGGTAAAGATTTAGTTCCACAGAAACCATTAAGCCCTTTAGGAAAGAAGTTGTTTAATATAACTTAATAATATGATTAAAAATATTCTAATTACTGGCGGCGCAGGTTATATAGGCTCTCATGTTGCAGAAATTCTATTAAAAAAAAATAAAAAAGTTTTTATAGTTGATAATTTATCTACTGGTCACAAAAAACTTTTAAATAGAAAAGCCAAATTTTTTAAAATAAATATTCGAAATCAATTAAAGATAAATAATTTAATTAAAAAATTCAATATTGACTCTATAATACATTTAGCAGCTAATTTAATTATTGAAGAAGGGCAAAAAAAACCAGATAAATATTATAAGAACAATGTATTAGGAACAAAAAAAATTCTCAATGCATGTAAGCAAACAGGTGTCAAAAATTTTATATTTTCATCTACCGCAGCCATTTATAAAGAAGGACAATATAGAGTATCAGAAAATTCAATAATAAAACCAAAAAGTGTATATGGAAAAACAAAATTAAAAGCAGAAAAATTAATTAAGGAATTTGCAAAAAAAAATCAGATTAATTATGGTATATTGAGATATTTCAATATAGCTGGCTCTAGTCCGTCAGGTAAATTTGGATTGATCAATAAAAAAAGCGATCATTTATTTAAAAATTTTTCCAGAGAAATTTTGAAAAATAATCCGAAATTAAGAATTTATGGATCAGATTATAAAACTAAAGATGGTTCATGTATTAGAGATTTCATACATGTCGCAGATATAGCTGAAATACATTTTTTAATTTTAAAAAAAATTGATAAATTAAAAATTTCAAAGATTCTCAACTGTGGATACAATAAAGGCACCTCAGTTTTGGACGTAGCGAAAGAGTTTAAAAGTCAAACAACTAAAAAAGTTGATATTATATTCGCAAAAAGAAGAAAAAACGATCTGGTTAAAATTATTGCCTCAAATGAGAAATTGATTAAATTCATTAAATGGACACCAAAATTCAATAATCTTGGTAAAATAGTAAAAAGTTGTATAAGCTGGGAAAAAAAGTTAATTAATTAAATATGAGTCTTATAAATTTTAGCGAATATTTACAACATCCATATTTTATAAAAATACTGTTTTTAACTATAAGTGGAATTATTATCAGACAATCTTTAGTTTTATCGGGTCAAAGATGGGCAAACACTTATCATCATCTTGGCACTTATATTTTGTTACCATCTATAGCATTAATTATTACTTCAGTAATTAAATCTGACATAGCTTTATCACTTGGGATGATTGGTGCATTATCAATAGTACGATTCAGAAATCCAGTAAAAAGTCCATTTGAATTAGTAATGTTTTTTAGTTTATTAACTTTAGGAATAACTTGTAGTGTATCTTTGAATTTAGCATTTCTGCTTTTTTTATTAATTGTTTCTGTAATTTTTGGAATACGTTTATCGAATATAATAACTAGAAAGTTTGGTTTAAATTTATTTGACTATTCTTTCGGAGATGGAAATTTAAACTATTCAATTGAAATTAATAGTAGTGAGCGAATTGATGAAATTGAAAACTCAAAATCATTGATTTATTTTTATCATGAAAAAAATGATCACTATTACAGACTTGTTTTTAATGAAAGAAATGAATTAAAGGATTTTGAAAAAAAAATAAGAGAAGATAAAAGAATAGTGAATGTAAAAGCTGATTTGCAATCTTAAATGGTAAAAAGAATTGTTTCGTATTTTTTTTTATTTTTACTATTTTCAATTATTTTAAAAATAGTTTTCGACCAAAATAAAATTATAAAAAAAACTAAAATTAACAGCATACCAAAATGTAATGAATTAAATTATTCAGAAAGCTTACAATTACATCCAAATGAATTTAAAAAAATAAATTTAGAGATTATTATTTCAGATAATCGAAGATGGAAGACATTACTTCTTGAGGAAGAAATTTTAGCAAAAAAAAATCAAATAAAATTTAATTCCGATTACAAATTTTATGAAACTAGAAAAAGAGTTGATGCCAGAATTGTAGTTGGGTTAGACAAACAAAAAAAATGTTTTATTAAAGCAAAAATCAGGCCCCATGGTGATTTAGCTGATCATCGCTCAGAGAATTTTCTTCCAAGCTTAAATGTAAATTTAGTAGATGGTCATATTTTTGGGATAGTAAAGTTTATACTTTTTAAACCAATAACAAGAGGATACGATAATGAAGTTATTGCAACTACTCTTTTAAATGAAATAAATTTTTTATCACCTAGAACGGCCAATGTTCAAGTAACTTACAATGATAAAAGTAAAAAATTTATTTTTCAGGAGAAAATAGTTAAGGAATTTATTGAAATTAATAATCAAATTGAAAATCCCGTTTATAGAGGTGATGAAAGATTCACTTTTAGTGATAAGCAAAAATATAATATTAAAAGATCCGTATTTAATCACCAATTTAAACCTATAAACAATCAATTTATTTCAAAAGGTAAAAATGAAAAATATTTAACAGAATTTGGTGTTTCAATTTTAAATGAGCTCGTTCTTTATGATCAGGGTGATGTTGATACTGATGATCTGATAGATTTTGTTGGCGCAGCAGAAAATACTATTTATAAAAATTCTTTTAAAGATTTCAAAATCTTTGATACAATTTTAATTTCAATGGATGCAACACATGCATTCACTCCTGGTAATAGAAGAATATATTTTGATACAATATCAAAAAAATTTTTTCCAATTTATTACGATGGACAAGCAGATTTATTGGATAAAGATAACAAATTAAAAAAAAAGGAATATTTAGAAGGTAAAAATATTTCAATAATTTATAAAAATCCAGATATTTATTATCCAGGTATGTTTAAAGGTAAGGTGCCTAAAGTTTCTACATCAACTGCTGAAGAAGCTCACGATTTAATAAATGAAATTGACAAAAAAAGTTTTCACTTAAAACTAAAAACTAGAGGAGTAAAAATTAAAAAAGAGACTCTTGATAAATATATCGATCAAATTTTATTCAATTTAAACTTTTTAAAGAATTTACAAGCAGACAAAATTATAAAAACAAAAAAAGTAGACAATAATTTAATTTATATTAAAAATAAAAAAATTTTCGACAATTTATTTATTAAAGATAATTCAATTAATAAAGCCAATAGATTACTAGTATATAATGGAAAACATAATAATGAATATTTAGCTTGTAATATATTGAGTGAAAACTGCAAGAATCTAAAAATAGATAAAAGTAAAATTATAGATTTAATTTCTCAAAAATATAAAGAAAAAGAGAAAAAATTTATATTTCTTGGAAAAAATAAGAAAAAAGATATTTTTGACGGATGGTTTGGAAATAAAGAATTCAATAAATTTTTGCAAGTGAAAGAATATCAGTTTGATAATTTTAAGATTAAAAAGTTTGGCGGCATTGATTTCACAGTAGATAAAAATAAAAAAAAAATTGAAATCATAAAATCTAAAAAGTCAGGTAAAATTGTAATTTTTGAAGGCAATATGAAAGACTGGGAAATAAATTTTACAGATACTTTGATAATTGAAAAATCTAAAATTATCAGAAGGGACTCGAACGGACTAACCGGATGCATATCATTGATTGATATGGAAGTTGCAAATATAAAAATAAATACAAAAGATGCCAAATGTGAAGACTCAATTAATTTTATTAGATCAAATGGATCAATTGATAAAATAAATATTACAAATTCATCTTTTGATGGATTGGATGGAGATTTTTCAAAACTTTATTTTAAAAAAATTAATATTAAAAATAGCGGAAATGACTGTTCCGATTTTTCATTTGGAGATTACAGAATTGAAGATATAGATTTGATAAATTGTGGTGATAAAGGTATATCAGCAGGTGAATTGAGCAATATAAATGTAAATAGTCTTAATTCAATTAAATCTAAATCAGTCGTGGCCTCAAAAGATTTTGCAGAAGTTAAAATTAACAATTTTTTTTCAAGTAATTCAGAGTATTGTTTACAGGCTTATAATAAAAAACAAGAATTTTCTGGTGGTTTAATTCAAGTTAAAAACTTTAAATGTAAAGAGTTCTCGAAAAAAATTGAAGTTGATGATAAATCTAATATTGAAATATTAAAATCTAATAATTTATGAGTTTTAGAAAAGAGGAAAAAATTATACTTGCTAGAGTAAATTACATCGAAATAAGAAATTTAATAAAGAAAATGAACGGAAAATCTATTTTTCCCAAAAGACGTATAAGAAGCATTTACTTTGAAAATTCAAAATATAAAATGTTTAAAGACTCTGAGGAAGGTGTTGTTCCTAGAAAAAAAATTAGGCTAAGAAACTATCCAGATGAAGATAAAAAATCGTGGTGTTTAGAATACAAAATAAATAGCGCAGAAGGTAAATATAAAAAAACCTTAGAAACCAATTTAAACAATTTCAACAACTATCTTAAAAAAGGAATATATGATAATATTTACGGAAATTGTTTTCCTAATTTAATTATAGAATATACTCGTGAATATTATCAAATAAAAGATGTGAGAATAACATTAGATCAAAATATTTATTATAAGTCTTATTTTAATAATAATAAGATAAAAAAAAATGATAAGCTTATTATAGAATTCAAAACTAAAAATACTAACAATATAGAGATGTTCAATGGAGAAATTCCTTTTCGATTCACCAGAATGTCTAAATATTGTGAAGCATTCACCGAATTGTATGATCCAATACATTTCTATAGAGAAAAATTTGCTTAAATGAAGAAATATAAAATTGCATCTATTGCTGGAGACGGAATAGGCAAGGAGGTTCTTCCAGAAAGTTTGAAGATTTTAAAAGAAACTGCTAAAAAACATCAGTTTCAAATTCAATTTGATGAATTTGATTTTTCTTCATGTGAATATTATCAAAAATATGGAAAAATGCTTCCTGATGATTGGAAAGAAAAAATTGGATCTCATGACGCAATCTTTTTCGGAGCAGTGGGGGATCCTTCAAAAGTCCCAGACCATATTAGTTTATGGGGATCATTGTTAAAATTTAGAAGAGAATTTGATCAATATGTAAATTTAAGACCTGTGAAATTATTTAATGGAGTGCCGTGTCCTTTAGCAAACAAAAAACCAGGCGATATAGATATGTTAATAGTAAGAGAAAACACGGAGGGAGAATATTCCTCAGTTGGAGGCAGAATGTACGCAGATACTGAAAGAGAGATTGCCGTTCAAGAAACAATAATGTCTAGACAGGGTGTTGATAGAGTTCAAAAATACGCATTTGAATTAGCTAAATCTAAAGGAAGAAAAAAAGTAACTAATGCAACAAAATCAAATGGTATTTCAATTACAATGCCATTTTGGGATGAAAGGTTTGATATTATGAAAAAAAAATATCCTGAAATCAAAACTGATCAATTTCATATAGATATTTTAACTGCTAGATTTGTTTTAACTCCTGAGTGGTTTGATGTAGTGGTTGCATCAAATTTGTTTGGAGATATTTTATCAGATTTAGGCCCAGCCTGCACCGGCACTATAGGTATCGCACCGTCAGGAAACATTAATCCTGAAAATAAGTATCCCTCGTTATTTGAGCCAGTTCATGGTTCAGCACCAGATATTGCTGGTAAAGGTATTGCAAATCCAATAGGGCAAATATGGTCAGGTGCATTAATGCTTGATCATTTAGGAGAAAAAGAAGCAGCAAAATCTATATTAAATTCAATTGAAAAAACTTTATCAGTTAAAGAAAATCGAACAAAAGATCTTCACGGTTCAAGCAATACAGTTCAGTGCGCAAAAGCAGTTCTATCCAACATTAATTAAATGTCTAAAATATTTTTACAAGATTCATTTAAAGAATTTTGTGAAATTAATAAGCTTGAAGTAAACGAACAACAAGTAAAAATTATTAATTCATTAGAAAAATTTTTAGGTAACAGAGAAACAATTTTAAGTAGATTTATTAAAAAAAAAGAAAAACTTTGTTTTTACCTTTATGGCGAAGTAGGAGTAGGCAAAACAATGTTGTTAAATTTTGCATTTGATAATTTAAAGATTAAGAAACATAGACAACATTTTAATGAATTCATGATAAATTTTCATAACTTTAGGCACGAAAAGAAAGATAATAATACGGTAACCGATTTTGTAAAAGAACTTAAGAAAAAATATGATTTAATATATTTAGATGAGTTTCAAGTTACTAATATAGTTGATGCAATGATATTGGGTAAATTATTTGAAGTAATTTTTGAGGAAAAAATTAAAATTATAATTACTACTAATACAAAACTACATGATCTTTACAAAGATGGACTTCAGAGAGATCAATTTTTACCATTTATTTCAATAATAGAAAATTTTTCTATTCAAAAGGAATTACAAATACAGGACGATTATAGAACAAAAAATAATGAAAAACTCCAACAAATTTTTTTTCCATTAAATGAGAAAACTTCTTTTAAAATAAATCAGAAATTTCGTGAATTTACTAGAAACATTAATAAAGATAATAAAATAGTCACAACAAAAGGAAGAGATTTTATTATTAATAATTTTTACTCTGGTATTACTCGATTTAAGTTTAAAGATTTGTGTGATAATAATTTAGGGGCTGAGGATTACATAAATATTTCGGATCTTTGTAATCATATTTTTATTGAAGAGATCCCAAAATTTAATAATGAAAATTCTAATCAGCAACTTAGATTTATTACTATGATTGATATATTTTATGAAAAAAAAATTAGACTAACTTTATCTATTGAGGAAAATTTAAATAATTTAAGCTCATCAAACAAACATTCTGAAGTTTTTAAAAGAACTATTAGCAGAATGTTTGAGATGACCAAAAGTCCTTAATTACAAGTGGTATTATCATATATATTGGAGAACCCCAACAAAACAAGCTATATTTAGTGCCTGCTTAAAATTGTAATTCGAACCAAAGTAGATAATAATCCACCCGTTTTGAAACATCGTTTCAAAAATATTGTTAACAATAATAATAACTAAAGAGGATTATAATAATATGATCAAATCAATCAAAACTTGGATTTTAGTTGGATTTGCATCTTTGCTTTTAGTCGCTTGCGGCCAAGGCGGAGGAGGAGCTGGTTCCAAAAAATCTAAAACTTTAGATAATACTAAGAAAGCTGGTTTTGTGAAATGTGGAGTTTCACAAGGTCTACCAGGATTTTCTAATGCTGATGCATCAGGAAACTGGTCTGGTATTGACGTAGACGTATGTAGAGCTGTTGCTGCAGCTGTATTAGGTGATGCAGACAAAGTTAAATACACTCCGTTAAGTGCTAAAGAAAGATTTACGGCATTAACATCAGGTGAAATCGATGTTCTTGCACGTAACACTACTTGGACGTTATCAAGAGATGCTGACATTGGTTTAACTTTTGTTGGTGTAAACTTTTACGATGGTCAAGGTTTCATGGTGAGAAAAAATTCTGGAATTAATTCTGTGAATGATTTCAAAAACGGTATTTCTGCTTGTACAAACACAGGTACGACAACCGAGCTTAACATGAGAGACTTCTTTAATTCTAAAAACATAAGTTACGAACCAATCGCATTTGAAAAAGCGGATGAAGTAGTTCAAGCTTATGATGCAGGAAGATGTGATACTTACACTACAGATAAATCTGGTTTAGCGGCACAAAGAACTAAAATGTCAAATCCAGATGAGCACAAAGTATTACCTGAAACGATTTCTAAAGAACCATTAGGTCCTGTTGTAAGACAAGGGGATGCAGTATGGGAAGATATCGTAAGATGGTCTCTTAATACTATGATCGAAGCAGAAGAGTACGGTGTTAATTCATCAAACGCTTCTAGCCTAAAAGACTCTGAGAACCCAGCTATCAAAAGATTAGTAGGTTCCGAAGGTGAATTAGGTGCAGCATTCGGTTTAGATAACGAGTGGAGCTTAAGAATTATCGAGCAAGTTGGTAACTACGGTGAAAGCTATAAAAAACACATAGCTGATACTGGAATTTTACCTAATAGAGGTCCTAATCAATTATGGACTAAAGGTGGAATTCTTTACGTACCACCAGCAAGATAATTGCTAATAAAATTAAAAAGGGCTGGATTTATCTGGCCCTTTTTTTTATTCTCAAAATAATGATTTTTAAAAAATTCAATATTGAAAACAAAAAAGCAAGAGATTTAATCCCTCAAGCAATAACTGTTTTAGCTTTACTCTCTGTAATTATTTATTTTGCAACTAATGCTCAAATTAACATGGGCAACAGAGGAATATCTTTTGGTTTTGGTTTTTTAAATCAAGAAGCATCATTTGATATTACATTTTCAATGATCGAGTATGATGGTTCACACTCGTATGGGAGAGCGTTTTTAGTAGGTTTATTAAATACAATTTTAGTCTCAGTAATAGGAATATTTTTTGCAACAATTATTGGAGTAGTAGTAGGAGTATCTAGATTGTCTGATAACTATTTAATAGCTAAAGTAGCTGAGTGGTATGTAGAAATCTTTAGAAATATACCTTTGATTTTACAAATTTTTTTCTGGTATTTCGCCGCTTTACGAGCACTTCCTTTGCCTGAAAACGGTATAAGTTTTAATGATATATCATTTTTAACGATAAAAGGCTGGTATGTACCAAAATTTATATGGACTAATTTTAATATTTTTCTTTTATCAGTTATAGCTGCGTTTATTGCAATTTATTTTATTAATTCTTACGCAACTAAACAAAGAGAACAATTTGGAAAACAGCTTCCATCAACATCTATCTCTTTAGTGACATTGATATTGATACCTTTAATTACATTTCTTTTTCTAGGAGTCTCTCTCACTTTTGAATATCCAGTTTTAAAACAATTGTCTTCAACAGTTTATACTTATGAAGGGGGAGTAAGTATAATTCCAGAATTAATTGCATTAGCTTTAGCTTTATCAATGTACACAGCAACATTTATTGCTGAAAATGTAAGAGCTGGAATTTTGGGAGTTGGCAAAGGTCAAAAAGAAGCCGCAGCAAGTATAGGATTAAATAAGAATCAAATTTTAAAACTCGTAGTGATGCCTCAAGCATTAAGAATAATTATTCCACCAACTACAAATCAGTATTTAAATCTTACAAAAAATTCTTCATTGGCAGCTGCTATTGCTTACCCAGATATAGTGTTAGTTTTTGCGGGGACTGCTTTAATGCAAACAGGAAGAGCTATTGAAATAATTTCAATCACTATGCTTACTTATTTGACTTTAAGTATCTCAATTTCAATGTTTATGAATTGGTATAACAAAAAAATGGCTATCAAGGAAAAATAATGAATTTAATTGCAAAACCTTCAAAAGAAAATATTAAAACTTATGTTCCTATAGGTTTATTTCTTGTCTCTTTGAGTTTTTTAGATGTTTTTATCAATGCTTTTTTTAATTTTAATTTAATGGGTTTTTTGCCTTCTCAATTAAGCTATTTTTTACCACTAATGCTAGGCTTTATTGGATTTTATCTTATCAGAATTGAATTTAGCGGTGTTCGCTCTTTAGATGTTTTAAATAAAAATATAAATTCTAATAATTTTAATGCTTTATTAACACTTTTCACAATTTTTATTATTATAAAATCAATTCCTCCAATGTTGGACTGGTTTATTTTAGAGGCTAATTTTGTTGGTAATTCAAAAGATGATTGTACAGGTGATGGTGCTTGTTGGGTTTTTATAAAAGTTTGGTTTAATAGGTTTATGTATGGTCTATATCCTGACGCAGAACAATGGAGGATAAATACAGCTTTTTTAATCTTATTTGCTGTTGTCGGGGTTTCATTTTTTGTAGCTGAAAAACTTAAAAAATATTTTATCTTGTTCCTGGTTTTTGTTTTTCCATTCTTAGGAATAAAACTAATATCAGGTGGAAGTTTTGGGCTAGAGTATGTTGAAAGTGCAGCCTGGGGAGGTCTTTCATTAACTTTTATTATTTCTGCTTTTGCAATACTTTTTTGTTTTCCGATTGGTGTAGTTTTAGCCTTAGGAAGAAGATCTTCTTTGCCAGCAATAAAATATATTTCCATTGGTTTTATAGAACTTTGGAGAGGAGTTCCACTTATTACAGTTTTATTTATGTCAGCTGTTATGTTTCCTATGTTTCTACCTGATGGAACTTTTATTGATAAATTAATAAGAGTTTTGATAGCTATCACATTATTTGAAGCTGCATATATGGCGGAAGTTGTTAGAGGAGGTTTACAAGCTTTACCAAAAGGTCAATATGAAGCTGCAAAATCTTTAGGAATGGGTTATTGGAGAATGAATGCACTTATAATATTGCCTCAAGCGCTTAAATTAGTGATACCTGGAATAGCTAACACTCTTTTAGCTCTTGTAAAAGATACTCCATTAATTTTCGTTGTAGGGTTGATGGAATTAGCAGGTATGATAGGTTTAGCAAAAACTAATCCTAAATGGCTTGGAATGGCGATGGAAGGTTATGTTTTTGCAGGTTTAGTTTTCTGGGTAATATGTTATGCAATGAGTAGATACAGTCAAAATTTAGAGAAAAAATTGAGTACAGAAAGATAGTAATGTCAAAAATAATTGAACTTAAAAATGTAAATAAATGGTTTGATAAGTTTCAAGTTTTAAAGGATATTGATCTTGAAGTAGCCCCACAAGAAAAAATTGTTATATGTGGGCCATCTGGATCTGGTAAGTCAACGTTAATAAGATGTATTAATAGATTGGAAGAGCATCAAGAGGGAAATATTATTGTTGATGGTACAGAACTTTCTGAAAGCACAAAAAATATTGAAAAAATAAGAGCTGAAGTTGGAATGGTATTTCAACAATTTAATTTGTTTCCTCACTTATCTATTTTAGACAATTGTTCTTTGGCACCTATATGGGTAAAAAAACTTCCAAAAAAACAAGCAGAAGAAATAGCAATGAACAATTTAAAAAGAGTTCAAATTGATGATCAAGCTTTAAAATTTCCTGGGCAACTTTCAGGCGGCCAACAACAACGTGCTGCAATAGCAAGAGCATTGTGTATGGAACCCAAGATAATGTTATTTGATGAACCTACATCAGCATTAGATCCTGAAATGATTAAAGAAGT